>JAIRQX010000029.1 GCA_031256375.1 Deferribacteraceae bacterium
TCTCATCGTTTTTGATTTCACCAATCTTTCTGTTTGACTTATCCCGAATCTCATTGTTTTTCATCTTAAAATCATTCATTTTGTTCTCCTCCTATAATATTTTTTTAAAATCTTCAGCATTAAGCATACAATGCTCAAAAAGCCCATAACCGGCGTAACTTGCCACGAAAAATTTTAATTCAAAATGCTTTTTTGCAAAATTATCATAATGTTTAATAGCGTCTTTAAAGACATCTTTTTTAGAAGCGGTATTTGCTAAAAGCATTATATATTCAGGCAACGCAGGCAATATTACCCTGAATTTGCATTCTGGGTTTTTATGATCAATTAATCCCAGATAATTCAGCGTATTAAGCTGAAATTCTGCTCTGTTTCGTATAGATTCAAGTTTATCTTCATCAAATATTTTAATCATATCATCCAGATGAACTTTTAGTCCAGCCGTACCATCAATAGCTTTATCACCGTATTTCATCTCAATAAACGCAAGGGAAACAGTCTTAAATCCCTCATCATCTTGGCGTTTTCTATCTTGAGAGGTAGCAGACCATTTTACAGCAATCATATCAATCTCAGGATTTTTATCTTTGAGGGGCACACAATACTCCATGTCCACAATAAAATAGTCGGTGTCATTTGAAATTTTTGATCTGTTATTTTCACGGCATACCAGTTGCTGATATGTGCGTTCCCCTGCATTAATAAAGAGAGCCATCGCGTGCTTTATCTCAGGTAAAACCTTCTTCCACTCAGTTGCTTTTGCTGCATCTTTATTATCTGAAATTTCGTACTTTGGCAAAACAACTTCGTATTCTTTTAGATAATTTTTATCAAACTCAACGGTGTATCTTTCCCCTTCCGTATTCTCAGTAATTTTCATTATACTGCCACCGTTGTAGTAGATATTTATATAATTTTCGCGGATAAACAACATAAGACTTCTGTCAGCCTTTACCGTCTCAAGTATAGGATTCAAAATCCCGGTTTCCTTTTTTAAAGCCTCAATAAAACCTTCACTTATACATCTAAACTTTTTGTCTACGCTTTTGAAATATTCCTCATACATTTTGTCCATAATTATAACCCTTGATATTATTTGTTATTAATTATTTTGAAGCAATAAATCTTGCCTTAATCACTTTTTGGGCAGCAATATTAGCATAATTTTTAAATATCGTATGTCTTCTTATCCCTATACGTCTGTCCGCCGCACGCAAAATATCTACCAACCCCCAATTATCACTATAAAACACTTTTGTCAATAACTCATCTTTTGGTGTATCAATGTACTCTTTAATCAAATCTGTAATATCCGGTATATCAGTCATATACGGATAATTATCATGTTCTTCATAAACATATTTCCAACCTTCGTCCGATAAAAATCGCTTAGGATAATCAAAAATAATTTCTTTATCAAGTGTAATCCAATAACGAGGTAGGTCTGTACTGCCACAATGACTATCCATACGATAGGCGACACAATGAATCTGTAAATTGATATTTTTGGCAACTATTTTATATATTTCCCGTTGCAATTTACTCCATCTTCGCATCTGCCACCCCCACTTCATACTTTACCACGGCTTGGTAAAAATAAACACCTTCGTTTTCGCCTTCGTAACATACACTTACGCCACCCAAAGGCAACCATCCTTCTGCGAGCTTTTCATGAACTATAGTAACTAAATTCTCAATATATGCGCCTCTTAAAATAAAATAATCAACAATTTTCATAATTTATTCCTTTTTTTATGCTATATCTCGCCTTACCAAAATTCTCCGGCAATTTTGCCTGTTGTGTAGCCTTTTAATTCTGTTCTGACAGCATTACACCCTGTCAAGTCACCATCAAATACCTGTCCTGCAATAGCGCCGCAGATAAGCCCCTTTACCGTTCCTCCAAGACATTTGCAGTTATTTATAAAGGAAAAGTACATAACAATTCCCGCTATGCCGCCGCATATACCAAAAGCCCCGCCGTCTATAACACAATCTTCAAGCATGAGGTTTTTCACTGTGCCAAAATTCACAATTCTGGCAAACAGCCCGTAGTAATCACTTTCTGCCTCCAGTCTTGCAATGATATGTAAGTTTTTTATTGTATGTCCATTCCCGTTAAACATATCATAAAAATTAGCCACCGGTGTCCAAATTCTGCCGTCCATATCTATATCCGCAACAAGGACAAACTTGTCTGACGGCTGTATTTCAGTCCGCAATAACTCTAACTCTTCCGGCGTTGAAATTTTTATTTCCAATTCCCTACACATCGTCCATATCATATTTTGAATAACACTCAAGCAATTTATCTGGGAAAACAAAATTGCTTGTTTTGCACATATTTTCAGCTAACTGTATTGTGCCTTGGGAAGCGTTAGTTTTTTTAAATACCGGAGCTATATGGCTTGTAACAATACACTTGGTTTTTCTGCCGCCTAGCGCTGCGGCGCATAACTTATGATGCCCGTCCAGAAGATAAATATCATCTTCTATCTCAAGGCATACGCCGTAAATGTCGTGTTTATCTCTATAATAGTTTACTATGTCTATATTAAAAGTTTCTGGCGGTTTGGTCGGAATAACAGATTGAAAAACTGAGTTGTAAAACGAGGCGCTGACAGGTTCCATATAACCATGTTCTTTTAAGTTCCAAAAAAACACACCGTTTTTATAGAATGGGGAAAAATCTCTGATTTTAAGATTGTACTTACCTGCCGGAAGCATTGATAAAAGCGGACGCAGTATGTCAAAAGATCTCCTCATATTATCAAAAGGTTTGTTTATATCATCGTTTAGCCCCATCCAATCTCCAATATCAGCATATTTTATTGAGCATTCAAACACCGGTTCATCATCATCAAACATTACATCATCGTCTGCGATAAAAAATGGGACACCGTCTACACACAATGCCATAGACTGTAGCGGGGTTCCGTTAATGGGAAAACCAGTTAGATACATATCCAACCGCGGGCTTTCCGCTCGCTGTTTCACATGAAATGCAACTCTGTTATCAGTTTGCGCTATTATTATTATATACATTATCACATTTTTATATGTCAGTACGGTTTTGATAATATATTTTAATATCTGTACATACCGTTTCAATGTTTAAAATATCTTCAAAACTCCAAATATGAGTATCTAACAGAGCATGAATAGAATAACCGATATATTCGGTATCAAATTCACCGCCAAAATATTCACCATTATAGTTTATCTCTTTACTCAAATATTCCGGCAATTCATCCCATCTGCGAAAACTGTGTCCCATACTGTGAACGATTGGGATACAATTATAATACTCTGAGCAAGCCAAAACTTCCGGAAAACAATCATCATCGCTGTCCTCTTTAATAAATGGCTGTACAATTATCTCCATCTCATAATCTTTTAAAAACGGATCTTTATTTTCTATCTTGTCTTCAAAATTATTTCTTAGCGTCAACGCCTCGTTGTAGGCAACTTCAAATGCTTGGGTAAGTTTGTTGTTGACTTCAAGAAACCTTGTTTTGTTATCTTTAGACCATGTAAAACCTTGATCCATCTTACCGGCTCTTGTCTCTAAAATATTTTTAAGTAACCTGTTGGCTTTTTTTTCGGGATATTCGCCGTGATCAAGGTAAAGATGTACTGCCATCTCTTTTAGCTCCTGTAATGTATAGCGTTCAAGACGTTCGTCAGTGTAATAAAAAACCCCTTTTACACAAATATCCTTAATTAACAGTTCAACTTGCTTTGCAACATCTTCTTTTTCCATCTGCGTTCTCCTTTACAGGTAATATAAATTAACTGTGTGTCATTAATGGGGACAAATATTGCTACAATCAGAAGAGTGTTGGGCTTAGAAGTTGACAGTAAGTATGTATAATATATAATAAACCTATGGCTGATATTAATCTAAATGTGGCTTTGCGGTTGCTTAAAGTTCTTAATAGCCACAAACAGATAAATTACAAAACTATAATGGACGAGTTCAAAGTCAGCCGTAAAACCGCCTACCGTTATTTGGAAAAGATCGAGGAGCATTTTCCTGTCTATACTCCATCGGAAAAAGTAAAATCTTTCCGCCTTATGAGTGATTATCGGGTAGATAACAATTCTTCCGGCGTAGAATTGGCTTTTTTGGCGTCTTTATTGGATTTTGCTAAAGGAGTAATGCCGGAAGGTCAGCGTAAAGAGCTGGAAGTGTTTAAACAAAAGATATTTGCTTCGTCCCGCCTCTCTACCCACCTTGTGTTAAATGATTATTCCGTTGACTATAATGTGGTGGCAGAAACGGTTTTGACTTTGGAAAAGTACATATTAGCTAACGAAATCATCCGTTTCGTTTACTCTCGAAAGGAGAAAAGCTATACTGTGAAACCTTACAAGATACTTTATTACGAAGGGGCGTGGTATCTTTTGGCAGAACACGATGGCATTTTCAAAACTTTTTTGTTGGACGCTATTGAAAAAATAAGATCCGGTGGCGGATTTTTTAAACCTGATTATACATCTATGGAGAAATATGCCTCAGAAACAAAGAACATCTGGCAAATCCAAAACAACAAAATAGAAACTGTAACTGTTCACATTAATAAAGCCGTAGCGGATAATTTCAAACGCCGCTCCATATTTCCCCACCAACAACTCATTAAAATAGAAAAGAACGGCGGCATGGCGCTAACCTTCGGTGTAACAACCGATATGGAGTTTAAACAGCTTATCATGCCTTGGTTTCCTGAATTTAAGATAATCAAGCCGGTGAGATACAAAAAACTGGTAGACGATATGATTAAACAATATATGGAATTTAAAGACTGTTGAATATGCTATGAAACTGATACAGTTTGCTATAATTAATGGAACTATTCTTATAAAGACCTTAAAAAAACAAAAGAATGTGTTATTGCTGTTCCTACCGTTGACCTTTAAAAAAGGTTGTAGGGAGTGTTGAGGGTGCGAATGTGAAAATTGATATATTGTTCAGAAATTATAATAAAGTGGAAGGCTGGAAAAGATGCTGTATTTTCGCTATACCGCGTTGCAATCCCTCGCCATTGCTTCAACTGCTCAAACCGCTATAAATCATTTTTTTGTCTCATCTCATAGTAAGCGCTCTGTTTCTCATACTCAACCGTTACATCGTTAAGTTTAAGATATAGCCTGTCTATCAGATTCTGGGTTTCAGTAAGTTTATTGCCCAGTTCCGTCAGCTTTTTTCCGTCCCGCGCCGCTGTCGCCTCCTCTATCAGTTTATGCAGTTCCGCAGAATACCCCTCATTGGCAATAATCTCAGCCTCCGCCGATTCAATTTCAACAACAAGCGGTCTGAGGACACGTCCTTTCTCCGATATCAGCTCCGCACGCTGCTTTTTTTGCTCTTTACGGTCCGGTTTTCTTGAAACAACGCCCTGACGTCCGCCCTCATCATCATCCCATCCGATCTTTTCAAGAAATTCAGCGTAACCGCCTTCAAAAAGGAACGGCTTATCCCCCTGAAATACAATAAGTCTGTTTGCCAGCGTATGCAGGAACATTTCATTGTGGGTAACAATTACAACCGCTCCCTGATATCCGTTTAGCGCTTCCAGAAGAGAATCAGACGCATCCATGTCCAGATGGTTTGTAGGTTCATCAAGAAGGAGCCAACCGCACGGTCTGGCAACTATTTTCCCCAGCATAACACGGCATTTTTCACCGCCGGAAAGTATTTTTATCTTCTTCAGCGCCTCATCTCCGGAAAACAACATAGAGGCGCAAATATTGCGTACAGCAGTGCGGTCAAGTTTATACTCCCCAGCCTGCGCCACCTCTTCTTCCACAGTAGCCTCCGGTCTCAGCAATTCCATATCCGTCTGCCCGAAATATCCGCCGGCAGCATAATCGTGAGATAAAACCCCGCCCGCCGAAGGGGGTAATCTGCCTGCCAATATCCGCAACAACGTAGATTTACCCGCTCCGTTACGACCGATTACGCAAAGTCTGTCACCTTTGTTCAGCGCAAAGGAGATATCTGTAAAAAGCGGTTTACCACCCGGATAAGCGAACATTATCCTGTCTGCATTCAATACAGTTTCCGCTGCGATATTTTTATATCTGAATGAAAATTCTAATTCGGATATAGCTTCCAGACGATTTTTCTTCTCCATTTTCGCAAGAGTTTTTATGCGGGACTGCACAAGCCCGCCCAGACGCGCTTTAGCGCGGAAACGGGTAATAAACCGATCCATCTCTTTTCGTTTAGCTTCATCGTTCAGACGGGTTTTTTCGTAAATCTCCTCATCATGAGCTGTCAATGAGTAGTATTTCTCCGTATCCCCTTCGGTTTTACGCACCTTCTGACGGTGTATCCCCGCAATATGCGTGGCGGAGCTATCCATAAATGAGCGGTCGTGTGTAACAAAAACAACCTCCCCTTTCCAATGAAGCAAAAAATTTTTAAGCCAGCGCACTGACAGTACATCAAGATGGTTTGTGGGTTCGTCCAGTAAAAGGAGGTTCGGTTCACTTATCAGCAGTTTAGCAAGATTAAGCCGCGCCTTATATCCGCCTGAAAGCTCGCTGGGAGGCTGCCGGAACATATCCGCCGTAAATCCTAACCCCGAAATTACCTTTTCTGCCAGATAAGGGGAATCTTTTTTCTCCGCATGAAGCGCGGAAACCGCTTCATCCCGTGATGTAGCCATAGAAAAATGCAGATGCTGAGAAAAATATCCGATACGATACCCCCGGGGAGCTATAATCCCTCCGGAATCAGATGAATCCTGACCTGCAATAATGTTCAGAAGAGTTGTTTTACCGTGCCCGTTTCTTCCCACAAGCCCGATACGCTCCCCCGCTCCTACAGTCAGTGTTACGTTGTCAAAAAGGATCCTGTCGCCGTAACTTTTAGAAAGATTTTGCAGACTGAGCATACTACTTTGCCGGATTTTCCGGCGCGACGGCAGTCCGTATATCTGCCGGGGGCGCCCACCTGCCCTGTTCAATAAGCGTTTTTATCACCTGCTGGCGCGCAATAAGCTCTTTTGCCATAATCTCCCGTTTATCCCTCTCTTTTAAAGAGCTTGAAAGGATAAGATCATCCGCAATCCTTATCCAGCCGGAATCTTTTATATAGCCTGACCTGCCCCCTTCGTTGATCATCGCCGAACGGGAACCGGCGTCAAACACCGATTTCCCGAACACCGCCGCCTCGCCTTTAATCCCTGACAATTCAATAATTGTAGGGAAAAGGTCAATATGTCCGGTCACTTTGTCATAAACCTCCGCTGGCGCTATCCCGGGAGCATATATCAGAAGCGGAACACGGAAGTCGTTCGGGAAAATCTGCTTTTCAAACTTACCCAAAGTGTGATCGCCTGTGATAATAAATACCGTATCTTTAAACCACGGCTCTTTACGCGCATTTTCCATAAAAACGCCCAAACTGTAGTCGGAATAATAGAGGGTGTTTAGGAAACTCTCCTCATCATTACGGGCGGCGCTCTCATATTTATTAAACTGCGGTGGTAGTTTTGCGAACGGTATATGGGTGGTGCCTGTAAAAAGCATTACGAGAAATTTTTTATCCGTTTTGCCAAGCAGATTGTTCAGAAAATTCAGCGTTTCATAATCCCAGCCAAAAACCGAACCTTTTGGATCAGGGTAGTCAAGTATCAGCGGATAGTCCTCTTTGCCATAATATTGCTGGAACCCAAGCGATTTTGCTGTTGAATCCATATAAAATGAACGGCGGGCGGAAGACTGCATAAATATAGTTTCAAAACCGTTATTTGACGCCATACTTCCCAAATTGTTGTTTAATTTAACCTCAAGACCAAATCCTAACGAGGCAATCCCCAGCACGGGCATAACCCCTGTAAGGATCGTCTGTATGGCGTCAACACTGCGTTTGTCCGGCGCGTAATGTTTAGTGAAAAGCGCGCCCTCACGGCTAAGATTGTCAAAATTCGGGGTTACGCCGTATTTACTTCCAAGCGCGCCCACATAATATGCGCTCCAACTTTCAAAAAGCAGTATCACCACGTTAAACTGCCTGTCACTCCCATCATAGCTTTTAAGCAGAGGATAGGGCAGGCTGTAATCCACACCGGTTAAGTTAAACGCCTCTTCCGTCTCATACGACACCGTGGTTATATCCTCATTGAATTTGTATCTGTATGTGGTAAAAATTCCGTTTAATATCAGATTTCCCTGAACGCTGCCACCGTGGAAAGCATCAATTATACCGATAGGTTTGCTTGAAAAAGTTCCTCTTATAAATACAAAAGAAATTATCGCAACAGCAAGTATTTTCAGCCATATATAACGTTCCGGTTTATCTGTGACGGAAACCAGTTTGTACCACCCGTACCCTGCCGCGGCAAAAATAAACAGTAAAATTATAGCTAAAGGGATATATGACTTTACAATGGCAAAAACAAAATCCAGATCGTTTCCTAAAGTGTAAATTTCATTGGCAAGGTGTCTGTTGACATATCCGAAGTAAACCACATCAGAAGCCAGAAAAAATCCGCAGCAGAGAAATAACGCAAAAGCCGCCCACATCCATAAATGCTTCCATACGGCAGATTTTACCGGCAGCAAAAACATTAGTAAAATTGGGAACAGCGCAATAAAAAGCACCGCCGCGTCAAATCTTGCCCCCTGTATAAACGAGTTAAGCAAGCCGGTAAACGAGAGCGCGCTAAAAAAATCGTAATAAACAATATACATGCAAAGGCGCGCCATAGCAAACACCGCAAAACCCGCCATCGCTATAATTACCGCAGTTAATGATCTTTTCATAACTTTACACTTTTTTCCGCATTGCCTGAATTACCATCTTTTATAGGGTTTTTATATATACTGAAAAACCCCAGTACAGCGACTGCCGCAATAAAAAAAAACTGAATGAGGATTGTCAGGTATATAGCCGTGCGCACAAACAGAACTATACGCCAACGGTTCATATAATATCTGACTATATCAAATCCCCTCATAAAATACAAGGTTCCTGTTATAATAATACCGTTCATGCCTACCGTCCGTAGGTTCATGAACGTTAATGTCATACAAAGACCGGACAGTATTACAATCAGCAGAAGAAAATCAGGAAGAGACAGTATCTCTTCTGACGGTATTTTATAAAAAATTTTTTCCGTAACATAAACCACAAGCGCCAGTGATGAATATATAAAAGCGGGGGAAAGGGATACGGTAAGGGAGGCTATTTCATACCTTTGCTCAAAGTATAACAAAAAAACGTCTTTCATATTCAGATTTTCCGGATTTGCAGTGTTCATAGCGGCAAACGTCCGCTCTATTAATTCAATTACAGACATTTCAAACTTCGCGGGTATTTCAGGCATTAAGATAAACACAGCGGCAATAAAAGCGGTTACAGGCAGAGGGTTAAGAATAACCGCTTTCCATGAATACCGCCTGCCTCCTTTGTGGCATAACATAATTATTAAAGCCGGCAAGATGGCTGATATCAGAAAAACGGCTGTTGCATGAAAAGATACTGTAGCCGCACCGGCAATCGCTATCCATGACATAAAAACATAAGGGAAGCGACCATTTTTGTTAGCCGCGGTGAAACAAAGGAAGACGTACGGTACAAAAAACCCGGCAAAAAAGGAAAAAGGGGAGAAAAAAAGACAAGCGGCGTATATTGCCGCCAGCGCAAAAAACAACAGGTATTCGTTTTTTAAGTGTTTCAACTGTCTTTTATTGTCCTTTACTGAAAGGCAGCAGCGCTATCACCCTTGCCGTTTTAATAGCTGTGGCAAGATGGCGCTGGTGTTTTGCGCAGGTGCCTGTCATGCGCCGCGGCATTATCTTACCTCTTTCTGTAATAAATTGCCCTAAAAGACGGGCATCTTTGTAGTCAATATCAATTTTTTCCGTACAAAAACGGCATACTTTTTTCTTCTGAAAACGTTTCTTTATTATTGTCATGGTAAAACTTTCTCCGTTAATTTAGAATGGTATATCATCGTCTGTATATTCTCCGGGTTGATCAGACGGCGCGCCGGTTTTGCCTGAGTTACCGCCTGACGCGCTCATACCGGCGTTATGTATTCCGTCGTTATAAGCTCCCTCTTCAGAACGTTCTTTTGAACCGCGCAGAAGCTGGAAGTTATCCACGATAATTTCATGTTTGTGACGTTTGCCGCCGCCGTTCGGATCATCCCACGACCGCAGGCTAAGCCGTCCGTCCACCAACAGCGGAGAACCTTTTGTGGCGTAAGCGTTCAAAGTTTCCGCAGATTTGCCGAACAAAACAATATCAATAAACATAACCTCTTCTCTGTCTTTTCTGTTGCTGTTTACCGCGATACTTGTCCGCGCCACCGCCAGATTGTTTCCCGGAGTGTGACGCAATTCAGGGTTGCGTACCACGTTGCCCATCAGAATTACTTTATTATATGAAGCCATACTTTCTCCGTGTACCGCAATGGTTACTTTTCATCCATAGGGAAAATGTCACTCATTTCAAGTGCGTCTTCGTCTTCCTCATCCGTATACCCGGTCTCCGGCATATCCGGTTGGTCGTCCTGCTTCCTGTTCTGTTTACGTTCACGCTTGATAGGGTCTTTGCGCGGTTTCAGCTTAAACTTCTTTTCGTCAATCATTACAACAACAAAACGAAGGACATCTTCGTTAAATTTGTAACGCTTTTCCAGCTCTAATACATAAGATGTGGTAGCTTTAAACTGGATTAAGGTGTAAACGCCTTCACTGAAGCCGTCAATTTTGTAAGCCAGAGTGAGCTTCCCCCAAGATTCCGCGGCAATTATCTCGCCGCCGTTTTTTGTAATATTTTCTTTGTAAAATTCAGTATGCCCGTTTTGAACTTCTGCACTCAGATCAGGCTTCATTACAAAGACAGTTTCATAAGTCCTCAAGATTATCCTCCTTATGGTTTATTAGCCGCATCTTGAGAATATGCGGCAAGGCGGTTGATTTTTGTATCAAAAAATTCAGAGAAAGTCAAATTAAATTTTCGCTCAACGGCGCCTGATTCCCTATCCATTCAGACGCAATACGTTTCATATTTAATTCTCCACTGTCAGATGCCCTTTATAGCTTAACCTCACCGTTGTATCAGGCTTTATCTCCCCTGTAATTACTTTGTTGGCAAGTTTATTTTCCACAACCCTTTGTACAGCGCGTTTCATCGGTCTCGCCCCAAATTTTGGATCGTAGCCGGATTCAACAATCTCCTCCACAAGCGAATCATCATAAATCAGTGTAATATCAATATGTTTCATGCGTTTTACCACACCGTTCAGAATAAGCGCGGCGATCTGTTTAAGATGCGGTTTGTCAAGCGGATGGAATATGATTATATCATCTATCCTGTTCAGAAATTCAGGGCGGAAATGCTGCGACAGCTCGTTCATTGCAGCCGACTGAATCATGCTCATAGTGATTTCGTCAATATGTCCGTCTTTAAACGTCTGCATAATATTATGACTTGCAATATTTGAAGTCATAATAACAACAGTGTTTTTGAAGTTCACCATACGACCCTTTGAGTCAGTAAGCCGACCGTCATCTAAAATTTGCAGTAATATATTAAAAACATCGGGGTGCGCTTTTTCTATCTCATCAAAGAGCAATACAGCGTACGGTTGACGCCGCACGCGCTCAGTTAATCGCCCCCCTTCATCATACCCGACGTACCCGGGAGGCGCGCCTATAAGTTTTGACACAGAGTGTTTTTCCATATATTCACTCATATCTATACGGATCATTGCGCCGTCCGTATCAAACAGAAACTCTGCGAGCGCTTTGGCAAGCTCCGTTTTGCCTACCCCTGTGGGTCCTAAAAATATAAATGAGCCTGTTGGTCTGTCCGGATCGTTAAGCCCCGCGCGTGATCTGCGTACAGCCTCACTAACCGCGTTAACGGCATTGTCCTGCCCGATAACGCGCTTATGCAGAAAATTTTCCATCTGAATAAGTTTGTCCGCCTCCTCCTGTAAAAGTTTACTTACCGGAATACCTGTCCATTTGGAAACTATGGCTGCAATATCCTCGTCATCCACCTCTTCCTTGATCATCTTATGACCATTCTGCATAGTTTTCAGCCGGTTTTCCGCTTCACTGAGCTCTTTTTGCAGTTCCACGAGACGACCGTACTTAAGTTCGCTGGCTTTTGCAAAATCGCTTGCGCGCTCCGCTATCGCCGTTTCGCGGCGTGTTTTTTCCATATCTTCTTTTATACGGCGGGATTGTGTAACAACCGACTTTTCATTCCGCCACTGAGTACGGAGTATGTTAATCCGCTCTCTTATGTTGCTGATATCTTCCTCTACTTTCTGAAGGCGTATTTTAGACGCATTGTCACTCTCTTTTTTTAACGCCTCCCGCTCAATCTCAAGCTGGCGGAGCTTGCGTTCCCCTTCATCCAGTTCCGCGGGCAGACTGTCTATCTCCATACGCAGCTTTGCTGTTGCCTCGTCAATAAGGTCTATCGCTTTATCAGGCATAAAACGGTCTGAAATATATTTATTTGCAAGGTACGCCGCGGCAACAAGAGCGGAATCTTTTATACGCACGCCATGATGAAGTTCATACCTCTCTTTAAGTCCGCGCAGTATGGAAACAGTATCCTCCGCAGACGGCTCTTTTATCAGTACAGGCTGAAAACGGCGTTCCAGCGCAGCGTCTTTTTCAATATATTTTTTGTATTCATCCAATGTGGTTGCGCCTATACAGTGCAGCTCACCTCTGGCAAGCGACGGTTTTAATATATTTGCCGCATCCATCGCTCCTTCGGCGGCTCCCGCCCCTACTAGCGTATGAAGTTCATCAATAAAAAGGATAACATCCCCCTCACTCTCTCCGACCTCTTTCAATATTGCTTTCAGACGCTCCTCAAACTCTCCGCGAAATTTCGCGCCGGCAATAAGCGATCCCATATCCAGAGCCGCTACTGTCTTATCTTTAAGCGATTCAGGTACATCCTCCGAGACTATACGCTGTGCCAACCCTTCCGCTACCGCGGTTTTCCCGACGCCCGGTTCGCCTATAAGAACAGGATTATTTTTAGTCCGGCGGGAGAGAACATGTATAACGCGGCGTATCTCTTCATCCCTGCCTATAACAGGATCAAGTTTGCTGTCTTTAGCGCGCTGGGTAAGATTTATGGTATATTTATGAAACGCGTTTATTTTATCTTCAGGGTTTTGGTCTGTCACACGCTGATTTTTGCGCATATCGGCGAGCGCCTTTTCCACAAGTTTTGTGTCAACCGCGTGGCTCATCAGTAGCTGGCGCAGAGCGGAACCGGCGTTTTCAATAACCCCAAAAAGAAGGTGTTCTGTGGACACAAACTCATCTTTCATCTTATCCATTTTTTCAAAAGCATATTCAACGGATTTATTTGTTTCCTGAGAAATGTAAACCTGCTGAGACGCTGAAACCGTGGGTAATTTAGACAGTAAATTCATTATGTCATTTAACAGCGCGTCAGTATGTACGCCGACTTTATTCAAAAGGGGACGGATAAGCCCGTCCTCTTGAGAAATTAACGCCATCATAATGTGATCTGGTTCAATCTGCGGATTTTTTGCCTTGGACGCTATAGAGTAAGCGCTCTGAAGAGCGTCCTGCGCCTTAATAGTCATCCTGTTGGTATTCATAACAGTTATCTGAATATAGGATTTTTACCGCTTCCGCCCTGTTTTATCCCTGATAAGTCATTATATTGCCTTCCCTGTCCGGTTATATCCATATCTTTTAACTTTTTAATACGGTCCTCAACAGCAGGGTGGGTAGAAAACAGATTAAGCGCCTTACGACCCGAGAGCGGGTTCATTATAAACATATGCGCGGTAGCGGGTTGGGCGTCCATAGGAACCGTCGCCACACCGTGGGATATCTTTTGCAGAGCTCCGGCAAGCGCCATAGGTTGTCTTGTAAGCTGCGCAGCGCTGGCGTCCGCTTCAAATTCGCGCGTTCGTGAAACTGCCATTTGCACAATCATTGCGGCTATAGGCGCAAGTATAGACACAACCAGCAAAACAACCAGATTTCCTGCGCCCCCTTCTCTTGAATCCCTATTACCGGTGAATATAGAAGCATACCGTGCAAAATTGGCAAGCATCATCACAGCGCCGGCTATAGTAGCGGCAACAGTTCCTATCAGAATGTCACGCCCTTTGATATGGGAAAGCTCATGGGCGATGACTCCTTCAAGCTCCTCCGGCGTAAGCATCTGCATAATACCGCTTGTAACGGCAACCACGCCGTGCGCTGGGTTTCTTCCCGTTGCAAAGGCGTTGGGCGTTGGGTTTGGAATAATACAGACTTTCGGCATCGGAAGTCCGGCAACAGTGGCAAGTTTACGCACCATATTGTAAAGCTGGGGAGCTTCCGCCTCAGTAACCGGTTTTGCGTTGTACATACGCAAAACTATTGAAGAGCTGAACCAATATGAAAAAAAGTTCATTACAAGAGCAAAACCGAAGGCGATTGCCGCTCCGTTCTGCCCACCCAACAGCCCCCCGATAAACACAAAAAAGACGGTAAGTATTACAAGTAAAAAAAATGTTTTTAAAGAGTTAAAATTCATCATGTACCTCAATTTATATATTAATTTAATATTTTATCTTTTGTATGAATGTGTTTTTTCATATCATTAATCTCTTTTTCAAGTTCCACTATGCGGTCAATCATACAACGTACAGCGTTAGCTATAGGGTCAGGCAGATGATCATGCTGAAGTTCCGAAGCCTCGCCTTTGTCTCTTACCGCGGAAGCAGGTATTCCGACTACAGTTGTTTCCGGAGGCACCTCTTTTACTACAACGGAGTTAGCGCCTATCCGGGCGTGCGTTCCAACAATAAACGGTCCCAAAACCTTAGCCCCCGTGCCGATAACAACCCCTTTCTCTATTGTAGGGTGACGTTTCTCTTTTTTCAGACTCACCCCGCCCAAAGTTACTCCATGATAAAGGGTGACATCATCGTGTATTTCGGAAGTTTCACCTATTACCACACCCATTCCGTGATCAATAAAAATCCGTCTGCCTAACTTAGCTCCCGGATGTATTTCAATGCCTGTCAGGAATCTAGCAATATGAGAAACTATCCTGCCCAGAAGGTATAGTTTTTTTCTCCACAACCAGTTTGAAAAACGGTAAAATAATACAGCATGAAGCCCGGGATAACACAAAAGCACTTCTAATGTGCTTTTTGCCGCCGGATCACGTTTTTTTATCGTAATAATTTCTTCTTTCAGATAACTTATAAAACTCATCCGTAAAACCTCTTTTGAAACAGTTCCCAAGCGTATTCCGCGGTTATATTGCAAAGCGCTCTGAGCTGGGCTACACTGCCGTGCGTCACAAAGTCATCGGGGAGAGATAATATGTATGTTGATATTTCAGAGTTGCTTTCGCTCACAAGCATTTTAATCATCTCCCCTATCCCGCCGGTGCGTATCCCTTCCTCAAAGGTAAATATGGCTTTTTTTTCTTTTAAAAGCGATATAAGCCGTTCTTTATTCAGAGGGTTTGCAAACCTCAGATTAATGAGCGACGATTTGTGACCGTTCTCATTAAGTATATTCCAAAACTTCCACGCTTCACCAAAAATGTGTCCGGCGGAAATAATTGCGTAATCCCCCCAGTGATAGATCACCTCCGGTTCACCTGCCTTCAGTGGGGCGAAAGGCAGATTTTGCGGCGTTTCAGATGAACCTCTGGCGTATCTTATAGCTACGGGACTATTCCAGTTTAGCGAAAGTTCCATCATTGCGTCAAGTTCCGCGTAATCTTTCGGCAAAAACAGCGCCAGATTGGGGATCATGCGCAGAAAGCTTAAATCAAAAGCGCCGTGATGTGTAGGACCGTCCTGACCAACCAAGCCTGCTCTGTCAATACATATACGCACAGGCAGATTTTGAAGCGCTACATCGTGTATTATCTGGTCAAAAGCCCGCTGAAGAAAAGTTGAATATATAGCCAGATACGGTTTTGCTCCGGCAACGGCGAGTCCTGCGGCAAATGTCATTGCATGCTGCTCAGTTATACCTGTGTCAAAAAAACGTTCAGGGAATTTGGAGGCAAATTCGTTTAACCCCGTACCATCTTTCATCGCAGCGGTAATGGCAACAACCTTATCATCTTTTCCCGCAAGCGATACCATTTTTTCCCCGAATGCCTTTGTCCAGCTTTTACTTTTGTCAAACTTTTTCGGTTCTCCCGTTTTTATATCAAACGAGCTTATGCTGTGAAAATTTTCCGGATGCTGCTCGGCAGGTTTATACCCTTTGCCCTTTACAGTAACCACGTGAATAAGCACCGGTCCACCATAAGCAAATGCGGTATGCAGAGCCTTTTCAATCTCTTTTACCTTATGCCCCTCTATAGGTCCGATATATCTGAGTCCAAGCTCTTCAAATAGTATCCCGGGAGTAAAAAATGAAAGTATAACCTCTTCAAATTTACGCGCAAGCTGACGCAGTCTTTTGCCCGCCGGAATTGTGTGCAGCGCTTTGCGTATATCTTTACGTATTGATGTTGAAAATTCACCGGTGACCATTCGTGAAAGTGAGTCAGATAATCCTCCCACATTGCGGTTTATAGACATTTCATTGTCATTTAGTACAACTACCATCGGTTTTTGCGTAGAACCAAGGTGGTTTAAAGCCTCAAACGCCATACCGCCGGAAAGCGCGCCGTCACCGATGACAGAAACCACTTTATGCTTTAATCCTGCAATTTCGTTGGCGCAAACGATTCCCATCCCCGCAGATATGGATGTGCTTGCGTGACCTGTACCAAAAGCGTCATAAGGGCTTTCCTTTATTCTTGTAAAACCGCTTATCCCTCCGTAAGCCCTTAGGGTATTAAAGTTGGAAAATCTGTCTGTCAGAATTTTATACGGATAGCTTTGATGGCTTACATCCCATATAATTTTATCTTTCAGCGGGTCGCAAATGCGTAAAAGGGCTAAAGTAACTTCCACAACGCCAAGGCTGGAGGCAAGGTGCCCACCGTTGCCTGAAACGGAATCAATTATAACCTCTCTTGTTTCGCAAGCAATCCGGTCAATTTCATCGTAAGACAGTTTTTTAATATCGCCGGGTAATTTCAAACTACTGAGCAGAGGGTATTTAGAGTTGTTCATCATCCGTTCCTCCGGATAATGAATGTTGCAAGCGAGCGTAACGGGTCAGCATTTTCATCATATACTGACAGCAGCGATACAGCTTCCTCTGTAAGTTTTTCAGCTTTTTCCATGGAAAACTCCATTCCGTATGCTTTAGGATAGGTAAGTTTATTATTTTTTTCGTCGCTTCCATGGGTTTTACCCATCTCTGACGTCGTAGATGTGATGTCCAATATATCATCAGTAATCTGAAAGGCTAAACCGATCTTTTGACCGTATAATTCAAGGCGCGTTATGTCATCACGTCCGGCTTCAGCCAATATAGCGCCTATTTTGGCGCATACGGAAATAAAATCAGCGGTTTTATGAATGTGTATAAAATCCGTCAATTCCCTGTCAGGTTTTTCGCTGCTATTGTTGATATCCGCATACTGTCCGCCCACCATGCCATCGGGACCTATGGCTTTAGCTAATTCAAACGCTGCCTCACAACTAATATTTATAGGTATATTGTTGTGCAGACTGCTGTTCAAAAAAATTTCAAAGGCTTTAGTAAGAAGACCGTCACCGGCAAGTATTGCCGTTGCTTCGCCATATACTATGTGGTTTGTCGGTTTGCCGCGTCTGAGATTGTCATTGTCTATCCCCGGCAGATCGTCATGTATGAGCGAGTATGTGTGTACCATCTCCACAGCGGCGGCATAGGGAAGCGCAGGATGTAAAATATTTGTAAATAAGTTTCTGAAAAGGTTATAGCACATAATAAGCAGGGTGGGACGCACCTTTTTGCCGCCGGCATTTAAACTGTAAAGCATTGAATCGTAAAGTTTTTTAGACGGATGGCTGTCGGAAACGATAAAATTATTGGCTGTCCATTCATTTACCAATCTGTTCACTGTTGACAGATAATCGCTCAGACTAAAGATCATAAGTTGCGCCCGCTTTTTCGGTTAATAAAGTTCCGTCTTCGTTTTCCTCCAACACTTTTTGTACCTCTATATCAAGACGATCCAACTCTGATTTACATTCCTTTGAGAGGGCAGCGCCTTCTTTAAACAGGGTGATAATTTCATTTAATGGTCTATCGGAAGATTCCATCTGTGTAACAATCTCTTCCAGCCGTTTCAGTTTTTCCTCAAAATTTTTTGTTTCTGCCATTATATAAACCTACAAATCACAGCGTTGAAATGATCTTTTGTTTTATCAGCCTACTTTTTGTAACCTAATAATAGATTTTAATTTTATCACCATCATTTTTTTTTGGCTATATATTTATTGCTTTATTTTTTTGTTTTTATTACAATGCACCGTAATAAACTGCTTTTTTTGCTCAGGAGATTACAGACTTTAATATATACGGGATGTATTGGCAGGATATAAATGCCGGATGATTTTATTTTTGCGGACCCATCATTATCTAAAATTTCTTCGCTGAATATTTTATATGTGGAAGATGACGATGTGGTGCGTACACTTTTTTATAACGTGCTTAAACAACAGACAGCGAATGTTACTTTGGCAAGTAATGGTAAAGAAGGACTCCTTAAATTCACAGAAATACACCCTGATATGGTAATTACCGATATCCGTATGCCTGAAATGGATGGTCTGACCATGATCAGGCACATCCGGGATATTGACCGGAACGTGCCTATTATTATAAGTACCGGTTACGATAACGACCAGTTATTAGTTAATTCCATTGAGTTAAACATTGACAGATGTATGCAAAAACCGGTGGATGCAAAAGAGCTTTTTTCAGTAATTTCAAAATTATCACAAACTATTTTCAAGCAAAGGGAGTTGGAAGCTAAAAACCAGTTCATATCAATATTTTTGGATACAACTCCGTTGTGTATGGCTGTATTTGACAATACAGAACTCATTTATCTGAACAAATCGTTTAAACATTTTTTAGAAGTCTCATCTTTAGATGATTTTAAATCAAAATACGGAAAATTTTTATCATTGATAATAAACCGGGCTCAGAAAGTAAAGGATGATGTGAGTTTTGCCAAATGGTCGGTTGAACATGCCTTCGGCACGGGAAATGAGTGTTTAATCCAGATTAAACTACAGCAAAACGAAGAACCCCACTCATTTCTGATGACTGCTGTCTGTATCCCTTACGATAAGTATCTTCTAACTTTTACCGATATAACTCAGCTTGAGGTAGAAAAACAGTACTACCAGCATCTTTCTGAATACGATTCGCTAACGCGGATTTATAACAGAAACAGGATTAACAAAGAGTTGGATAAGGAGATCAACCGCGCGCTACGATATCGTCAACCTTTGTCAATGCTTATGATTGATATAGATCATTTTAAACTGGTTAACGATAAATATGGTCATCAGATAGGGGATATAGTACTTATTGAGTTTGCCTCCCGCATTAATAACGGGATACGTAAAATGGATATTCTGGGGCGCTACGGCGGCGAAGAGTTTATCTTGCTAATGCCCTCCACGCCATTGGCAAATGCCGCGGATATAGCAAGCCGTATTTGCAAACATATAGGAACATATAAATTTACAGGCATATGGCATTTGACGTGCAGCATAGGGGTAGCGGAATATATGCCGGGAGAATCAATTGCAAACTTCATAAAACGTTCGGACGATGCTTTGTATCAGGCAAAAAACAACGGGCGCAATAGATTTGAAATAGGTAAATGATATTTTTATTGCAAAATACCCTATGCAAGCCCCGCTCTTAAAAGATCATGCAGATGTATTATCCCTATAGGTCTGTCCTCTTCATCTACAGATAGAAGCGACGTTATTGAATATTTCTCCATTATTGCAAGCGCGTGAGCCGCGAGGACGCCGGGCGCAATCCTCTTCGGATTGCCACTCATTATATTGCCCACAGGGATTTGCATAATATCTGAATACTTCTCCATTGCGCGGCGCAAATCCCCGTCAGTGATAATGCCAATGAGTTTCCCGTTGCCGTCCGCTACGGCAGCGCAACCAAACCTTTTTGAGCTGATTACATATAAAATGTCTTTAAGCGGCATATCAAGAGTAGTTAAGGGAAGTTCATCGCCTGTGTGCCACAAATCTTCAACAGTCAGGAGTAATTTTCTGCCAAGGGCGCCGGAAGGGTGTACCAGCGCAAAATCTTCAGCTTTAAAATCCCTGCATTCTACAAGGGCGACAGCTATAGCGTCACCAAGCGCAAGCGCCACAGTAGTGCTGGATGTCGGCGCAAGATTCATGGGACACGCCTCTTTTTCTATATTTCCATCCAGCACGGCATCACTTTTCCGCCCCAACACAGAGTTTACATTTCCAGTAATGCTTATAAGCGGTAATTCAAGCCTTTTTATGATAGGTAATATACTTTTTATCTCTTCCGTTTCGCCGCTGTAAGAGAGCGCAATAACTACATCCCCCCGCACCAGCATCCCCAAATCTCCGTGCACCCCTTCGGCAGGATGCATAAAAAATGACGGTGTGCCTGTACTTGAAAGGGTTGCGGCTATCTTTTGCGCAATATGACCTGATTTGCCCATTCCGGTTACAACCACCCGACCTCTGCATTTCATTATAAAATCAACAGCTTTAACAAAATTGCCGTCCAGTTTTGCAGCAGCGGAATCTATGGCGTTCTTTTCCACTTCCAGTGTGTATTTTCCAAAACTCAGTATATCTTTACTCATTTTCCTTCTCTATAGGTTTCGTTTGTTTACATTCCAAAGAGGCTGCCACAAAAGCGGCAAAAAGCGGATGCGGTGAAAGAGGACGGGATTTATACTCCGGCAGGAACTGACAGGCTAAAAACCATTTATGTGACTTCAGCTCTACTATCTCTGCCAAACCACTTTTGCAATCTGTACCGGTAATAGACATCCCTGCGTTTATAAGAGCATCTTTGTACTTATTGTTGAACTCAAGACGGTGACGATGCCGCTCTGTAACCTGAAGATTTTTATATATCTGATGCGAAAGGCTGTCAGACTCCAGTTTTGTCGTATAAGCCCCAAGTCTCATCCTCCCGGGTTTATTTGCAACTACTCCTTTGTCATCAAGATATGTTATCAGGGGGGATCCCGTTTTGGGATTGACTTCAACGCTGTCAGCATCTTCAATTTTCATAATGTGCCTTGCGTACTCAATGACCGCACACTGCAAACCAAGACTTCCCAGCCCGAAAAATGGGATATCTTTTGTGCGGGCATACTGTATGGCGTTAATCTTGCCTGCCATACCGCGCTCACCGAATCCGCCGGGTATCAGTATCCCGTCCACGCCGTCCAACTGTCCTGTGTAATTTTTCCCCTGCAAATCTTCAGCAGCTATCCACTTTATATTAACTTTAGTATCATTGGCTATACCGCCGTGCGCAATAGCTTCGCTCAGGCTGATATAAGCGTCCTTCATATCTATATACTTACCTACAACGCCTATATTTACAGAATTTTTAGGATTTTTGATAAGCCCGAGTATCTTTTCCCACGGCATAAGGTCGGCAGTGCGTTTTTCAAGCTTCAGCTTTTCACGCAAAACCTGTTCCGCCCCTTCCTGCAAGAGGTTAATCGGAACCTGATAGAGAGATGATACATCTATGGCGTTTATTACCGCTTCCTTCTTTATATTACAGAAAAGGGCAAGTTTAGAGCGCAAATATTCATTCAAAGGGTATTCGCTACGGCAAACAAGCATATCGGGTATAATACCTATCTCACGGAGCTTCTGCACCGAGTGCTGCGTGGGCTTGGTTTTAAGCTCCCCCGCTGTTTTGATATAAAAGATCGGGGTAACATGCACATATGCGACATTACTATCACCCAGATCAAAACGCATTTGCCGGATTGCCTCCAGATACGGCAGTCCCTCAATATCTCCCACCGTACCGCCTATTTCTACAAGCACTATGTCGTACTCGAAATCTGAATTTAATACGCTACGCTTGATTTCGTCGGTAATATGAGGGATAACCTGAACTGTTCTGCCATTAAAACCGCCCTTACGCTCTTTTTCTATTACGTTGTAATATATAAGCCCGCTTGTTACATCGCAGTTTTTGTTTGTATTTGCATCAATAAAACGCTCATAATGCCCAAGATCAAGGTCCCCTTCCGCGCCATCCTCCGTAACAAAAACCTCTCCGTGCTGCATAGGACTCATGTGCCCGGGGCTGAAATTTAAATACGGATCAAATTTTTTTATCATTACGGAATAGCCCTGTGACTTAAAGATAGCTCCCAAAGAGGACGCCGTTATCCCTTTGCCCAAAGACGACAGCACTCCGCCGGTTATAAAGATATACCTACTCATTTCCGCATCCTCAGAATATTACTATATTAATCACGGCTGTCGTCAATATCAAGGGGAAAAACGCTCTGCGTAAAATATCGCTCAAGCAGCTTAAAAAAGAGATCTTCCCTTGCGCTTTTAAATACTTCCGCTCTGAATTGCGCCGCATTTTCAAGCCCTTTTGAAAACCATACGGCAAATTTTTTAATTATATTAAGATAATGCTCCCGTTTTTTTTGTTCCGCTGACCGCCCAATTGTGTGTTCAAGCATATTCCCATATAATTTCAGCAGAAAAAGGTGCAATTCCGTCGGCGTATAATAATTCTGCGGTTCTTTTCCCTCCTTTACAGCTTTAAAAATCCACGGAGTCTTCATCATCCCCCTGCCGATCATTACTCCGTTTACGCCTGTTTTTTTTATGCGCAGATAGCTTTCATAATCAGTAACATCTCCATTGCCAATAATAGGGATAGAGGCAAAGGAGGAAAGATCAGCCAACGCTTCATAGTTGATAGCGCCGCCAAACATTTGCTTACGGGTGCGGGCGTGTAATATCAGTGCGTCCGCCCCTTCGCTTTCGGCTATATTCAACACTTCCTTGAAAATAGGTTTGCTTTCGTCCCAGCCGGTACGGATTTTGACTGAAAAAGGGCGTTCTGTGCCGGAACGCATAGCGCGTATTATTTTAACTATCCGGGGTAAATCTGTAAGTAAAGCGCAGCCGCCGCCAGCTTTTATCACTTTTTTAACAGGGCAGCCCATATTGATGTCATAACCATCCGGCGCGCTGTAACTTTCCGCCACAGCGACCGCTTCAGGGTAGGAATCAGGGTTCCCTCCGAAAAGCTGCGCAATTACAGGTCTATCCCCATTCATTATATCAAGATATTCCATGCTGTGCGGATTGGAACGTCTGACCCCTTCAACTGAAACCATCTCTGTATATGCTATACCGCTGAAAAACTCTCTTAAAAACAGCCTGAAAGGCGCTGATGTAACCCCTGCCATTGGCGCTGCAAGTAGATCGTTTTCAGCAAGCCTCTCCCTGAAAAAATTACGCATCTATCTCGTGCCGCGTATCGCCGGCTGAAAAGGTTAAATCCATATAATTGCTCATATCCGCGTCTTTAAAGATACGCCATGCGGTATAAGCTATCATCGCCCCGTTGTCGGTTGACAAAGCCGGCGCGGGGAAATATACATCAATTCCTTCTTTTGCAGTTTCTTCAGTAAAAACTGCACGTATGGCTTTATTGCATGACACCCCGCCGGAGACGACAATAGTTTTGCGATTCAACTCTTTTGCGGCTCGTAATATTTTATCCGTCATTGTTATTGCCACAGTATATTGAAAAGATGCCGCAATATCAGCATAACTGAATATCCCTTCGTTGATTTTATTCATAACAGATGTTTTTAGACCGCTGAAACTGAAATTTTCTGACTTTTTCAACGCCACAGGAAATTTTATTGAAGAAGGACTGCCAGTTAAAGCAAGGCTTTCCACAAACGGACCACCGGGATATGTACCTCCAAGCATTTTTGCAACCTTATCAAACGCTTCCCCTGCAGCATCGTCTATTGTGCGCCCCCATAGCTTAAAACAAAGCGGCTCTGAACAAACATCATATATGTGTGTATGCCCACCTGAGGCGACTATCGCGGCATAGGGCGGTATAAGTCCCTGATTTGAAAGTTCCGCGGAGAGAATATGCCCTGCAAGGTGATGAACTGGAACCAGCGGTTTTTTTAAGGCAAATGCGAGACCTTTGGCGAAAGAAACTCCTACAAACAGAGCGCCTATAAGCCCCGGGGCGTTTGTTACGGCAATCAGGTCAAGTTTATCAGGAGAAATGCCGGAAGCATCGATAATTTTGCTGAAAAGAGGAACAATTTTTGCCAAATGGTTGCGGGATGCCACCTCAGGCACAACACCACCAAAAACCGCGTGTATATCCCCCTGAGAAAAAGTTTCGGACGCCAAAATATGATTGTCTCTGAGTATTGCAAGTGAGGTTTCATCGCACGACGTTTCAATTCCAAGTATCAGCATCGGTAAATAATATTATTTCCGGTTTTATCTTGCAATGATAATATTGACTTTATGCAGGAATTTGGGTTATTAGAATATGTTAATGCATTTCATTTTTAAAATGAAATAGGAGAGGTGTCCGAGCACGGCTTAAGGTACACGCCTGGAACGCGTGTGTGGCATAATATCCACCGAGGGTTCGAATCCCTCCCTCTCCGTTTTGTAAATTATTGATAGTAGGCATAATTTTTATTGCTCTTTTGAGTTAGGTTGCAAATAGGTTGCATTTAGCAGGTTTTGACTGTTAAATTTCATCCCTGCCCGCCCTTCGGATGGGGTTAACCAGTTGCCGTATCTTTTTGTAACCATAGACAAGTCTGTATGACCCAGCATATTCGCTACCCACTTTATATTTTCCCCTACGTCAAGCATCATACAAGCAAAAGAGTGCCTCATCTGATATGGTTCTCTGTAACGGATACCAAGCCTCTGTAAACAAGGTTGCCAGTAATGACGTACTATACTCGTCTGAGATATGAACGGGTCGCCATACTGATTAATAAATAAGTATGAGTTTTGCAGAAATGTATGCTCCTTGTGTTTTTGAATATACTTATCAAGGTTAGGGATTATATCCACATAACGAGCTTTGCCTGTCTTTGTGCTGTCTTTTATCTTATTTGCCGTATGAGTAGCATCTACAAGGATTTTATGTTTATTAAAATCAAAATTTGCCCATTTTAACGCCATAATCTCACCAGTGCGCATACCTGAATAGAATCCTATCGCAAAAAAAGCTGTCATTTTAGGATGATGTTTGTCCATGTAGTCAAGTATTTTTAATATTTCATCATGCGTAAACGGGTCTGGTTCCTCTATTTTCACTTTTGGGAGTTGAATATTTTTAGTAGGATTGCTTTCAATTATTCCATCATCATGAGCATACTTAAAGACGTTAGACAACATCAGTATCATATTCCGTACAGTTTTCGGGGATAACTGATTATTTACAAGCTGGGATACAATGTTTCTAATATGTGTTGGTCGCACGTCTATTAACCGTATATTATTAAAATATGGTGTTAATGTCCGCACAATATATGCGTAACTTTTTGCAGTGCTGTAAGTTATGACAGATTTTTTCAGTTCAATCCATTGCAAGATATATTGATTGCATAACACATCATGCTCAATATTTATTTGCTTTTCCTCTTTATCAGGGAAGTACTCGCCTATCTTAAATGTTCCGGCGTTAATCTTGCGGGATATTTCTAGCGCAAGCCCCTCTGCCGCTTTACACTGTTTACACATACAACCTTTTTGTCCGTCTTTTTGGCAATAGAATGGTGTAGGTTCTTGAAATGCCTTACCGCTGAAACGGAAATAAACATACAGCCTGTGTTTTTTGTACCTAGCTTTAATGTGTGCCATTATTATTTTCCCAAAATCCTTATTGGATCTTAAACTGTCAGAGCAATTTTTCTTTTATCATTATCTATATTTTCTATCCACAATAATTAAATCATTTCTTCCAGTTTCGCAAGGGACGGTTTTAATTCCGCAACAACCAGCTTTACAACAAACATTGGGTGACCTCCATCTGTAAACCGTGTATAATGCTTTTCTTCAATTAGTCTCTGCGAACACACAAGCCGGTCAAGAGTGCGTGTGGATATACCCAAGATACGAGCCATTTCCTGTTTATCCGCATAGACAGGTGTAGAAGATAACATTCTGTGTTTCAGTATTTCATCTAATGTTTCTATTAATGCTTCTTCAATTCTCATTTTTTCACCTCTCTCAAGGTTTGGTTTCTATCTTTCATTAATAAAAAGATTTGAGAGCGGCTAAAACCTGTTACTGCTAATACTTTCTTATTTCTTATAAATCTGATGTTTTCCATAAATATTAGTCCCCATTAAGCCAATATGGCTTCTCTGTAAACACCTAATATTCATATATTCCACCACAGATATAAAAATATGTGTTACTACATTTAATTATTGTATCACTTTTCAAAGTAATATTTTTTTATATGTCAATAAATTACTTATTGGTTCAGCATTTCTTTCTTTGAATGTATTTTCCCTGATAAACAGGACTATCAGGAGCAAAAATAGGTTGCCAAAATACAGGATCTTCAATAAGTCTTAGTTCGTCTCTACAATCATCCGAATAAAACTTACCGTCACATTGTTTATATCCAACTGTGCATACAGGTGCGCCAACATCACTATTATACTCATAAA
>JAIRQX010000118.1 GCA_031256375.1 Deferribacteraceae bacterium
TTTTAACACAATCATTGTAACATCTTAAAGAGGCTCTTTCAATCAATTTATTCAATATTTCTCAATAGAATCAACATATTACAGACTTGTTATCTGGAAAATTGGGGGTACGCGAAAAAAATATCCGCGCTTCATCATAAAAAACTGCCGCATCCGTTTTATTTACCACTGTTTTTCCTATCTTTTTAATAAAAGGTATATATAAAATATCTTTTATATACCGTTTTTTATCTGATTCCATCACTTTTATAAAGTTCTCCGCAGATTCAGGGATATAGCTTGAAGGGCAGTTATACAGCGCCAGTATCTGGGCAATTTTATCCGCTGTGCCTTTTTTGCAGTGAACAAGTTTTTCCCCTATAAATGTTTCAATGTAAAGACCAATAGCCACCGCATGCCCGTGCGGGATACGGCAGCATGAATCACTTTCTATCGCGTGCGCTATAGTATGCCCCGCGTTAAGCGCCATACGTTTATCGCTTTCACAAGGGTCAGCGCTTACAATTTTCCCTTTAATCCTGCAACATGCGGCAATTACTTCTTTCATAAGAGTTATATCACGCGATAATACTTTATTAGTTTCAACTGATAATATATTAAAAAGTTTTTTATCCGCTATAGCCGCGGTTTTTATAACTTCTCCCATGCCTGATATATATTCTGTTTCAGGCAAAGTAAGGAGAAACGATGGGTCTATAACCACCCTTTCCGGCTGATGGAATGCGCCCGCAAGATTTTTTACCCCTCCGATATTTACGGCGGTTTTCCCCCCTAAAGATGAATCTGTCATAGATAACAAGGTTGTCGGTACAACGTTCCATCGCACCCCTCTCATATATACGGCGGCGGCAAATCCGGCAAGGTCTCCCACACTCCCTCCTCCCACAGCGATAATCATATCTCCGCGCGTACATCTGCTGTTTGAAAGCCACTCTAAAAGCGAACCTAACTTTTTAATACTTTTGGCATCCTCCCCGCCTTCAGTCAGAAATACCCTTTCAGAGTGAAACAACAACGGATATAGTGATGCGACCTTTTTGTCAGCCACTATATATGCCTGTTTAAATTTTCCTATAAGCTCACGGGCTTTCCCTTCGCCTATTGTAACAACTGTTTTGGCTCCATCAGTCGCCTGAAAGTTGATAACTGTTTTAATTGCCATAAAATTTACCTTTAATATACATAACAACTTCCTGCAGGGTTAAAGAGGTTGTGTCAATTATAGCGTCCGCGTCACAGTAAACTGCCGCGCGTCTAAAAAGCATTTTGCGGAGAGTTTTCTCTCCCCCGTCTTTTAAAAGCGGACGTATCTCACCGCGCATCACGCGCTCCAGTAAAGTTGCAGGCGAAGCCATAAGCAGCATAATCTTTCCGCAGCTACGCATGAGAGTCCTGTTGGATTCATCTAAAACTGTCCCTCCGCCTGCGGCAATAACCACACCGTTTTTCAGGGAGTATTCGCGCAGAAGGTCTTTCTCTGTATTGCGGAAAAGCTGCTCCCCGTCCTGTGCAAAAATTTCATGGATACTTTTCCCAATACTTTTTTCTATAGCCAGATCCAGATCAATGAACTGCCGTGAAAGACTTTCCGCTAATAGTTTTCCGGCAGAGCTTTTCCCCGCCCCTGAAGGTCCTGTCAGATATAAGTTCATCTTTATCTCTTTACCGGTTTTAAAGATTTTGTTTCCTCTTCCGGCATTGGCAGATTGTCTTCGTTGAACGCTTCTATATATGTGTCATATCCGCTTTTTTTAGTCAAAAGACCGGTATTCTTTTTGACGGCGGCAAACTCCACTCCGGGAGGCACATTCAGTGAAAAAGAGTGACCTGCTCCGAAATATTCTCTCTGAAAAGCGGCTATTACCGGCGCGGCAGTATTCCCACCGCTGAGATCGTCATCCATATGCCCGAAATCATCATACCCCAGCCATACTACTATAACATAAGGGTAACATATAGCTACTGTCCACAAATCTCTGCTATAATCAGATGTTCCTGTCTTTGCGGCAGTACCCTTAAGCAAATGAGCGCCGCGCGCAGTTCCTCTTACGGGAATATCCTGCATTATATACATAGTCTGATAGGCTGATACAGCATCAACAACATTAACAGGAGGATTTTTCAGGGTTATATCCCCACATCCGTGAATCTCATTTACAGACGTAATCTCCTGCCTTACCCCGTAATTTCCGAGCGTAGCAAACAACTCCGCTACATTAAGCGGGGTTGTAGCGAAAGAACCGAGCGCCATAGCGTAATACGGGCTGATAGTCGCAGAAAATCCCATATCCACAGATGTTTTATGTACTCTGTTCAGTCCTACCCGCTGCGCTAAATTTACCGTAGCGTTATTAAGAGAATACACAAGACCATACCGCATTGGAATATACCCCATAAAAACATTTTTATAGTTGCGCGGTCTGTAACTCACGCCGCCCCCGCCAAATGTGTACGGTTTGTCCCAGACCATCTCGCTCGGAAGATATCCGTGCTTAAAAGCTGTCAGATACACTATTGGTTTAAAAGTAGAACCCATCTGTCTTCTCAGTGTCAGTGCGCGGTTATATTCGCTGTCCGGCAATCTGCTGCCTACCGCCGTTTCCAGTCCTCCGGTTTCAATATTTATCATCACAAACGCGCCCTGAATTTTTTGATCTCTTGCAAATACCGGCGCAAGCGCTTTTCTGGCTGCATCTGTAGCTCTTTTGTTATAGTGTGTGTAAATTCTCAGATTTTGTTCAGTCGGCTTTAGCTGCGGGTACTGCTGAAGTTTTTTCAGTACAAGATCTACATACGACGGTTCTGTAACGGGATATTCTCTCTCTTTAAATTCAAGGCGCGCCGCAACCTCATTACGGTATTCTTCGTGTGTCAGAGTCCCCTGCATATATAACTCATGCAAATAGTTTCTTGCTACTTTGTCGTGATAAGGGATATTCTCTTCCGGTTCTTTTTTTGGAACGGTCACTAAGGCGATAAGCCACGCGGTTTCCAGCGGGGTCAGATCTTTGAACTCTTTGCCAAAATAGGCTTCGCACGCGCCTTTAATTCCATGTATGATTTCGGAATAATATACCGAATCAAGAAAAAGGGCATAAAGCTCTTTGCTGTTATATTTACCGCTCAGGCGTTTAATGGTGTACAATCTCAGTATCTCTTTCTTTATCCCCTGCAATTTGCTCATTTTGGTCAGATTCATAGCGTAGTATTCCGCAACAAACCCTTTTAACCCGGCGGGATTAATCCTTTCCATTCTTAAAAACGCCCTTTCCCAGAAGGGTATCTCTTCTGTCTCTGCGCGCGCAAGTTCAATGATTTGCCCCGCTAAAGTTAAATCATCTTCTTTTGAAAGCCTTCCTCCGTAGCTGAAGTTTTTACGGTACATCAGCGTATTGTCGGCGGTGTAAATCTCCAGCCGGGTGCTTTCGGAATATTTGCCAAGCCCTGTCAGATGCGGCACATTAAGTTTAATCATAGAGGCTTCTGTCAGCATCCAGCCGGACAGACCGAGAAATAATGCCGCCGTTAGCCACAAGAACAGAAAAAATACCGCAATGATACGGAACTTTTTCATTGATTACTCATATAATTTGCAAGCTCTGAAAGTGCGGCGCTTCTGTGGCTTATATGGTTTTTTTCAGCCGGCGCAAGCTCCGCCATAGTGCGCCCATCCGTAGTTATAAACAGCGGATCATAGCCGAAGCCACCCGACCCTTTAGGCACATAAGCTATTTCTCCTGCGCATTCACCGCGAAAAATGCGGATAATTTCTCCTTTATGCGCCAGCGCTATCACACATACAAACGTTGCGCCGCGTTCGCTGATATCTTTCATATTTTCAAGCAGCAGCGCGTTATTTTTTTTATCGTCCGCGCCTTCCCCTGCATATCGGGCTGAATAAACCCCGGGAGCGCCGTTCAGCGCGTCAACCGCCAATCCTGAATCATCGGCTATCACATAATTTTCTGTCAGCCTGCTTAGCGCCGCCGCTTTTTTAGAGGCATTTTCTTCAAAGGTTGTTCCCGTTTCAGATATATTAAGCGTCTTATAGGCGGGATGCGCTAAAATTTCTGCGCCGGCGTGAGCCAGCATCGTCTTTATCTCTTCCAGTTTGTGTTTATTTGCTGTGGCTGTGTAAATTAACATTATTTCATAACCGGCATAAATTTATATAAAAGTTTCATAATCCAAGGGAAAAATATGGCGGTAATAACCGCGGTAAGTATAACCATTGAAGCCTGAGAGTGTTCTATCACTCCCGCTTTCTCACCTGTGGCGGTGGCTGCTACAAACAGCGTCAGGGCAAAAGATTCCGCAAAAGGAACATATATAAGCTGTCTGCGTGGCGTATGCGTCCATAAAAGCGGTATAGCCGCCGCCGCACGGACTATAAGGATTGATGCAGTTATCAGAACGGCGCCTTCTAAAACTCCGGGAACGGTGAAATCACTGAATCTGAACCGTGACCCGACATCTATAAAAAAAACGGGGATTAGAAATCCGTAACCAAAACTGCTGAGACGTTCCAGCATCTCTTCCCTGTCCGCAAAAAGCCTTGCAAATATAACGCCACCTAGAAAAGCGCCCAAAATCGCCTCTATATTGACAACCGCGGCTATCGCGGCAAAAAGAAACATATTTACCAGATTTGCCCTCACCCCTATCTCCGATGGGTTCCCTACAGACATAAAAAACCGGTTCATCTCCGGATACCACCAAAGGAATAGTTTCAAAACCTTCATAATAAAAAATATCGAAGTTATGAAAATTATGATTCCAATAATTTGCCGCGCAATATTTTGGGCATCGCCGGTTCTGGCAATCAGGCTTACAACTGTAATGCCCGCAAGTGTAAGCACTTCGCCTATAACCCCAAGCAGGAGAAGCATTTGCCCAAGCGCGGTCTTTACAATATTCAGATCTTTCATAACGGAAAAGAGGAGACCAATAGCCGAACACATGATTATAAGGGCAAAAAAGGGAGGCATATTTATAATACGCGCCATAATAAACGCCCCGGCTACAAGAATAACGGCATAACTTCCGTAAGCAAAAAACTGTTTTTTTCTGAGAGCGGCAATCCTGTCTAGATCAAGCTCCAACCCTGCAATGTACATAAGAAGCAGAAAACCTATCACGGAAAGGTACCGGATAAACCCATCGCTATAACCGGGTTCCATAAAGAGTGAGCCGATTGTCATGCCGAACAGAAATTCCCCCGCAGCGGACGGAAGCATTAACCGCCTGCTCACAAACGGCATAATATACGCGCCAAATGCAATGACAAGCAGCCTCAGGGCATCCGTTTTTTCCATATGTCAGTTTTCCGCCACAGGGACGATAAGTACAGAGCATTTAATCCGTTCCGACAGCAGGAAGGGAAGGTGAGGCTCCATACGTGATATGCGCTGTCTGCGGTTATTACCTATAACAACAAGCGCTTCCGGAAAGTTTCTCTGGTAAGTCAGGAACTCTTTAACAGGATTCCCTTCCCGTGTTGAAAATTCAAGCGTCGCCCGCTCAATGCTCTCATACTCGCGTACCATATGCCGGCAGTTTTCAAGTTCAGATTCCATACGGGCATTGCGCATAGATTTAGGGGCGGTGACATACGCCGCTTTAAGAGGGAGACCGGAAATTCTGGATATCTCAAGGGAAATTTGCATGATCTGACCGGGATTGTCAGAGTTGAGAAACGCTATTATACATGAATACGGGAATACCCCCTTAGCCAAAAGCAAAGGAACATGCGATCTCCTGATAAAATATTTTATTCTGAAATTCAGCATAGAAAAACGCTGCGGGGCAGATATAACAATCGTACCGGCATTGTTAAACACCGCAGGATCTTTGTAGTTTTTTGTAAGCCGTACATACTGCGCATCCATTGAGGCAATTATATCATCTTTTTTTGCAAGCTCCGTATTTTTTTCATCAGCAAAACATACCAATCCCAGCGCCTGCGTTTTTGAGCGGAAATAGTTTGCTTCCTCAGTAGGTCCCGGTACATAACCGTGAATTACGCTGTTTATAAAGTTCCCGTATTGAAGAGGAAACTGCGGAACACCCTGCATTAATATGTTCACAATATTATCAAGCATATTCGGATATCCCACAAGCACAACTTTGTCGCCCAGATGAAGCTCGCTGTCTCCGTCAGGCATGATAAATTCCCCGCCGCGGTAGATCGCCACCACCTTCCACCATTTGGATGATTCCATATAGCGCAGTTTTTTGTCAATAAGGTGGGATCTTCGCACTATCGTTACCTCGGCGATCTCACCCTTACCAAGCCCTATATTGGACGGAGTTGCATAATTTTTCTCTATCAGCGCCATCAAAGATTGTATCCCTACATTTACAGGGTCAACCGTTATAACTTTATATGAGGTAAGCAAGTCTGACAGGGCGTTTTTATGAATAATTGCGGTTATGGGCATATCAAGACGGAATATCTCTCTGGCTATGCGGCATAATTCGCACGCCACATCGGGGTCGTTTAATGAAAAGACTATATGCGAAACTTCATTCAGAGGCAGTTTTTTCCACAATACGATGCTATTTGCGTCTCCCTGTAAAAAGGCGACATTCTCCCTGCCCTGCAAATCTTCCTGAAAATTTACGTTACTGTCCACAGCAATACACGGGTATGCGGCGCTTACAGTCTCTATAAGCTCCCTGACAAAGTAACTCATTCCGAAAAAGAGGATTTTTTTAGCGTTGCCGCTGATCATATTTCACGATACTCCCGCAAACATTCTTGCGCAATCACTTTTATTATTTTAAACTTCCCTTAATAAATCTTCCCCAGCTTTCAGCAACCCGTCCTGAATATACACGGTACGATGCGCAAATCCCGCCGTTTGTGCATCATGTGTGACAAGAAGCACTGCGCGCCCCTTCCCCGGCAGTTTCGCAATATATTCCATTATTGTTTGTGATGTGGCGCTGTCAAGCTGACCTGTAGGTTCATCCGCCAAAATCAGGTCAGGGTTGTTTATCATCGCGCGGGCTATGGCAACTCTCTGCTGCTGTCCCCCGGAAAGCTCAGACGGCTTACTTTTGCATTTATCAGCCATTCCAAACTCGTCCAAAAGCATAACGGCGCGCTCCTTCTCCGCCCCCATATGCTCGCCCGAGTAAAATCTGGGCAAAAGCACATTATCAACCACATTCAGATAAGGTATCAGATAAAAACTCTGAAAGATAAACCCAACGCGCTTGTTTCTAAGGACGCTAAGGGAATCGTCGTTCATATCAGAAATGTCATCCCCGTTAAAATAATAATTCCCCGCGGTCGGATTATCCAGAAGCCCTATTATATTCATCAGTGTGGTTTTCCCGCTACCTGAAACCCCGCGCAGCGCAACAAAATCGTTGGACGCTATCTCCATATCAATCCCTTTAAGCACAAAAGGGGCATCTTCACTGCCATAGCGTTTTGTAATATTAACAAGTTTTATAAGCGGTCTGTGACGAACGTACATTAACGCCTGCCCATGCCCATTGTCTGCTTTTTTTCACTGCCGCCCTGTGAAAAACGCACCACAACAGTTTCTCCCGCATTGACGCCGTCCAGTACCTCCACTCTCTCCTCTCCGCGCATCCCTATTTTAACAGGCGCTTTTTCGGTCAGATTTTTCTCAAGGTCTATAACTTTATAAACTATCTGGGAACCGGACTCCCATTTTACAGCCGCTCCCGGAATTGTGAGCCCCACATCCTCCTCTTTTATGATAATGCGCACACTTGTGGTCATCTCCGGTCTGAAAAGAAGGGAATCCTCCTGCGACACTCCTACTATAGCTATATAATAAATCACCCCGTCTTTAGTTTCAGACTGGAGGTTTATTCTGGATATGCCGCCGGAAAAAGACTTGTCAGGGTATGTATCCACAGTGTATTTGACCTCCATGCCATCTTTCACCTTTCCTATATCACTTTCATCAATGTAAACGTACATTTCCAAAAGTTCAGGACGAAAAACCGTTATTAGGTTTGCAACCTCCAGTCCTGCAACAATAGTTTCCCCCTGAACCGAATTTACTGCGCTAACAACGCCGTCAATAGGGGAATATATCTCCGTATAGGTCAACTGTATAAGCTGTTCTTCCAAAACTGATCTTTGGCGGTTTATCTCCGCACTCATAGTCATAACATTCGCCTCATACTCAGCCCGTAAATATTCAAGCTGAAGACGCTGCCTGTCATATTCCGTATGAGA
>JAIRQX010000047.1 GCA_031256375.1 Deferribacteraceae bacterium
GCCTTTTTCAACTTTCGCAACCCATCCAACTTACGCTTATAAGTTGCGATAATTGTATCGAGAGTGCGGAAGAATGTGCCGATTTGAGCTTGTTCTTCCAGCATAGTAGGGTAGCTGAGTAATGTTTTTGCCAAATTACTACGACTCAAAGACAAAACCTTTACTCCTTGCATTAAAGGCAGTAATTGGCGGCGATAAGCATCAGTGTTTAGGTAATACGCCATAAAATATGGCGAAAATTTGCTCTTCGGTCTATATGCCATCGTATGCAATCCAGCAACAATGTTAGTGCAGTTAGTGTTTATAACTTCTACAGCTTTTCCAACAGTTTCGTCCTCAGCTGTATCAGCGAAAACAACATCACCATTTTGTAACAAGTTGCTTTTATATTCTGCGACTGTACCATTTTTAATATACGGAATTTCATCACTTGCCAAGTCTATATAAGAACCAAATTTAACCAAAATATCGCCGTAATGTATGTTCTTCACTTCGCCTATATCATAGCTCAAATCAGCACGAGAAAGAGTGTTGTTTCCAACTGAGGGGCAAAGTACATCAATAAGTCTTTTTCGCTGCTCCCAAGCGTATTTCTATAGCAGTTCCAATTTACATTAATCGTCTTTGCGAGCGGAATGTTTTTTATGAAGCGCGGCAATAACTATCAATGTAAAGTAGAACAACTATAATAAGCAGATTTGATTCACCTGTAAAAAACCATATTGTCAATAAGCCTTACCCCTCCTACATAAACCGCAAGCATACATACAAATGATACGTTCAGATTCTCAACCGGTTTTAGTCTATCAGGATCCACAAACTCAACATAATCTATACGGGTGTTTTTATAGGAGTGAATATAGTTTATAACATCCACTTTTGCCTTTTCGCTGGAGGTAACGCCTTCGTTTATCAGCTTCCGCACAAGAGATAAAGAGTTATAAAGTGAAAGGGCAGAATCCCGTTCCTCTTTCCGCAAAAAAAAGTTGCGCGAACTCATAGCTAGACCGTCATCTTCACGCACAATTTCAACTCCGTTCACTTTGCACGGAATATTTAAGTCTTTAACCATTTTAGAAACAACTTTTAGCTGCTGATAATCTTTCATGCCCATATAAATATTATCAGGCGAAACAATCAGCAAAAGTTTTGTTACAACCGTAGCAACCCCTTCAAAATGTCCGCGCCTTTTTGCTCCGCACAATCCGTCAGTAAGACCCGATACATTAACGGTAGTGGAAAATCCGTCGGGGTAAATCTCTTCCGCAGATGGGTAAAACAGATAATCAACCCCCTCTTTTTCAAGAAATGCCGCATCTCTGTCAAAATCTCTGGGATAAGTTTCATAATCTTCATTGGGCGCAAATTGAATTGGATTCACAAATATACTGACTACAGTTACCGGATTATCTCTTATTGCCTGCCGGACAAGAGTCAGATGCCCTTCATGCAAAAAACCCATTGTAGGAACAAAGCCGATAGCGTTTCCGGCGCGGCGTAGTTCCGAAAGCGCCGCGCGAAATTCACCTATATGTTTATATGTTTTCAAATATACTCCAATCTGTTAGTATGAGTATTCGTCCGAAGGAAATACCCCCGACCTGACCTCTTCAATATATCGTTCCGCCGCCGCTTTTATAATTCCGCCAGTTTCAGCATATTTTTTTACAAATTTCGGTGTCATTTCAGAATAAAGTCCGAATATATCATGATAAACAAGCACCTGTCCGTCGCAGCGCACACCGGCGCCTATCCCTATTGTAGGAATAGTTATAGATTCAGTTATCCTGCCTGCGCAGGCGCTTTCCATCCCTTCCAGCACCAAAAGTTTTATACCGGCGTTTTCAAGGGCTTGGGCTTCATCAAGCAATTTATCGGAATTGCTGAACCTCTGTACACGAAATCCTCCCATTACATTAATCTGCTGAGGCTGTAAACCTATATGTCCCAAAACACATACGCCGGCAGTCAAAAGTCTGCGTATAAGCTCAAGCGTTACAGGATCAGCGCCCTCAATTTTTATGGCGTCAGCGCCCGTCTCTTTTGCAACTCTGATACAGTTTATCAACCCGTCCTCTAATGAAACGTAAGACCCGAACGGCATATCTACTGCCATAAAAGCATATTTTATCCCCCGGCGCACCATCTTGCCGTGGTAAATCATCTCATCCACAGTGACAGAAACCGTATTTGGCATCCCCTGCATCACCATGCCCAGTGAGTCGCCGACAAGGATAAAATCAATCCCGGCGCTGTCTAGTATCTGTGCCGATGTATAATCGTAAGCGGTTACAGAGGTTATAGCCTCTTTCCCTTTTTTGTCCAACAATGTGGAAATAGTTACCTTTTTTCGCATATTGTATCCTTAATTATTTAATTAAATATCTGTTTTGAGGAGGAGACAGAAAAATCACGGATCATCTTTTTTACCTTTCCGATTGAATTTGCGTTCATGCTCAGACAATCAACTCCGGCAGCCAAAAGCGTTTTGACTGCAAGCGGATCCCCCGCAATTTCGCCGCACACTGACACTTTAATCTCTTTTTTATGCGCTGACTCTACCGCAAGCCTTATAAACCTTAATAACACAGAATGGATATAGTCCGGAATTTCTTTACCGGTATGTTTCTTCGCCATAATATACCGCCCTAAATCATTAGTCCCGATACTGAAAAAGTCAACCATATCCGCCAGTTCCGATGCATTCATTACAGCGGCGGGAGTTTCCAGCATTATCCCAAATTCAACCGGCCATATATGCGGTGTTCCGGATACCAACAGCTTATTATGGATATCTTCAATAGTTTTTTTTACAAAAATTATCTCTTCAGGCGCTGAAACCATCGGAATCATAATTTTAATATCAAACCCATTTCCAGCGCGCAAAACAGCTCTGATTTGCGTGCGGAAAAACTCCGGTTCCTGAATGTAAAACTGCACTCCTCGGATGTCTGTAAGCGGATTATGGCTTCTGCGCATTGGTAACCAAGGTATATGTTTATCTCCTCCTATATCCAAAGTACGCACAGTAACGGGCTTGTCAGGGAATAACCTTAAAACCCCGCTCAGTAAAGCAATCTGTTCATCTTCAGAGGGTTCCCGCAAACTATCCATATAAAGAAATTCTGTACGAAGCAGACCTACCCCTTCTGCTCCATGCAGAAGCGCGGATTCGGCTGTAGATATATTGCCAACGTTAGCATAAACGGGAACTTTTATATTATCCAGCGTTACTGCCGTTCCCTGCCCTTCCTGCGTATCCCGGCATAATTCATCCAGCCATTTTTTTTCCCTTTGTCTAAAATCTGCGACAATTTCAGAGGACGGGTTTAAATATACCTCTTTTTTAAAAGCATCAATAACAACCCTGTCCCCTGTCTTATATTTCCCGGCAGGTTTATACCCGGTAATTGCCGGTATGCCGAGCGCGCGCGCCATAATAGCCGTATGCGAAGAGGCGCCTCCTATCTCTGTGAGAACCCCTTTAAGCTGCTTAACATCTTGCTGACCCATAATAGACGGAGTCAGTTCATAACTGTAAATGATATGGTCTTCGGTTTTTCCTGAAATAATCTGCGCGGTTCCCAAAAGATTTGCTATCACCTGTCTTGTCACATCAAAAATATCTGAAGCCCTACCCCTCATGTATTCATTACGTTCGGCAAGCAAGCTCTCAGCTACTTCGGTCATCTTACGCTGATAAGCGTAAGCGGCGCAAACTTTTTCATTCTTTATGTATGTAGCTGTTTCTGACAGCAGATTTTCATCGCCCGCAATCATAATATGCGCATCTAATATCTCCGCCTCATTCTTCAATTTCTGTTTTGTAAAACCCGCTTTAGCTGTAAGTAAATTTTTTTTTACCTCTTCCACAGCATTATAAAGCCTTTCCGTTTCAACGCCGGTATCCTCCACATAGACAACCGGAACTTCAGTCATTGAAGAATCAGCACAAAACAGCACCCCTATCGCTACACCCGGAGACAACATATCCATAATCGGTACTATAATAACATAATTGAGTTTATAAAAAATAGAAAAATTAAACGCACATAGATGATGCAACCGTGGGCTATAGCATTATATTACCTCTCAAGAATATTCTGAGCCCTTATCTTGCCGTTCGGAAGCAGAAAAAGTACACCTTCAGTATTTAACCCGAGAAGTTGTTCATTCATACTTTGTTTTATAATGGATTCTGTGAAGTCGCTTTTCCAATTCAGATAAACTGAAACGGAATCTACGGAGTTCTTCCGTGCGCTGTCCCCCAAAATTTCATGCTGCCACAAATGAACAAGAAGGATGTTTATTGAAAATTCCATCTTCAGTTTTATCTTGTTTATGGTTTTTGCAACAACCCCCATACCGGGAACAAATAAAAAGGTTAAAAAAAAGATAGCGCCCATAACGGTCATTATCATTCCGGCTATAGATATGCCAAACAGATACGCGGACTTATATCCCAAAAGACAGGATATTACACCCACTGCCGGCGCGATAAAAAAAAGGTTGCGAAAACGTTTGGTAAAATAAGACGCTATAACCGCGGGTCCAATAATAAACCCCGCTGTCATTATTGAACCTGCCACTTCAAATGCGGCTACGGAAGTAAAAGAAACCATAACCATAAGCCCGTATATGATCCATTTTGGCGCAAATCCCGCAGTTGTAGCAAATCCTGAATCAAATATAGAAAGTTTCAGCTCTTTATAAAAGATAAAGGTAAATATAATATTCAGAAGCGCAAGACCGCCAATCTGCCAAAGCGCCATAGGTCCAAGGTTATATCCCATAATCTGCAGCCGGTTGAGAGGGGTGAAAGCAAGCTCCCCCAGCAGCGCCGCGTCAATATCAATGCTTACCCTTGAAGCGAACATGGATATAATAATTACAGCGGCGCTTAACATAAAAGGGTGAACGATGCCGGCAATCGCGTCTTTTTTGGCAAGACGGGTTTTATTTATCTTTTCAACAAATAATACTGCCACAATGGCAACTATCCCCGCCGAAAACACAATAGCCGGAGAATCTATCCATTGTACAAAAAAGAACGCTGCCACAATACCCAAAAGAACTGAGTGATTTATGTCGCATGAATACGCTGACATCTTCCGGAATATAAGAAATACGCCGGGAATAGCGCAGGCGATGGCTGTCAGGCAGACTGTAAGTATTATCTCCATCTGGGCATTTATCATTTTACATATCCCCGTAAGTCCTCTTCCATATATTTTTTGCCTTCAGGGGTAATAGACCATTCGTTTCTGCCTGTCTGAACAGCCAGTCCTTTTGTACAAAGCTCTGATAAAATAGTGTATGTATTTGTTTTTAGCGGAAATATGGATTGAATAACACTGTACGGATGCCCGTAAAAATCTTTGTCTGTGTGTTGATGCGAAAGTGTATAAAGCACTTCCAGTATTGCTTCGAGACCGGCTGAGGCTTGTTCCGATTTGCTTCTGAAATACACAAAACATAGCCCTCTTTTGGGAGCGAAAAAAAATGATAAAAAGGTAATCAAACCGGCGCACACAATAATCGCGGGACCTGTCGGAAGTCCCTGTATATGATATGACAGTGCGCTTCCCGCTATTCCGGATAGCATACCAAACAGGGCGGACAAGAAAAGCAAAATACGTATATTGTTAGTCCACTGCCTTGCGGCAAGCGGAGGAGCGGTAAGCATAGCGCCCATAAGCATTACCCCAATGGTTTGAACTCCCGCCGCCACATTTCCGATAAGTATAGCCGCAAAAACAGCCTCAATCTTTATAGCGGAGATGCCGGACGCCGCGGCATATACTGGATCAAACGCCGTTATAAGAAGCTCTTTCCAGAACAGAAGAAGCGGAATGGATAAAAATAAAGCAATAACAGCAATAATTTTAAGATCAGACATAAGCGCAACGGAAGGCTGACCGAAAAAAAATGTTTCTATCCCTGCCTGCGCCGCGCGCGGTTTAGACTGGGCGAAAGTAAAAAGCACTATGCCCAAACTAAAAAATACGGAAAGGATAAAAGTTAATATCCTGTCCTGATGCCCCCTTTTTTTCCGGATAAGCGGAGATATCTGTACAATCGCCAATAAACCTGTAAGCATCGCCCCTATAAGAAAGATCAAGTGGGAATTTGTGTCGGTTAAGATAAAAGCAATCGCTATTCCGGGTAAAGCCGCGTAAGAAACAAGGTTTACAGTCAGATGTTGTCTCTTCAGCATAGCCAGAGTTCCTGTAATGCCGCTTATGCTTCCCAAAAGCGCGGCGCCGGCTAAAGCTATTGTCAGCGTATAATTTTCAAAAATATTAAAAATGCTAAACATCTTTTTTTTCTGCCGTCGCCTGATTTTTTACCCTGCCGGATGTAATTGTATGCTCCATAGAAAGGAAACTACTTTTTCCCCCGTAAGCCAGATGCAGATTTTCTTCGGTTAATACCTCTTTTACCGGACCGGCTGCAATTCTGCGAACATTCAGTAAAAGCGCCCAGTCAAAATACTCCGTTACTGTCTGTAAATCATAATGTACGACTGCCACTGTTTTACCATTGTCTCTGAGTGTGCGGAGGGTATTAATAATAGTTTTTTCGGTCGCCTGGTCAACTCCCTGAAACGGTTCATCCATAAGGAAAACATCTGCATCCTGAACTAAAGCCCGTGCAAGAAAAATTTTTTGCTGCTGGCTGGCTGATAACTCTCCGATCTGCATATCTTTGAATTCATCCATGTCCACCATTTTCAGCGCGTTTAGCGCTTTTCTACGGGAGGCGCTGTTTGGACGCATTATCCATCCCAGAGAAGAGTATGTGCCCATAAGAACCATGTCCAGCACGCTGATTGGAAAATCCCAGTCCACATTAGTTCTTTGGGGGAGATACGCTATAAACTTCCGTTGTTTTTTTGAAGGTTTGCCGAAAATATGTATATGCCCTGCGTTTGGTTTAACAAGTCCGAGGATAGCTTCCAGCAAAGTGGTTTTCCCCGCGCCGTTCGGACCGATTATTGCCATCAGCACCCCTTTTGGTATTTCCATGTCAATATCCCACAGAGCAGGTTCGTTGTTATATGCCACAGTAAGGTCTTCAGTGTGTATCGCTACGTCAAGCCTCCGCAGATATTCAAGCATAGTTACCGCTCTTTTATTGGCGTGGCGCTGTTTCTTACCGGTGAATAGTTTAATGTTCATAACTTGTTATCTCAACTATTATTGATTTTATTGTTGCATTTATCATACCTATGTATGTTCCGGTTGAGGAATTACGTTCTCCGAGAGAGTCGGTGGATAAAGCCGCTCCCTGACGCAAAATCCTGCCTTGCGCCGCAGTCAAAGCGATCAGCGCGCTCACTGAACGTGAAGGCATTGAAGTTTCCGCAAAAATATGAGTAATGCCTTTATCGGCAATTATTTTGGTTAATGGCTGCAGAGGGGGATCGTTGTCCGCCGTATGCACCCCATGTATGCCTATTATGTGCCAGCCGTAAGCCTTGTTAAAATATGAAAAAGCGTCATGAACAGTGATAACTGTCCTTCTGGTTTTTGGTATATTTTCAATATTTTTTTTAATGTTTTCATCAAGCTCTAAAAGCTCGCGGATATAATTTTCTTCATTTCTGCGGTAATAGACAGTATTTTGAGGATCTATACTGATAAGACCGTCAGCAACACTCTTGACGGCATATATCCAGAGATTCGGATCAAACCATATATGAGGATCGGGAACCTTTTCGTAAAAAATGATTTTATCTATAGGTATATAGGAGCTGACAGCGTAGGTGGGTATCTCATTCTGTGCCCGCTGCAGGATTTTGCTGAGTTTCGCTTCAAGATACAGTCCGTTGTGAAATATTATATGCGCTCCGGCAAGACTGATTATATCCATTTCGCTTGCTTTGTACTGGTGCGGGTTTGCACCGGACGGAATGAGCTGGATAACATTAACAAAATTGCCCCCGACATTTCTGACAATATCAGCAATCATGCCGGTGGTGACAATTACCAAAGGCTTGTCATCAACAACCTCTGATTCATTTGTGCATGAAACGGCGCTTATACCGAGACAAACAGCAAACAATATATAGATCAGGCGCACAAAAATCTCCCGCTTAACCAAATACGAAGAATATTGAGTCGGGTGTATTTTAGCAAGAATAACGGACTACTGCAAGTAATATTCTGCGATTATAAGGAATTTAGTGCATTTCAATTTCTAAATGCACGGGAAACACAATGCCACAAAGAGAAATCATTGTTTTGTCATTAATTTCTCTTTGTTAAAATCCTCCGGATATTTATCACTTTCACTATTCCGGTATATTGCGTGAAATTACCAACTGTTTCACCAGTACGATTTCGCCTGCCTGACGCATTGGGACAACTACCGTCTCCTTCTTTTCATTAAGCGTACCCTCGTCTGTTATTATGGTAAGTTGCGCTACAGTGATGAGGCTGTCGCTGTTCCCCCCGCCGTAGTAGTTCACATAGATTAGATACGTTCCGGGCAACGGCGCAACATTGGAGTAAATTTCGGGACCGTAACCGGTGGTCACATCCAAATCCAGCGCGCCGCCGTTGGGTGCAACGCGTTCACCGTAATAGGTGTGAAAACCGTCTGGTGAAATTATATGCAAATCAAGGTCGGTGGCATCAGTATCCCAAGCCAGCACAATGCGCAGACGCGCCTGAAGGCGTCCCGTATAGGCGTCATAGAACTGCACGCGCTTGCGGTCACCGCTTGCTGTACGCAACTCTACGTTGTTACTGCCTGCACCGAATGCGAACGGTCTGGAAAATGCGCCGTCCGCCTCAATGCGCTGAGGCAGGGGAATGCCGTTCACCACAAGTACGCCGACCGAACCGCTGCCTTCCGCTTGAGGTTTAGCTTTGGGCGTGAATTTAATCCGACCGGCAATCATCGCGTTAACCGACTGGTCTTCGGGAGTATTCACAACTACGGCGGGATAGTGAATATCCTGCGTGTAGCGCACGTTGTCACCTGCTGAATTCCGCCAGCCGTTCAGCGGCGCGCTGAAATTAATCGTATCAGCGTATGTGAAATTCATACACGCTATCAATGCAATAATCAAGATCGTTTTCAAGCCCAGCCGGGCGGCATACTTCCTATTGTTCATAATTTCCTCTCTTTGCCTTGTTCAATTTATATTCATAATTAACTGGCGCGCGGTCTGTTCAATGAATCTTTCATCCTGTCCGCGCGGATGACGCGCAAAAACCAGATGCAGATATTCGTGCGTCAGCGCGATACGGTCATCGTCGGAGCGCAGATGGCGGATATACACGCGATTGCGCCTTGCATCAGCATAAGGTTTTCCGGACGAAATTTTGCATACTGCTGGCAACTCAGGTTTTTCGTAACCGGCTTCACCAGTGAGCCGTGTGTTCCATTTCGGTATTTCGCGGCTCAACCAGTCGCGCGCGTGCGCCACCTCTACGCAATCGCTTGCAAGCGGACTGGCAAATGAGGTCAACATAGCGCCCGGCCATGTGCGCGCAAGTATCGCGTCAAACGTCATACCGCGTTGCGCGCTGGCTTTTGCGTCAAGCCAACTCATTTGCCCGGGAGCTGCCTTATCGTAATGATATTGAACGGGGGCTCCGGCAAGCACAAGACCATCGGTAAAGTTTGCAGCGGCTCGGGCGTTGCTATCCGGCGCGCGCGGCAAAACACGCTGAGTACGGCTGCTGTCGTCAATACGGTAACAACCCTTGTCACGCACTGCGTTTTGCACAAGATAGCTTCGCGCAGCTACAGCCAAAGCGTATGCCGCCTGCGGCTGTGTAGTGTCACCTTCGCGCGCAACAACGCGGGCTACATACTCGTTTATGCCAAAGCGTCCGATAATAACCGGTTTGCCGCTGCGGTCACTGTCTAACAACAGTTCACCGCGGCTTTCAATGGACAGCCAGTTGTTATTTTCAAAGACCACACGGAATGCGCCGTTTAGCGGACCAAATGGCGTTTTCTGTCTGCTGTCACGTTCCAGCGCTTCCCTTATAGGATAACGTGAAAAGAAATCAACTAGCACGCATACGCGGTCATCCGGTACAGCGCTTTGCACAACCAACGGCGCAATGTTCGGTGCGGCTGTTTTAAGCGCTTGTGAACTGCTACCCCGACCGCTTAGCCAAACCGGTGTGCCGTCTGCCAGCCATCCCGCCGCGCCGCCAATGTATCCGCCCTGATTCTCGGAATCACGCATTGTCCAGGTTTTTATGCGCAGCAAGCCTCCGTACAGTGATACAGCGCCTTCGCCGCGTCCGCCCGTCACCACTGATACCAGCGTGTCGCCTGTTTCATAGCGCACACGGTCGGGAACAGCCTGCAAGGCATTAAGCAGATCCAACACAGGTACAATGCTTCCCGGTCGCAACGCGTAAATATCCTGTAACCACACGGGCGCTCTAAGCGCACTCCAGTACTGTCTCCAATCCTTCGGGTCAAGCTGAAGACGGCGCGCATCAAAAAACAGACCGCACGACTGCACTAGGGCGCGATCACGATCTATATAGCCGCCAGCCGCACAACAATACGTTTCTTCCTCGTCATCGCCTGTGCATTTATAGTCTGGCGCGGCAATCTGCCGGTCAATCATATAAACATAGATAAACAGTTTCCACACGCTGCCAAGCGGCGTCTCAAGCGCCGGCGGCAAGTGTGAGCCGGGTCCTGGCGTTACGGGCATATCCGCAGGATTAAACATCCAGAACCGCGCATCGCCGTCACGCAACCATGCAAAGCGCACCGGCGTCTTTGTCTGTGTAATTTGCGCACACGCCGGCTGCATGAAAAGAGTGAGCGTTAAACCCCACCCCACCGCAACGCCTGCAATCGCAGTCAGTTTCACTGAATGCTCCACTTTGTTGTGTAGTCGCTGCGACCTCCTTCATAAGCCTTCTGTGTCGGCTGGTACATACGAAAATAGCGCACAGGCGGCAGCGTAAACGTTCCCGGCAATGAAAAACGCACTAACTGACGTAGCATTACCGGCTGGTCAAGTAAGGGCAAAGGCTGGTGATAACGTAATTCACCCATATCCCACGAAGCGGCGCGCATGAATGGTTGCGGATCATTGCCATCTTTTTCTCCCAAACCGGAAATATGCATGCCCCAACTAGTCGCCTCAACCGAAGCGCCCGGCGGCAATGCAACGTCCAGCAGACCGAAATGCATAGCTGAACTGCCGGTCGGCATCAGCTTAACTTCGTCCACGTAAAGCGCGCTGCTGTCAATGACCTCTCCTGTTTTCACACGATACGCAGTGAATGTAGTTATTCCTTCATCATCGTTTGCTTGTTTGGCGGGGGTAAGGCGGTATAGCGTGCGTTCAATGTTCACAGGCAGACGGCTGTTTTGAACCGCGCCGCTGCGATATGTTACCAGCGCGGAAATGTCAGGATAAACTCCACCTACATCAAGCGCGGAAGGCAATTTCTTTCCAGTCCATGTCCATACGTTTGCGCCGGTTTGAGTGGCTGCGCGTTCCCAGCTGCTGTCCTGAAGCGTTAGAGATGACGCAACCTTGCTCTGCGAACCCATTGTACCGCCCATTGCTTTATGCAGCCATAACAATGTCAGGGCGCGGTCAACAGTCGGATATGATGCGCTGCTTTGCTCTAGCGCAGTGTTTATGTCTGAGGGTGAAGAGAATCCGTCTGTCATAGCTATAAGACTTTTTACCAGCGGCAATGTATTGCTGGCAAACCTAAGTTCCTCACGGGTCTGTGCAGCCAATAAACCAAAACCTTCAGACAGACGGAAGTTCGCTTTTCCCGCTGTGTATGCAGTCAGCAACACAGCTGTTTGCAAACCGCGCAATGAATCGGGGGAGGCGAAAATTAGACTCTCCTCAAGCGCATACGATTGCACATCCTGTCTGTTCATGTTTGACACCTGAGCTGTAAGTTGGTCCGCCACGCCGGACACTGGCGTGCCTACAGGCAGACCCATCTGCTGCAAAAGCCATAAGGTCAGCGCACGGTGGAGCAGCGGTTCATTCTGACCGTTGTCACGATAAACGTCCAGCGCGCGCTCCCAATTCCCTGCCGGTAAAGCGATGCCTAAACTACGGCTCGCCAGCCAGTCAGCGTAATACGCATAGGCAGTCATAAAAGCGCTGCCGGATGTTGCATCACCCCACCAGCCGAATGCGCCGTCAACGCCGGCAAGCAACGCCAGACGCTGACGCTGATTGCGCAGCAGCGTCTCAATGCCCTGCGTTGCGCTTTTGGGCGTGTTTCTACCTGAATCACTTCCAGCGATTGCGTCATACGCCAGCGTCAGAGGAATTAAGCGGCTGGAGGTTTGTTCGGCGCAGCCATACGGATATTCAAGCAAGTCATCCGCCACACGCACGAACTGACTAGCAATGCCCTCCACAAACCGCACGCGCACATCCTGCGCATCTGACGCAAGAGAAAGACTTTTCGGATTTTCGTCCAGCGTTACAGATAACTCATCCAGTTCCAGCCAACCGGGCGCGTAGAGACGCACGCTAGTTTGCAGCTTGTCTATTGCTTTGCCGTCCACAAGCAGGCTGGAATCAACCAGACCGGGCTCAAGCGCGATACGCGGCAACGACAGATAGTTTACACCGGGTTTAAGCGTCACCTGTTCATTAAAAGCGTAACCGGCGCCGTTCACCAGCAATTTTACTGTTTTGTTGGTATTTTCCTGATTAAAAGCAAGCATATCAATTGCCGGTGAGTCGCCAAGACGGAAAATTGTGGGACCGCTCCATTTCAGGTACAGCGGTTTGCTTGAAACTATATTCGCAGTGCGCTGTCCGACAATACCGGAGTCCGAAATAGCGCGCACAGTTATGCGCCATCTCGCCATAGCGTCAGGCATTTTGAATGTCATGCGCCCGCGTCCGCTCGCATCCGTCAGTATATCAGCCTGCCAAGCCGCCGTATCAACATCACCGCGGCGCGGGCGTTCCAGAACTTTTACGCCGCGCTCGTTGTAATTTCCGCGCGGAGTCCCGCCGGGAGCGCCGCGCATGGCTGAAAGCGCAAGGTCGTAAGTGATGAACGACAGACTTGAGGTAGTACGCACATTATTGCGACGCGGATGATAGAAAAAATCCACTATGTTCGGTGCGATTTCAGGTTGCAGCAAGTACACCATTTCGTCAACCACGCTTACGGTCAGACGCGCAGGTTGAGGTTTGCCGTTCAGCTTACTCACTAAGTCTAAGGTGACGGTTTCACCCGGCGTATAGACCGGTTTGTTGCTTTTTACGGACAGTTCAATGGTTGGTCTCGATACTGCTATGCCGGAGTTTTGAAACACATATTCCCCATTTTGCACATACAGCACAGAAAATGTCATATTTGGCGTAAAATTCTCACTTACCGCGATGCTTGCTTTCCATTGCGCAGGCGCAATACGCGCAAGTTTTAACCAGTTTGCGCCGTTAGAGAGCAGCGCATACGCTTCAACTTTGTCGCGTTCCAGCGTCAGCAGCGCATCATCCACCGGACCCGGGAACGTAATCAGCGCTTCGGCGGTCTCGCCTATCCGGTAACTGCCGCGGTCAAATACAATCTCCACGCTGCCGGGAATTGCCTCTAGTCCTTCACCTGCAACCCAGTGACTTGTGGCGGCAAGCAGATTACCTTTATCGTCTTTCACAAAAAGTGTGTACGAACCTGATTCGTCAAACTGTATGGGAAATTTTATACTTCCGTCAGCACCGCGTGAAGGTAGTGTGCCTTCAGCCTTAGTCTGAGATTCAAGACGCACCCATTCCCATTTTACAGGTTGGCGCGACTTTGAAACATCTCCGGTTGCGCCGGTCATGTCACTATCGCCGGCAAGCGTGGTCAGCGTAAACGTTGTGGATTCATGCGCCTGTGAAAACGAACGCGGCGCCGTCAAGGTGTATGGTGTAACGCCGCGTGCAATCAGCACCTCATGTGTTGCGCGAACACGATACGCTGCGCTGTCCTGTACAAACAGCGTGAGTGAGTAACGGCTCGGATCCTGCGCAGAGGGTAAAGTAATCGTAGCGTTGCCTTTATCATCGGTCTGTAATTCCTGCTGTGCGAGCTGTACGGGAAACATCTCCGAATAGCGCAGTTCGCCTTCAACTATCGTTAACTTCTGAGCGCGTAACGTAACGGATACTTTGCCGTTTTTTACGGGTTTGCCGTTGGGATAACGCAGCTCTATCCTGCCTGTAGGCGCATCACCTGTTGCATAGTCCGATTTATCAAACGTTAGGTTCACATCAAAATGTGGCTTTACGTATTCCGCCACGCGAAATGCTCCGCTGTAACTGTCGCCGCTGTAATCAAACCGCAAAGAATAGCCGCCGCCCTGTGTCATAGACGGCAATGTGAACGACGTTTCACCGCCGGCTGACGTAAAATTTACGCTGCGCGTCGCAATCGGAGCGCCGTTCGGATCGCAAACTTCAAGTTTAATAGTCGCGGACGCTGCGGGCTGTGAGCGGTTTGCGCTCTGAAATGTGCGTCCGATGAATTTTACATATACCGTGTCGCCCGGGCGATACAGCGGACGGTCGGTTACGGCGTAAATTTTCGTGTTGTAAACTTCGCTGTCGTAATAAAAGTTTTCTGATACGAACACGCCGCCTTCAGGATCGCTGCCCAGCACATAACTGCGTTCGGGCGACAGATGCGAAAGCGTCAGCGTACCGTCTGAGCCAGAAGTTCCGCTTTGCAACATCCCCACGCCATCCGTCCAGTTGACGGTTGTGTTCGGCACGGGCTTGCCGTTGTCACGACGCGCCGTCCATACGAGCAATCCGTTTGATGATGACTTCACAACAGCAACCGTATCCGAAACGAACAGTAAAGTGTGGGCGCGGTAGTTGCCTATAACC
>JAIRQX010000116.1 GCA_031256375.1 Deferribacteraceae bacterium
TGTTATAAATTATGCTAAAAAATTGTTTGTTTCACAAAAAAACAATATAAAAATGACACATTATGGAAAATGCGTAGCAGGATAGAACTTTTTTAGGGTTATTGGAGGTTGCCTTTATATAAAATCATTCCCACTCAATCGTAGCGGGTGGTTTTGAGCTTATATCGTACATAAGACGGCTTACGCCGTTTACTTCATTGATAATTCTGTCTGATATAGACGCGAGAAGTTTGTAAGGCAGCCGGCTCCACTCCGCCGTCATAGCGTCCTTACTGTTAACCGCCCTAAATACAACCACATTGCCGTATCTACGTTCCCCACCTATAACCCCTACAGATGAAACCGGCAGCAATACGCAGAATGCCTGCCAAACATCCCGGTAAACTCCCGCATTTTTAAGCTCCTCAACAGCTATATTATCTGCCAAACGTAAAGTATCACAGCGTTCTTTAGTTACTTCGCCCAAAATACGCACAGCAAGACCGGGACCGGGGAACGGATGCCTGTAAACTATCTCTTCGCTCAGCCCTAACGTAATTCCCACCTCCCGTACCTCATCTTTAAATAGATTACGTAGAGGCTCAATAAGTTTAAACCCCATCTTTTCCGGAAGCCCCCCTACGTTATGGTGGCTTTTGACGGCTGCCGACTGTCCGTCTGCCGGAACAGATTCAATTACATCCGGAGAAATTGTGCCTTGTGCGAGAAAATCAAATTCCTCTCTTTTCTTCGCCTCTTCTTCAAACACACGGATAAAAAGCTCTCCAATTACCTTGCGTTTCTTTTCGGGATCTGTAACCCCTTTTAAGGCTGAAAGAAAGCGATCTTCGGCGTTTACGGCTATAAGATCGGTTTTAAACTGCTCTCTGAAAACATCGCTTACAACGGCTGCTTCATTCAGGCGCATAAGACCTGTATCTACAAATACGCAGGTTAGCTGGTTTCCTATAGCTTTTTGAATAATGGCAGCGGTTACCGCGGAATCTACCCCGCCTGAAAGACCGCAAAGCACACGTTTATTACCAACAACCTCTTTTATATGCCGTACTTCGCTTGTTATAAAACCCATGAAATCTTTAAAATCCTTATCCATATAAATCTCCTGAAGCTATTTTAATTATTCTTAACCCAATAGTTCGGCGCTTCTTTTGTAATCTGCACGTCATGAACATGGCTTTCTACCAGCCCGGAGTTTGTAATGCGCACAAACTTTGAATTTTCTCTCAGCTCCTCTATAGTGGCGCAGCCCGCATAACCCATACCGGAACGCAGTCCTCCTACAAGCTGGTAAACAGTTTGAGATAACTCCCCCCGGTAATGAACGCGCCCCTCTATCCCTTCCGGTACAAATTTTCCTTCTGTAACGCCTTCCTGAAAATATCTATCTTTGCTTCCTTCCTTCATAGCGCTTACAGAACCCATGCCGCGATACACTTTATAGCTGCGCCCCTGATAAAGCTCTATCTCTCCCGGCGCTTCCAAAGTTCCTGCAAAAAGAGAACCTATCATTACAACATTTGCGCCAGCGGCTATCGCTTTTACTACATCACCGGAGTATTTTATCCCTCCGTCCGCTATTATCGGAATGCCGACCTTTGCCGCCATATCCGCGCAGTTCATAATAGCGGTTATTTGCGGTACGCCTATTCCCGCTACAACACGGGTGGTACATATAGAACCCGGTCCCATACCTACCTTAACACAGTCCGCGCCGGCGGCGGCAAGGTCTTTGGTTGCGCCGGCGGTGGCGACATTGCCTACCACAAGCTGAATGGCGGGGTATTTGCATTTGATTTTATTTACGGCATTCAAAACCATTGCTGAATGCCCGTGGGCGGTATCAACTGTTAAAACGTCAACTTTTTTATTCACCAGCGCGTCAACGCGCTCCATATAACCTTCCCCTACGCCGACTGCTGCGCCTACAAGAAGGCGTCCAAGAGAATCTTTGGAGGCATACGGAAATTTCAGACGTTTGTTTATATCTTTTATAGTCATTAACCCTTTGAGGTTGAAATTGTCATCTACCACAAGGAGTTTTTCAATTCTGTGTTTATGGAGCTTTCCCACCGCCTCTTCAAAAGATGTCCCAACGGATATGGTTACAAGATTTTCACTCGTCATATAGCTTGATACTTGATGACTGACATCTTTTACGAAACGGAGATCCCTGTTTGTAAGGATTCCTATTAATTTTGAGCCTTTTATGACAGGGATACCGCTTATTTTATATTTTGACATGAGTGCAAGCGCTTCGCCGACAGTCTTGTCCGGTTCAATCGTAATCGGATCAACTATCATACCGCTTTCGGAACGTTTTACCTTGTCAACTTCGTCAATCTGCCTTTCTATGCTCATATTTTTGTGTATAAAACCGATACCGCCTTCCTGCGCCATTGCTATTGCCATTCGCGCCTCCGTAACCGTATCCATGGCGGCGGTAACAACGGGTATTTCCAGCTCTATTTTGTTTGTAAGTTTGGTTTTAGTAGAAACATCGCAGGGAAGCACCCCGCTTTTTGCCGGAACAACAAGTACATCGTCAAATGTAAGCGCCTCTCCGATAATTTTATCTTCCGAAAAGTTTGAATAACTCATATAGCCCTCTGAAATATATCCAGATAATAATAAAATTATTCTTAAAAAGCTATAGAATTGAAATTAATTAACCACAGCCCTGCCGTTTCCCTCATATATAGCTGACAATACAGCGCCTGACGATGGATTGCGCACTAGGAAACTTTTTCCTATCACTGCATTTCCTTCCGCAATACCAGATATCTCCAACCGGACATTCCCTTTGTTATAGATTATCAGCACAGTATCCCCTTTAACTCTTTCAGGACGGGGTTCCACCATGTCTGTTGTCAGTACGCGCCCTTTCGGAAAAGATCTTGACGCAACCTGATCTTTAGGCTCTTTCAGAAGCTCGCCCCGCAGGTTACTCACATCTATGCGCATTTTTACTGTTTTTTCGACAAGATTGTCTCCGGGAAGAACCTTTTCAGAAGTAACATACCCTTCTTCAAAAGCTTTGACCACATAGGTAAAGCTGTTTCTGACCGTACCTGTTTTTACATACCCCTGAACTGAGCCGAACTTGCCAAGATCAGCGTCCAATTTATATACCATGCCGGGCATAATAAAAATATCTCTGCCTGTATGCACCGATTCAACCGAAATCTCTTTATCCGTATATTTTTCTGTATAAAGCGCGGTAAGTTCCTGCCGTAAAACCTCTTCTGAAAGTTTATACCCAGCCCTGTAAACGGTGTAAGATGATTCTGCCGCAGCGGGCAGCCCTGACCGTTTCAGAACGGCATTAATCACACCCAGAGGAATTAAACGCTGATCTCCGGGTTGGAATCCGCACTGGACAGGGGATGCCGGATACTCATCCCCCAGCAGTTCGTACAAATGAACACACTCCCCGTTTATTTCAACAAAGGATGCGCTGCATATAAAGGCGTACATAGTAAATATTGCGGCAATAAATATTTTTTTCATATAATTACCCTGTATTTATACTTTATCTTTTCAGTCCGTTAGCGATCTGAAGCATTTCATCGCTGGTTTGTATAGCTTTGGAATCCATTTCATAAGCGCGCTGAGCTGTTATCATACTTACCATCTCATCAACAACGTTGACGTTACTCATCTCCAGAAATAGCTGGCGCAGTGATCCAAATCCGTTTTCTGAAGGGATTGATACCTGCGCAGCGCCGCTCGCTCCTGTCTCAATATAGAGATTCTCTCCCAGAGCTTTTAACCCCGCAGGGTTTATAAAACGAGCTATCTCTATCTGACCGATCTCAGTTTCCTGTGTATCCCCTGGCAAATAAACCGACCATATCCCGTTCTGACTGATACTGAGTTCCAGAGCATTTTCAGGCACATTTATATTCGGAAACAAAAGATAACCTTGCGGGGTTACAATATCGCCGTTTGCGTCAATTTTAAACGCCCCCTGCCTCGTATAACCCATACTTCCGTCCGGAAGCTGTACCTGAAAAAATCCGTCCCCTTCAATCATTACGTCAAGAGGGTTTTCGGTATACTGAAAACTCCCCTGACTGAATATCTTTTCTATTGATATCATGTTTACTCCCATCCCCTCCTGAATCCCTGTCGGATGGATTATGCCTGTGGATGTCATTGAGCCTGCCGCTTTAAGTTCCTGATACATAAGGTCTTCAAAGATAATACGCCCTTTTTTAAATCCCTGCGTATTGACGTTTGCCAGGTTGTTGGCTGTATTATCTATATTTTTTTGCTGGGCGCTCATACCTGTCGCCGCTGTGTAAAGTGATCTGATCATGATTTATATCTCCTTTTTTTATTATACTTTCGCTATAACGTTAGCCGCCTGATCATTTAAACTGTCGTATGTGTGCACAACTTTTTGGTAAAGCTCAAAACCACGCATGGAGTCTATCATACGCACCATCTCCATAATCGGATCTATGTTGCTTGTCTCCACATACCCCTGAGTAACAGTGGGATTCTGAGGGATATCCGGCAGCGCGTCCACCGCTGCGTAAAGATTGCGCCCCACTTTCTGGAGATATTCCGTCTCCTCAAAGCGCGCTACGTCTATCTGCCCTATGGCGGCATTATCTATATATACAGTTCCGTCATTTGTAATATCCATTCGCCTGTGATCCGGAGGGATAACTATAGGAGCGCCGGTATTTCTGTCCAGCAGGTTAAAACCGTCTCTTGTGACAAGTTCTCCGTCGCTGTTCATTGTAAATTCGCCGTCCCGCGTATATCTGACTCCCCAAGGGGTTTCTACCGCGAAAAAGTTTTTTATGTCCTGCAGGGCAACGTCAAAAGAGTTTTCCGTCTTTTTAAAATGTCCCATCTCAAAATCGGTGTATATATCGTCCAATTTGACAGAAGAGTTAATAGTTCTGTTGTACAGTGACTTTTGTATCCAGTTCTGGGGGTAGCGTTTGTCAACCGGACGGTAGTCACTGAAAACAGCCAGATCCCGCTTAAACCCGTTTGTGTTAATGTTTGCTATATTGTTGGAAATAACATCCATCCGCTGCTGCTGCATTAATAGGCCGCCGGCGGCTACATATAAACCGTTTTGCATACAGATATCCTCCTATGAAAACGCCTGAGGCAAGGCTTCGTATAATATACGCTCAAAGCCTTTCAGCGTCAGATACTTTACAGGGCGCGCTGATTTTGAAGGCTGATAATAAAAGTTTTTGTCAGATTTGCTGCTGACAAAAGTTTTAGTAAAAAACACCGGGGTTTCATCAGGTTCCATAATGGTCAGTTCAATTAAGGAACTGTTTTTACCGTGGAACATTTGAGGCGATTCGGTAATATCCAACACAATCACATAGTCTGCTTCATCCGGTGAATCCACTGTATAGCCGTAATTGTTTAATTTAAAGTAACTTGCAATTATGCGTGAATAAGTCTCGTCAAACCGTTTTGCGCTGTAAGGGTCGGTATATATAACCGGCATAATATAGAACGCACAGTTTTCAGGCAGTATCTGGAAGGGACGGACAGTAAATTTTTCAAATTTGGCATCGGTTTTATCATACAACAGCGATGAAAAGTTGGCGTTCAACTCAACAAGCGCGGCTACCTGCCACGCCCCTGTGCTTAACCCCACAACAGGGTTATAAACCATCTCTAAATCGCCTATGGCACACGACACACATATAAAAAAAGAAAAAATGATTAATGCTTTTTTATACATCTTTTGCCTCCTGTCAAACAGGAAGCAAAATTTGTGCCATTTATAAAAATATCAGATTCGGACTATTCCTTTTTTCTCCAACTCACTTTTGCAATCGGTACAGTATCTTGCAAATGGGACAAATTCAAGACGCCGGTCCTCTATATCGTCTTCACATTCAATACATACGCCGTAGGAGCCGCTTTCAATACGTTCAAGAGCTTGTTCTATAAGTTGAAGTTTGATTGCGTCGGTTTCCACCTTCTCCAGCATAAGGTTTTTATTGTATATGTTATAGGCTTCATCGGCTGAATCCTGAGTACCGTCATTACCAAAACTGAGCGCATCGTTATAACGTTCGTTCAGTTTGGAGATTAATTCATCTTTCATGCTGTGAAGTTTTTTTCTGAAGTATTCCATGCGTTCAGCTTCCATATTATCCCTCGTAATTTATTTATGGTAAGGATGACCTGTCATAATTGTCATACACCGGTAAAGTTGTTCTGCAAGAACAATTAACGCTATTTCATAAGACATTGTCATATCTGACAGCGACCATCGTTCTTTAACGTGTTTTAAAACCGTATCTGAATGACCGTTGGCTTCACCCACAAAAAGGTAAAGGGTTCGGCATACCGGCAGTAACTCTTCCAAATATTCGGCTAAACCGCGGGTAGAAAAACTTCTGCCTTTTTCGTCCAGCGCCGCCAGCTTATCGCCGCGACCTAAACTGCTGAAAAAACGCTCCTCCCTGCTTTGTCTGGGAACCCCCCACATAACCACTTCAATAGGTATAAAATTCGTGAGGCGTTTTTGGTATTCCTCTATCCACACTGTTGTCCGTCTGTTTCTTACTTTGCCCTGCAATATTATTTGTACTTTCATTGCTCACGCATTCAAAGTGGCTTTCTTAATAGCGAAATTAATATGAAATGTCAACCATTTTTCTGGCTCGCGCACCCCCAAAATTTTTGCCCATTTTTTAGGGATACGCGAGGAAAATAATCCTTGCCGAACAGTCTGAAATCGGTTATATACTTAGCTGCGAGGGGAATCAGCGGCAAATATCTTGTCACCGTTGGGTGTGCCATGAATATATGTGTGATTATTGCAAGCGTAAAGTTTATTATAGGGAAAAATCTAAAGAGGGCAAATAAAGGACGAAAATAATTTTGAAATATGAAACGGCTTTTGTGCCCGTAGCTCAATCGGATAGAGCATCAGCCTTCTAAGCTGGGGGTTGGGGGTTCGATCCCTCCCGGGCACGTCTCTTATTTAATCACGCGGTCAAAGGTATTAAGCATATTTTTAACTATGCGCTTGAAAAAGAGGTAGTGCGTAGTGATCCTGCTAAGGTTACAGCAGTTCCGCCCGTCATTGCGGGGAACGCAGTGACGAAGAGATCCATGATAAACAATCTGGATTGCCGCGCCGAAAGTGCGGCAATAATGGTCAATGTAATGTGAAATACCATGTTGCCCTCAAGCACGAATGCGATAATATGGTAAAAACCAAAACGAGGGCAATATGGCGAAGAATTATATCACTAAGGCAGAGCAGTTTGCAGTAAGAAATATGGGTTATTCCGTATCTGTAGGCATTGACACACACAAAGCGACCTATTCGGCTTGTCTTTATTCATCAACAGGCGACCACGCCCGTTTCTTAACGAATTTTGCGAATTCCTCCACAACAGCGCAGATTTCTTCATCTCGTGAGAAGTTCAATAACATAAGTTGGCAGAGCAAATGCCCCGGCAAGAAGCTCTGCATTGCAGTATTTTGTTTTAATACCAAGCGAATTCCATTTTGCAGCGCTTAAATCATTCACAGGTTGCTGTTGTTTGGACGCGAACCCAAATAACCAATGTCCAGAGGCATAAGTCGGTATATGCGCTTGATAGGCTTTTACAATTGGAAATTGCTCAATAATACGCTTATATGACCTTTGTGTTGTCTGAGAGTCTTCATAATAAAAAGGGGTTCCGAGTTGATTAACCATAACGCCGTTGTCTTTTAACGCGTTATAGCAGTTTTCGTAAAACTCCTTTGTAAACAGCTCTTCGCCGATACCGACAGGATCGGTTGAGTCCACAACTATAAGTTCATATTGATTTTTCACATTCTTAACATACTCAGCTCCGTCCTGAATAAATATATGCACCCTTTCATCTTCCAACCCACAGGATGTAAAAGGTAAATAATCTTTGCAAACATCTATAACAAGCCGGTCAATTTCAACAAGATCAATACTCTCAACCGTTTGATAACGAGCCAGCTCACGAACCGTCCCGCCGTCTCCCCCTCCTATCACAAGCGCCTTCTTCACGTCAGGTTGCGCCGCCATTGGCACATGCGTTATCATTTCATGATAAATAAACTCATCTTTTTCCGTCAGCATGGTGTAACCATCAAGCGTCAAAATACGCCCAAGTTCAGCGGATTCAAATACATCTATTTTTTGAAATCCACTATTTCCGCTGAAAAGCTGCTTGTTTACCTTTATGGAAAAGCGAACTTGTCGCGTTTGTTTTTCTGTAAACCATAACTGCATTTTATCTTCTCCAAACAGATTATCTTGAACAGTTGAAAATTTCAATCATTTCACGGCGAAGACTTTGATTATTCATTTTAGTTTCATTTTTTATCATTTTAGTATGAAAAATATTAGATTCATGTATATTTATATCCCTTGCTACATATTTCAGCAGTGTTTTATCATCAATATAGTCCCGAATTGATGTTATATTGTGGTCAATATACAGCTTTTTTGCGTCAGATGTACGCGTAAAACCTCGCACCTTGTAATCCAATGTAATAATATCCGGGTCAAATCTATCAATGAGGTAATCCAGAGCGTTCAACGGTGTAATTTTGCCGCAGGTTACTATATCAATGTCAAGCCGGCAGGTTGCGACAGGATTGTCGGGGTTGATATCAGGATAAGTGTGCGCCGCTAAATGGCTCTTATCAAGATGAGCCAAAATTACTTCGTTTTCTCTGCAAACCGTTCTGCCCTCTGGTATTGAGTTCACGGGTTCTTCCGAAAGCAAAACCGTTGCGCTTGCGCCGAAAGGGTTGTAATCATGCTTTGATATGTTTAACACCGTAGCTTTTATTAGTTCTGAGATTTCAATAAGCGTTTTCATTAAACGCTTGGAATTAAACATTTTGTTGATGTACGCGAGATAAGCCTGCCGGTCAGGTTCGCTTGACGTATAACAGACATCATAAATATTAAGATTTAAAGATTTTGCGAGGTTGTTAAATCCGAATAATTCTATTTTCCGCTCCATCGCTGTCACCTGCGTATCAATACTAAGTAATATGTATTGTATCAGGCATAGCGCCTGTCAATTCGTTATATATTTCAGAGATATAGCGTTTATAAGCTGCATTCTCCTCTGTATTCAGAAAAGGGGAAAGGGATTCAACCTGATTCTTAAGTAAAATCGTGCGTAAAAATCGTGAATATGTGTTCTTATCAATGTTTTTTTGCGATGGGTATATTAGCATACGAGCTGGAATCTTTTCAAACGTCAAATCACAGCGTGGGATAAAGTGCTTATATTCCAGCAAACCGGCGCCGGCTGTCTTGTAAAGTCTTTCCGCCCCGCGCCGGCGACGGTCTTCTGAGGCTATATCAAAAAACATCGGCATATGGTATGTTTTATCCAACTCCTCCCTGATGAGATGAAGAAACGCCCTAACAGTCTCAACACCTCTCGCTTTTAATGAAATTGACAGATAATCGCCGAACAAAAACCCTTCCGACCTATAAACAGTCAAAAGCAAAAAGCCGATTATTGCTCCGCCTCTGTAGAATCCATAAGGGTTACATTGTGTGCCTTCATTCGGATATTTTACCCAGTAGTCAATTTTATCCGCGTCATTCCCGAATCGTTCATCCATTTCATTTGCGTGGATTTTTAGCGCCTGTGTGTAATCGTCTGAAGGCGGGATAATTTTTTTTAATAAAAAATCAGAATATTTTATATCACTCAAATCCCTTTTCCTCTGAATTATAAGATTTGCCAATAACAATAGCAGTAACACTGTCAGGTATAATCTCATTTACCGCTATATCAAAAGTTTCCATCTCTTTGTAAATCTCTGCGTAGGTCTTATCGTTATCAAATGTTACCATTAGATCAATGTAAACACGGTGCCCTGAGCGGCGTGACCTGATACCGCCAAATCCTTTAATACCAAGGAATATCTTAGACATACATTTCAGTATCTGCATCTGTTCAGCTTCGTCCAATGTTTTGTCCAATAGGTCGGATGTCGTTTCTTTGATGATTTTTACACCGCCGTACGCCAAAAATGCAATACAAAATATACAAACAATGGGTTCAACATACACAATCCAAGATTCACTTCTGAAAAAATAGGCAACGCTTATAGTAGTCAACGATACCGTATCAAACACGAGGCTTTTTAACGCAAGAACCAGATTAGACCGAATAAAGCTGCTGTTAATTGACTTTGTCAGTTTTAATTGTTTGATATACAACCAAACATCAATGGAAACATTGATTATCTTTACAAATATCGCCAAAAACAAAGAGTCTCCCAGTACGCTTGGCTCTATTAACCTCCGGATAGAAACCATCAGCACAACCAAAAGTCCGACAAATAAAAACGCTGTGGCAAGAAAACCGCCAAACGCCTCAATTTTACCCATGCCGTAATCATATTTAAACTTATCGCTGCTTTGCAATTTCTTGGAAAGCGCGCCGGATATCCCTGCCTGCATTACATTGCCCAGTGATTCAAACGCGTCAAGAGCAAGTATAAGTGAACCGCTTAACAACGCTAGAGTCGTGATCGCGATAATATTCGGCAATTCAAGCAGCAACTCTATCAGAGAAATTCGCTCCTGCGCTTTAAATTTATGCCTTCTCGCCATTTTTCAATCTCCTGACCGGATTATCTACGTTGTTGTAAATGAATAATGATAAATAACAATTACCTTAGTATTAGGTTTTAAAAATTATTTTTTTGAACTCATGGGAAACGCCGCAAAAAAGTATTAGGAAAAATTGACATCAATGAGCGATAAGTATTATAGTAAACAACAGAATAACGCGCCTAATTCCAATTCTAAATTAAACGCGCGTTAATTTAAAATTGGAATACACGGCATGGATGCCGTGACAAAATGCTTGGCATTTTGGAAGGCAAGGCAAGATAACACTCTTGCCGTAGCCGGTAAATAAAAATTGCAGGACGCAATTTTTATTTAAA
>JAIRQX010000081.1 GCA_031256375.1 Deferribacteraceae bacterium
AATAGATTTATTACATACTACGAAAATCAAAACAGCGTGAAAAATATTACTTTCTTAAAATTGATTTCCGTGGTTGCAAAATATTTTCATTATTTGAGACAAAATTTTGAATTACAACAGTAGTAATAGTGCTTGACAAAAGGACTCATAATAAACGGGTGTGCGGCAAAAAAAAGACTTTAATTTTAGTTGAAAATTCTCCCTATAAAATGTTATAGAACGTTTTGAATTTTAAAGGGTAAACCTATGCGTAAATTTAAAAACAATCCTACAAAAACAAACAAAACTCGTACAGAAACAACGCACCGCAACGAAGTGCGTAGCAGACTGCAGTTTGCCGCGACGGCGGATATAGATGAGTTGTTTGATAAATTTGAAACAAAACGGACAGGGTTAAGCGAAACCGGCGTTGAAAAATCCCGCGGACATTATGGTGACAACAAAGTTACGCACGGAAGGAAGATATCAATGCCGGCGCGAATCCTTAAATCCTTTGTTAACCCGTTTACCGCCATCCTGTTTGTTCTGGTGGCAGTATCAGCGTTTACTGATATTATTTGGGCGGAAACGGGTGATAAAAACCCAACAACTGTTATTATAATAACAACTATGGTACTTGTTTCAGGTATATTGCGCTTTGTACAGGAGACAAGGAGCGGTAACGCCGCAGAAAACCTTCTTAAAATGATTAAAACCACCATCAGTGTCAGGCGTGAAGAGACCGGCAAAGCGGAAATTCCCCTTGAGGAGATTGTGGTGGGGGATATTGTACATCTGGCTGCGGGTGATATGATCCCTGCTGATCTTCGTATTATTTACGCTAAAGACCTGTTTATAAGCCAGTCGGCGCTGACGGGTGAAAGCGTTGCAGTGGAAAAAACCAATGATGTCATACAGTATAACAATCAGGCTTTGACAGAAATCAATAATCTTGCCTTTATGGGTACAAACGTTGTTAGCGGCAGCGCGGCTGGTTTGGTTGTAGTGACGGGCGATGACACAATATTTGGTGAAATGGCAAAACATATCAACAAAAAACCGGTTCAAACCACCTTTGAGAAAGGGGTAAACTCAGTGTCGTGGCTGCTAATCCGTTTTATGCTTGTAATGGTTCCGGTTGTTTTGTTTGTAAACGGTTTTACCAAAGGCGACTGGATGGAAGCAGTCCTGTTTGCGCTGTCAGTAGCGGTAGGGCTTACCCCCGAAATGCTTCCGATGATTGTTACAACCTGCCTTGCAAGAGGAGCTGTTGCAATGTCAAGAGAAAAAGCCATAATTAAAAACTTAAACTCCATTCAGAATCTTGGTTCAATGAATATTTTGTGTACAGATAAAACCGGAACCCTCACGCAGGACAGAGTTGCGTTGATGTATCACCTCAACATTCACGGGGACGATGACCACCGTGTTCTGCGCCACGCCTTTCTGAACAGTTATTATCAGACGGGTCTTAAAAATCTTATGGATATTGCAATTATTGAACGTTCGTATATTGAGCAAAATAACGCGGTTGAACTGCGCGGACTGTCTGACAGGTTTATTAAGGTGGATGAGATCCCCTTTGATTTTGAACGCCGCCGTATGAGCGTTGTGGTGTCAAACGGGAAAACGCAGATGATCACAAAAGGAGCTGTTGAAGAGATGCTGTCGGTTTGCAGCTTTGCCGAATACGAGGGTAAAGTTCTCCCGCTAACTGACGACATTCGCGAGTACATACTTGAAAAAGTTGATAAGCTGAATGAAGATGGTATGCGCGTCATCGCTGTGGCGCAAAAAAATAACCCGTCCCCTGTAGGCGCGTTTTCAACAGCAGATGAATCAGACATGGTGCTTATGGGTTATCTGGCGTTTTTTGATCCTCCTAAAGAATCCGCCGTCAAAGCTGTTAAGTCACTGAAAGAACATGGCGTTAACGTTAAAATACTTACCGGCGACAATGATAAAGTTGCGCGTTCTGTCTGCCGTCAGGTTGGTATTTCGGCCGAGCGTATATTGCTTGGTTCTGATTTGGAGAAGAAAACCAATGCGGAGTTAAGCAGGGAAGTTGAAACTGTCAGCGTATTTGCCAAACTGTCACCTCAGCAGAAATCCCTTGTAATTACAATTTTACAGAAAAATGATCACAGTGTAGGTTATATGGGAGACGGCATAAATGACGCAGCGGCAATGAAAACCTCCGATGTGGGTATCTCTGTTGATACTGCCGTTGATATAGCAAAGGAGTCCGCCGATGTTATACTGATGGAAAAAGATCTGATGGTTTTGGAGAAAGGAATTGTTGCGGGACGCAAGACTTATGTCAATATGATTAAATATATCAAAATGACCGCCAGTTCCAATTTCGGTAATATGTTTTCAGTACTGGCAGCCTGCGCCTTTCTTCCTTTTATCCCTATGATGCCGATACACCTTATTTTGCTGAACCTTATATACGATCTTTCCTGCACGGCAATCCCGTGGGATAATGTGGATGAGGAATTTATCGCTGTACCCAGAAAATGGGAATCTTCCTCCATCGGTAAATTTATGGCGTGGATTGGTCCTACTAGCTCAGTGTTCGACATTACGACATATCTGCTTATGTACTTTATTATTTGTCCTGCTATGTGCGGGGGACTGCTGTTCCATCAGATTACCGATCCGGCAATGCAGATGAATTATATAGCTGTTTTTCACGCGGGATGGTTTGTGGAATCAATGTGGAGTCAGACGCTTGTAATCCACATGATCCGCACACCAAAGATTCCGTTTATACAAAGCCGCGCTTCAATCTCAGTTACGCTTCTTACCTTTACCGGCATAGCGGCGCTGACCGTTATTCCGTTTACCGGCATCAGCGCGTCAATAGGACTGGCAGCGCTTCCACCCGTATATTTCGTATGGCTTGTGCTGACAATTTTTCTCTATATGGCCTTGGTTACAGTATTCAAGAAAATTTTCATAAGAAGATATGGCGAATTACTGTAAAAAAACAGAATTATCACCTAACGTACATATCACCCCCTCATGTTTTTTTATAGGCAACCTCTTTTTTTTATAGGCAACCTCAAGAAACCACATCTTTAATAATGCGTGAAAGCATGTTGACACTATTTTAGCCATATAGCAATAAAGGCAAATTGAATAAACGCCAAGAACATTACATCTGTTTTGTCATAGCGAGTGCACACCCTACGGAATCTTTTCAAACGTCCAAA
>JAIRQX010000082.1 GCA_031256375.1 Deferribacteraceae bacterium
TTTTTTATCACAATCATTGTAACATCATAAAGAGACTCTTTCAATCAATTTGTTCAATATTTCTCAATATTTTCAATATTTTACGGAATTGCTCTCAAAAATTTTGGGGGTACGCGAGATATTTACAATCTTGACAAATATGAAAAATTGTATCAGTATACAATGCAAATTATTTTATAATAGGAGATTGTATGAAACGTGTTTTGCTTTTAATGGTATTTATGGCGATTTTGCTTGCTGCATTTGCAGGATGCAAAAAGAACCGTCAAACGGATCAGCCAGCCCAGCCCGTCCAATCCGAACAGTCTGAACAATTTGAGGGCGATCAATCGTTTGCGGATATTCAGCAAAAAGGGAAATTTATAATGGGGTTTGATGATTCATTCCCTCCGATGGGTTTCAAAGAAAATGGCGAGTATGTTGGATTTGATATAGATCTGGCACGCGAAGTAACCAAACGTCTTGGTGTGGAGCTTGTTCTTCAGCCGATTATATGGGATGTTAAAGAGCAGGAACTTAATACAGGCAAGATAGACTGTATATGGAACGGCTTTACTATGACCCCTGAACGCGAAGCGGCGCTCACTTTCACAAAACCTTATATGAACAATAAACAGGTTGTGATTGTCCCTGCGGCTTCCCCTGTTCAGACCCTTTCGGATCTTAACGGTAAAAAGTTGGCGCTGCAGCGGGATTCCAGCGCGTTTGAGGCGCTTAACAAATTCCCTGAAGTCAAAAATTCACTTAAAGAGCTACTTCAGTTTGAAGACAACCTTATGGCGATGACCGATCTTGACACAGGCAACTGCGATGCAGTGCTAATGGACATAATTGTCGCTAACTTCAACTATATCGCAAAAAACCCTGACAAATACAGAATACTAGATGAATCTATGGCAGATGAACGTTTTGGCGTAGGGTTCAGGAAATCCGATGTTACTCTGAAAGATAAAGTTGAAGCCGCACTTGTAGAAATGGCAAACGACGGCTCTATGTCAGAAATATCAGATAAATGGTTCGGGGATGACATAACTACGCTGAAATAACTATGAGGTTGTTTCAGAATCCTGAAAAACTGTTTTTAATGATGTCAGAGTTTTGGGGCGGTACTGTTACCGCCCTTGAAGTTTTTTTTCTGACCCTTCTTTTTGCATTGCCTTTGGGACTTTTTATAGCTTTGGGTAGGATGTCAAAAAACGCTTTCATCCGGCAGCCGTTGCACATATATATACTGTTAATGCGCGGCACACCGTTGCTTTTACAACTTATAATAGTTTTTTACGGTCCCGCTTATCTTTTTGGGATAAACCTGAACCGTTTTTTTGCGGCAATACTCTCTTATGTTCTTAACTACGCGGCATATTTTGCGGAGATATACAGGGGGGGGATACTATCAATCCCCTCGGGGCAGTATGAAGCCGCTCAAGTGCTGGGATTTAGCCGCAAAATGACATTCGTCCGCATCATACTTCCGCAGGTTATAAAGCGGATTACGCTTCCTATGAGCAATGAGTTTACAACACTGGTTAAAGACACAGCGCTTATCTCCACACTTGCTATTGTAGAGATATTCAGGATAGCCAAAAGCGCATCTTCCCAAAGCGTCTCCATAATCCCGCTTTTTGTGGCAGGGGCTATTTATCTCATCCTTAACGCCGGAGTGACGCAGTTTTTTCTCTGGTTTGAAAAACAACAGGATTACTACCGATGATTATCGCAAGGGATATCTATAAAAACTTCGGTACAAACGCCGTTCTGAAAGGAATATCGTTTGAGGTGAATATTGGAGAAGTGCTTGCGGTAATAGGTTCGTCCGGTTCAGGCAAAAGTACGATGCTGCGCTGTTTAAACAGGTTGGAGTATATAAATTCCGGTTATATTGAGGTGGACAATGAAATATTATGTCAGGGGGATCCGGCTAAATATTCGCCGAACAGCGTATTGCAGTCAATTTCGCGTAACATGGGAATGGTGTTTCAGCAATTTAACCTTTTTCCTCATTTTTCAGTACTGAGAAACGTTACCGTAGCTCTCACACACGTCCGCAAAATGAGCAAGGAGGATGCTAGGGAGACAGCTATGCAGGCGCTTGTAAAAACCGGGCTTGATAAAAAAGCTGACGAATACCCATACCAACTTTCCGGCGGACAGCAGCAGCGGGTGGCAATCTCCCGCGCGTTGGCATTAAACCCGCGTTACTTATGTTTTGATGAGCCAACCTCTTCCCTTGATCCAGAGCTGACATCAGAAGTTTTGAGCGTCCTCAGAAAGCTGTCTCAGGAAAAAACCACTATGATAGTTGTCACTCACGAAATGGCGTTTGCCAGAGAGATCGCAGATCGAGTAATATTTATGGACGATGGTTTGGTGGCGGAGAAAGGGACGCCGGAAGATATTTTCCGTAACCCCAAAAACCCAAGAACCGTACAGTTCCTCAAAAAATTTTCAGACTGATTTACGGCAACCCGCTTCCAAAAAAATTCAATGCTTGACAAAGTTTTAAATATCTATACTATAGAACTTAATTAAGAGACATAATAAAGAAGTGTAATTCCTCTTGCCGATATAGTACAAACAGGTTATTATTATTGAGTATGAATCTGCGTTTAAAATTAATATTATTATCCCTAACAGCTTTGATCTTTTTTTCAGCGTGCAGTCGCATTGGCAGCGACACACAAACCGTAAACAAAAGTATTGTCAAAATAAACGGCAATATTTACACCACTGCGGATTTATGGGATTTTTCAAATATAGTCCTTTGGGAGATGGAACCGAAAGATCTCGACAACACAAAGCTGCGGGATAAACTGTTAAACGACTTTATAGAGCATAAACTTCTGTTTCAGGAGGCGGAGTACAGGAAAATAAACGCTGACAGTGATATGCTGAACCGTTTCCTCGCGCAGCTACGCTCAACTAACGGTTCAAAGGAGTTAAAAGCTCTTACCGGACATTATTACATCAACTCCCAAAAAGTGGCGAAAATATCGGAAGAACGTATGGTTGTGGACAAAATGCTCCGGCAGCTTGCGGATTCCTCAAGTTATGTGCTGGAAGGAGAACTCCGGCAATATTACGATGCTAAAAAAAAGCCAACCCCTTCCGTTGAGAAAGAGGCGCATATACTGCATATATTTGTAAAAGATAATGTCTCGGCGCATTTAGCCGCAAAGGAACTTGCCGGAGGGATACTTTTTACTGAAGTGGCGCGCAAATATTCCGAAGGACCTGAGAAAAATAATGGCGGCGATCTGGGGTTTGTAAAAGAATCCAGCTACCCCGAATTTTTCAGCGAGGCATTCCGGCTTAAAGAGGGGGATGTTTCAGAAATTATAACGTCGGAATACGGTTTCCATATTTTTAAGATGTTGGAATACGCCCATGATGACCGCTACTCTTACGACAGCATTAAAACAAAGATTCTTGCAGAGCTATACACACAAAAGAAACAGGAAATAATCACGGAGTATGTAAATGTGCTTTACAGCAACGCGGATATTCAGTATCTCAATAATTTTACTTTGTATGAGCTTTTTCCCGCAGAAGAGCGGCGCAGAGATAATTGACCGCATAGCCGCTCAAATCGGGGACGTAATAATAACTCTACATGACATTGAAACATTTGCCCCGGGCATTGTCCGTTCCATTAACAACGATTCTGATCCCGAGAAACGCAAAGCGATGTGGAACCGGTATTACAATGAAACGCTTGAACTTATGATCCAGAATACGACAATACAGATAGCAGCCGCGCGTATGGGACAGATAGTTACAGAACAGCAGATTGATGAAGTCCTCCTCCGTATGCAGGAACAGAACAGCCTGTTTAGGGCAAGAGTGCGGGAAATTATGGACAGGGAAGGTAAAATTACTCCGGAACTGCGGATGGAAGCTAAAAATGAACTTCTGCGCGAAAAAGTGCAGGCAATATTGTTTCCAAGAATTGTGGTAACGGAAGAAGATGTGCGCAACTACCTCAAAAACGATCCGAATGTTAATTTCGGTCAAACCGAATACAATCTGGAGCTTGTTCTTCTTCCCGGCAGAACATCCTACAATAACTTTTCAAACGCAATGAAAAAAGGGGGGTTTGAAGATGCCGCCGCCGAGGTCTCTCAACCTATTATCAAAATGGGATGGATAAACCCAGATGAACTTGTCCCTGAAATGAGAGACGCGGTTAAACAGCTTTCCCCGGGAGAGTTGTCAAAAGCAGTGTCAGACAGTGACGGTCGTTACGCAGTGTTAATGCTGAGAGATATCAGAAATGAATCTAACGTTACAGATTCATTAAAAAAATCCGTAATAAACAAGATTCAGATGGAACAGATAGAAACGGTATTCAAAAATTGGATTGAAAGGAACAAACGATCAATCCTTGTAAACAGGTATAATCTTTAAGTGCGTCTTGACAAATTTCTCAAAGTAACCCAACTAATAAAACGCCGCGCCGTAGCAAAAGAGACAGCGGATGAGAACGCGGTAATGGTGAACGGCAGAACGGCAAAACCTTCCATACACCTGAAGTCAGGGGATATAATTGAGATAGATATGTGGAACTTTTATAAAAAGATCAGGATTATACAGCTTCCGTCAGCAAATTCAATCCCAAAAAATAAAACGGACGAATATATTGAAACGCTTGAATACAAGAAAAAAACTGCCGGATAAACGCCGCCCAAAATATTATAGAGCAGTTTGCAAATGAGACGGCGCTTTGCGAGGAACACAGTGACGAAGCAATCCAGTGGGAGCTTTTACCTGCATGGATTGCCGCGCTTCATAAAAAACATTCTGCTCGCAAAGACGGTTAATTTAATGCGGAACTGCTTATTTTTATTTCCTATTGACGTTTTCCTCACCCACAGTACACTTCCAAAGTCAGGAAGATAATAACGATTTTATTACGTCATAACAATTCCGATAAACACGCTTGTATGTTGCTTTATGCGTATTTTATTGTCCTAAATAGACTGACAGAATTTCACTAAATCCACGGAAATCAATTTTAAGAAAGTAATATTTTTCACGCTGTTTTGATTTTCGTAGTATGTAATAAATCTATTGCTTATATTTTCAACATCCTCAATAACAATACTACATATGGAGGTGAATTTATGGGCAAAGCAATGCGAATCGTTGAATATTTTTCAGAACTGGATACTACAAGTGAATACCAAGGCTATTTTTGTAGTGTTTGCGAAGCTCTGACGATAGTGATTTTGGGTACATTCTGTTTGAACATCAATTAACGGCTTTCCTTGCCAATTTTTTGTTATATAGCTAAATAAACGATGTTCTACTTTATTCCATTCTGTGTCTTTCTGCTTAAGCTTGGATTCATTTTTAGGACTTTTCCACTCTTCAGCAATGACTCCATTCTTGATTGTCTGATTTTCTTCCCTGCTGTTACGTTGCTTGGGGACATCTACAAAACTTGCATCGACTAT
>JAIRQX010000086.1 GCA_031256375.1 Deferribacteraceae bacterium
AATATAAAGTTCATTGAACAATCCCCGCGTTACGGTTGTTTGATGTCGCGCTTACAGTATTAATATGATACTACTTCGTATCCTGCCTCTTCCACAGCGCTTTTCATATCCAAAACAGACAATTCATCATCATGCTCAATCACAGCATTTTTATTCTCAAAGCTGACTGTTGCGGATTCAACCCCATTCAGTTCTTCCAGTACTTCCGTAACATATTTCGCGCAGTGTCCGCATACCATCCCTTCAATATTTAATACCGTTTTCACAATTTATCCTCCAAAAGTATTATAAAATTATGATTCTGCATATTGATCTACCGCTATACGGATTTTTCGCACTATATCCGTAAATTTTTTCTCATTCTTTTCCAGCAAAGTCATACGAAAACCGTTAATGGACGTAAAAAATGATGTAAGAGGAACAACGCATATACCTGTGGATGCAAGCAGATAGTAAACAAACCTTTTATCTAACTCCGCATTCTCGGAAAGCATACTTTCAACGTAATCTTTCATTGCGTTTTCTTTTACCGGAAGTGTTTGTGTATCTTTTAACACACCGTCTTTAAAAACCACAGTCATATAAAATGCCCCGTTAGCGCGGTTCACATAGAGGTATGGCGATTTGGAAAGCTCATCCGCCGCTATACATGAAATTTTTTCGTAATATTTTACACGCTCTTTAAGATAAGAGTTGAAGTTGGGGTGTTCCAAAATCAGTGGCAGAGCAGCCTGAGGGAACGTCGCGGAACATACTTCCGCCATCTTTTGTTGATAAATGGCGTTTATAAATCTGTCAAAAGCCGCATCTTTTCCTGCATTATATATCTCCATCCAGCCACAGCGACCTCCCGGCCACGGGACTTCTTTAGAGAGCGATTTCATGCTGATACCCGGCACATCTCCTATAATATCGGTAAGAAGCGGCGTAGATTTACCGTTATAAATTATATTGTGGTATATTTCGTCAAACATTAGAAAAAGGTCGTTTTCACGCGCTATATGCACGATTTCCATCAGTTCGTGTTCCGAATAAACGTAACCGGTAGGATTATCGGGGTTGACAAGCATAATTCCCACAATACTGTTTGCGTGGCGCACTTTTTGTTTAAGTTCCGCCAAGTTTGGCATCCATCTGTTTGCGGGATCAAGGCAAAATGTATTGGGAGGGAAAGATGCGTGCAAAACTTCCGCCATAAAGTGCGTGGAGTAAGTAGGTTCAGGCATGATGACCCTGCCGTCAACCTGCATGGACGCGTATGTACGCGCTACAGCATCGCCTAGACCGTTAAAAAATATAATATCTTCCTTTGTTATCTGTGCTCCGCCTCTGGCGTTATTTTTAGCCGCAACGTATTCACGGGTGGCGTCAACGCCTTTAGTCGGGGAATAGACGTAGCTATTGTCATCATCCAGCGCCTTTTTCAGGGTTTCCTTCATCCATTCAGGGATTTTTTCCCCTTTGGCAACAGGATCGCCGATATTTTCCCAGCATATATCCACACCATAACTCTGAAGACGTGCGCCTATCTGAACAATGTTTCGTATCTCATAAGTAAGCCCGCTGCCGGCTTTGGCAAAATCAAATCTCATAGTGATTTATGTATTCCTTATCCTATTGATATCAAATCAAAATCTCCGCAATCTGCACGGCGTTGGTCGCCGCCCCTTTCCGTAACTGATCGCCAGAAACCCAGAATGTAAGAGAATTTTCGGCTGATATATCTTTTCTTATTCTTCCAACATAACAAAGATCTTGTCCTGCGGCAAAAAGCGGCATAGGGTACATCTTGTTTGCAGGCTCATCTACCAGTTTAACTCCTGAAGCGTTAGAGAAAAGTTCCCGCGCTTTTTCCACCGAAATGGGGCGTTCCGTCTCTACAGTAATTGATTCTGAATGCGCGGAAAGCACAGGTACCCGCACACAGGTAGCAGAAACTTTTATATTGTCATCACCCATAATTTTGCGTGTTTCATTATACATCTTCATCTCCTCTTTAGTGTAACCGTTCTCTGTAAACGAGTCCACATGAGGGATAATATTGAAGAGTATCTGATGAGCAAAAGCTGATACAGTTATCTCTTTCCCATCTGTCCACGCCTTTGTCTGGTTTATAAGTTCCTGCATACCCGATGCTCCTGCGCCGGAGGTGGACTGGTATGACGATACAACCGCTCTTTTTATCTTTGAATAATCGTGCAGCGGTTTAAGCGGCACAACCATTATAATAGTCGTACAGTTGGGGTTTGCGATTATCCCTTTATGTTTGTTCACGTCCTGCGGGTTTACTTCCGGTACAACGAGCGGGACATCGGGATCCATACGGAAAGCGGAAGAGTTATCCACAACAACGGCGCCCGCTTTAACAGCCGAAGGGGCAAACTCTTTTGAACGGTCACCGCCTGCGGAAAATAACGCTATGTCAACTCCTTCAAAACTTCCATGAGTAAGTTCCCTTACAGGATATTCAACTCCTTTGAATATGATTTTTTTCCCAGCGGAACGCGATGAGGCAAGGGGAATAAGGTTTGCCACAGGAAAATTTCTCTCTTCCAAAATACGCAGGAATGTTTCGCCTACCGCGCCGGTAACCCCTGCAATTGCTATATTATAAGCGCCTTTTTTCTTTAATTGATTCACTTAGATCCTCCCCCAAAAATTAGATATGCGGATTATAATACTCTAAACTTAATATTGTCAAGATTTGAGACAAAATCTTGAATTTCAACTGTAGCGCTAATTACAAGTTGGTATTATTCACAGTCTATTTTATGTCCGTTATTCAAGTTTTTAATTTCTGAGTCAGTAAATGGTTTTCTTACCCCGGAACTTGATATACAGGCGCCGGAAACTACATTATTATCGGTGTAAATAACATGATAAAGACAAACAGTTTTTTCATAGATTTACCATTAGGAAATGCTTTAAAATAAACTTTACAAATCTGCTAAAACTTCAATTTAAGTAATTACTATATCTCATATTTTATCTTCCTGTTTTCAGTTTCTCCCAATATGTTTCGTATACAAGTATAGCATCGCCTATATCGTCCTGAAATTCAGAGTTTTTCAGATCGTTTTCGTCTGGGTTCAACAGATGGTTGTTTCTGCTCTCTTCATCCATAAGCTCCATCGCAGCCCTGTTCGGCGTTGTATATCCCGCCTCAGTTGATATTTCCAGCGCTACTTCAGGGCGCATGATATAGTCTATGAATTTATAAGCACTTTCCGTATTTGCAGCGCCTTTTGGTATGCTGATACAGTCCATCCAAACAATAG
>JAIRQX010000063.1 GCA_031256375.1 Deferribacteraceae bacterium
GTTTCTCTGCTGACAAAAGACGGTACAGACCTTGATCTGCGTAGCAATGATAAAGTCAGAGTCAAGGCGCATATTGCCTTAACTACATCTATAAGTGACATTGCCAATAAAGAAGGGCAGCCGGTAAATATGGTACCGGGGAAAGCCCAACTGACCATGACGGTAGGAGGAACTCTTTTTACCCTTAGTTATGTATCAACCGCCGGCGCTATAGGTAACGGAAATTTTTCAACAGTTCAAGATCTTATTGATGAGCTTAATTTTATATTTAGTAATAATCCTGAATTTGGCGCGCCCGGTGATACGGTGGCAAGCCTTTCCGGCGGCAAGCTTACGATTTCTTGTGATCCCGCCACTCCTTCATTCAAGATTGACTCATTCTCCGCCACCAGCGGCTATTTAAACAATATTCTGCTGCCTCTTCAGGGTACGTACTCCGGAAATTCAAAAGAGTCAAACGAAATGTTCTTTCAACAGGATTTAAATGTCGGTAACGACTTCAAAAGCCTCGGAGAGCTGGCTGCCCAGATAGACGGCGTTATTAACGGTTCAGTCATAAGCGGTGGTGAATTCAGGGCTGAATACCTTGACAATAACTTCGGTCTGCGTAACGGCGATCAGGTTGAGATGTATATTAACGGAAATCTGAGCACTTTTACCTATAGGGGAGGTACGGCGGACCCTGCATTAAATGAGTTTCATACTGTCAATGATTTCGCGCAGCTTATGCGTATAACAGCCGGCGGTACTCTTACCGTAAGAGTTACCGGCAATAGTTTTGATGTACAGGTAGTTGGCGCAGGTCCTGTTACAATCAGCGGCATTGCCACCTTAAGGGCGCCCGCTTTTGCCATCAGCGCCAGCCCTTATCTGGAAGGGGTATTGAGTGTGCTGGAAGGAGCGGTGCTTGATCCGATAACTCCAGTTGTCCGGGTGGATGAGATATCCGGAAAAGGGCGCATCTCTTACAGTATGGATAGCGGTTCCACCCAAACCCTTTCCGGATTCACAGTTTATAATCTGACTGACGGCAACTTTGACGATAATATAATGGTATTTGATCCAGGTCACAGGACCGGGGCTACATTACTGCCGGGACAATCAACCGCCTCTTACCAGTTTTTTACAAACGCTACGGAAGATACGCTTCTGTTAGATCTTTTTAACAAACAGGGGCAGTCGTTTGCTTTTACAGAAGGGGTTACTACAATGAATTTTAATGCCAGTATAGATAATAAACCTCTGACAGCAGCCAATTCATATACTGTGGACATAAACAGCACTGTGAATGATATGATGAACGCCCTGGAAGTGTATCTTGGGCTCGGTCCTTCATTCAACATGAAAAAGAATGTTACAATAATGGACGGGATTATGTACGTAGTCGGTGAAAAAGGCGCCGCAAACAACATCAAAGGGCTGAACCTCAGCGCTGAACCTCAAAACACTTATAACATCTTCACCAACTTCGGAGTGTCCGTATCAAATACTCAGGACGCTTCAGGCGGCAGATTTGTAACCGACATGACCATTTATGACGGTCAAGGCAACGAGCACGACATTAAGTTTGATTTTGCCATGTTTAACTACGAGAAAAATGAATGGTCAGTGAGAATTTCGTGCGATGACCCCTACGCCAAAGTCCGGTTAGAGGGCGTGACCACAAACGAATTGATAATACGCTTTAACGCTGACGGAACTCCGAGTTATATGTACGACAGGTATGCCGTGCCTATGCACATAATATCAAACCCGACACTGAGTTTTAGCCCGGGTAACGGATCAAGTCCTATGTCCGGTATCGCCCTGCACCTCGGCACCACCGGAAAATATGACGGGTTTGTTATATCCAACGCCAGAAACAGCCTCACGCGAAACGATCAGGATGGTAACGCGCTGGGAGTGCTGATGGAGAAACTGTTTAACCCTGCGGGTGAAATAGTAGGATATTACTCAAACGGACAGATACGGATTCTTGGTCAGGTTGCGCTTGCTACATTTGAGAACAATCAGGGGCTTCTAAAGGTCGGGGACACTATGTTTGCGGAGACAGGAAACTCCGGTCAGGCGGTTATAGGCACTCCGCAGTCCGGCTCCCGCGGCGGCATAGCGTCAAGCGCGCTTGAAAACTCCAATGTGGACCTGAGCGCTGAATTTGTAAATATGATTATTACCGAACGGGGTTTCCAGGCAAACTCCCGTGTTGTGACAACCTCTGATGAGATGATACAGGAACTCCTGAATATGAAGAGATAAAAACACACTCTGAATAGAACCAGTTTTTCTCCTCCGAACCATTGTAAAAGCCGGGCAAATGCCCGGCTTTCTTATACCGACTTGCAATTGAAAGAACAAATATCGTTGCACTGGATTGCTTCGTCACAAAGTTCCTCGCAATGACAAGTGAACTTCTATATCTCTCTGTTTGTTGTCAGAAATTGCATAAAACGCCTTGAATCGGCAAGTTTTGCAGTATCTGTCTGTGAAAATAGCGTTAGTGTGAACTTTTCTAAAATATCCAGAGAACGGAACTGCAAATTAAACGATTTCAGTATTTTATCAGCTTCTTTCGCAATGCCGGAAGGGTATATCAGCGCGGCATATTTTCGCATATGGATTAAACTGATGCCGGCAAGCTCATTATAAGCAAAAAGCTCCAACCCCTGCCCCAGATCGCAGTAAACTGCCGCCGCCCACGCCGCTGTGCGTTCATCCTGATAAAGTTTGCGGCAAAACTCCCTGCTTTCAGCGTAATGCCCTTTATTTATCAGGCGCGGCGAAGGCCAAATCAGACAGTCATCCCCTATTACTTCCGTAAGGTAATATTTCTCCTTATCCGGATAAACTATTGCCAAATCCGGCTTATTGCCTCTGTAATCCTGATTTGCGCGGAAAACCCGCAAACCCATATTGTATAGATTTTCAACAGCAATCTTGATAAGTTTTTCCCGCATCATAGAATTAAAATAAACTCAGCATAGAATCAATCTGCCGGCAGCTTTTTTCATACAACCCGTCACTCAAAATGGGGGGAGCGGCGCCGCGGTCCCTCTTCTGAACGGGAACCGCCCCGGAAAAAGTTTTTCCGGCGCTGTCATTTGAACGGGTTTGACTATATTCTCCGGTTTGATCTCCGTCCGGCGTTACAGATTTGACTCCGGATTTTGCCGGTAACAAATCCGCGCCTTTTCCTGCGGCAGCTCTTTCCATAACCGGCGCCAGCTCTTCCATAACATCATCAATAATTGAATCCGCAATTTCTAGCAAAGCTCTTCCTTTATCTGACAGAGGCAACTCCTCCCCTTCAAAAAATTCTCCGAAACGGTCAAACTCTTTGTCATTAAGCGATAAAATAGGTTCATTTTCAAAAAAGGCGCCGCCGTCTCCTGTTTCTCGCATATTTATCCGGTTGTATCCGTTTTTATCCGCTTTTTTTTCTCCGTCAGAACCGGAACCGGACTGTCCGCCACCGGATAATCTTTGCACTTGCGCGGCAGTTATAGGATTGTAAAGATTATCCGCGAAGAGCTTGTTTACCTGAGCGCGCAACGCGGAAAGAGCTTTGTCTTTAGAGATTTTACCCGGTTCATCTCTGTCTTTCATAAGCCCCAAAAGCGTTTTATCATACGGCAGGGCATAAACCCCCTCAAAAAATCCGTTCATCCCCCCTCTGGGTACGGAATAATCGTATAAAACAGCGGCATTACGCCCTGACAAGGCAGGCGAATGAGCGGCAGCCTCACCAAATTTTTCAGGGTCATAGGTTAAAGCGCCGCGGAGAATACTTTCCGGCGTAGAACTGTTTTTCAGCGCCGCCTGAATATCTTTTACCTTTTCAGGGGAGCTTTTTTCTTCATCATTTCCGTTTCCCCCCCAACTGACCGGAAAAATATCCATAAGTTCTTTTTTATCTATGGAAGGGTTCGCCAGAGCCATATCACGCGCTGTTCTGTCGGTATCGTTACGCAGGGCGTTCAGAGTGTCTTTATCTGTGCGCGGGTTCTTCGCTATCCCTCTGCGTATGCAAGGATCAGGGTTAGCGGCGTTATATGCAAGCGCAGCGCGGGAAACGCAGGGACCGGCATAAATCTTCTCTTTATTGGCGCAAGTGGCGTGGGCTATACTGGGTTCTAACCGGTCAAGCAAGCGCGGCGTCAGATTTGGGTTTTCAAGTATGGCGGAACAGATTTGGGCGTCACAGTCAAGGCTTAGTTTATTAAGAATATCAATCGGAAGATTCGGGTTTGAAGCGACCGCCGCCCTTACCTCGGGAGATTTGTCGGATGCTAGCCGGCGTAAAACCTCTTCCGGCAAAGTTTTATTCCGCGCAGCGGCGGCGCGCGCCAGAGGGTCATTATCTGACGCAAAACGACTAAGAAGATCGCCGCTTATATTTGGATTTTGCGCGACATCTCTCAGATAGCCGTCACTGATAAGTTTTTCAAGATAATAATCCGGCAGGGGCGCGTTTGAGGCAAGCGCGGCTTGAATATCGGGTAAACCGGCGTTCCCTTCGTTAACATTTGTAAGAATCTCTTTTACTGCCGGAGGTTCGGCTGTTTTTTCAGCCACATTATGATCATCCTGTAATTTATTTATGGCAAAAGGGATTGAAGCGACTGTTACGCCTAAAAGCGCTGCCGCGGCAAGTTTTTTTGGACTTATGCCGGCAAGTTTAGAAGGTCCTTTTGAAATATTTTGAACATCAGGTGTTTTAGGCGCTGTTTCTGTTTGCTCGGATTCGGCTGGCGCGGGTTCCCGCTCTGTGTTTTCAGACTGGGAATTTTCCGTTTGAGGGGTATTATCTGTGTTTTTAATAAGTTTTTGACTGTCTTTCCTGTTATATCCAATAACTACATAACCGTCAAAAAGCTGATAGACGGAAGGTTTTATTCCGCGTTCCGCGGACTGGGCGATTACGGCGTCAGCTTCATCAGAAGGAACAATCAGCGCCGCCGGAAGAGCTTCACCTTTATAGGCGCTCTCCTGTAGAGCATTTTTAAGCTGGTTATCTATAAGATTACCCCAGAAATCAGGGTTTTTTACATCTTTGCGTTTGGCAATCGCTATATAACCGGTATTATGAGTATTGTCTTTCAGTACAAGCCTGTTCAAATCGTCACCTATATTTTCCGATGACTCCATGCTCATCCCGAACCGGGACATCCCCTCCTCAATATGCGCTATAAATTGGTGTTTATTTCCCGCCATAACAAATTATATAGCACAAAAAAAGCAACTTGAAATAGATAAATTGCTGTGTTAGTTGTAGCATGATGAAAATTCTTCTGACTCAGCTGCGCAGAATAGGGGATGTGATTACTACAACCCCGGCGGTGCGGGCAATACGTTTTGTATGGAAGGACGCCAAAATAGACTACCTTACCGAACCGCCGTCTGATGAAATATTCAGAGCCAGCCCTTATGTAGATACTATTATTACCGTAAAACGCCGCCCGTCAGCGGCGGAATATATACGGCTTGTCAAAACGCTACGTAAAAACAGATATGACGTGGTTATAGATTTTTTTTGTAACCCTACCTCCGCCTATCTCACATGGTTAAGCGGAGCAAAATGCCGGATAGGGTTTGATATACACTACAGAAAATATTTTTATACTCACAAAATTAACAAAGATCTCTTTCCGTCTCATATATACGCCGGGATACATAAAATGGCGCTTGCCGCTCATATAGGAGTTATGCCGAATGGCTTTGAACCGGAATTTCCTATAAACGCAGAGAATCAGCGTGAAGCGGACGATTTTCTTGTTTCTTTGGGGGTTGGCGCAGATGATATGCTGGTAACACTGGGGTTAACCACAAGGCACGGATTCCGTCAGTGGCCGCTGGAAAGGTTTGCGGCTGTCGCAGATGATCTGATCTCCCGTTTTAACGTAAAGATACTTTTTATATATGGTCCGGGGGAGGAGGACTACCCCCGCAAAGTGCAGTCTTTAATGAAATACACAGCTTTACCGGAGTACGCGCACTCCACAATAAGCCGTATGCGCGGTATTTTTACTCGGACAGTTCTGCATATCGGATGTGACAACGGTCCCGGCAATATTGCAAAGGCATCCGGCATACCCAGCGTTATTTTGTACAGTAACACCCGCGCGTCAAGCTGGACCCCGCCGGCAGACCAAATGCCTTATGAAAACAGCCGGAAATATATCTCTTTAGATATAGAGCTTGAGTGTAAAAACCGCTGTCTGCATGAAAAATGCAATGACCCTGTCTGCATAACGGGGATATCCGCCGGCGCTGTCATAAAAGCGGTGGAAAAGGTATTGATTGATAGAAAGTTGTAATAGGAAATAGTAATCTTTATATACTATGGCTGTTCAGCATTGAAACGCTCTATTATTTTCTTGCGCCCAAATTGCCATATCTGTGATAGCTTGTGCTTACACACTGCTCCATCAGATAATTCAGAAGTTCTATGCGTCCTTCGCACAAAACAGGATAGGAAGCGAAAAAACCATAATTTTTATACATCTTGTCATACGCTTCAGGCGTTATATGCTGTGCTGATACATATCTGACCCTGACGCCCGGGATAAACCTTCTGCAAAACTCCCTCTCTGTTTCCTGAACCGCTTTAAGCCCCAAAACGGCAAAAGATCCAATAAATTCTGTATCACACGCGGTGTCAAACGACAGGGTAAACGGGATTTCAAGCGCGCTTACCGCAAGGATAATAAGCCCCAAATCTTTTACCGGGTCGCCCTTGCAATAGCGCACCACAACCTCAGGTACTTTCAGATATCTATATTGGTTGTCCTCGCCGCGTACATTCATCGGGTCAGTAACTTTTTCAAAGACCTCTTTCGCATTATAATTATAGTTTGAACTGACTTTTACAAATAATTGAGCGTCCTCTCCGGCAATGCCTGCAAGTTTTTCCGCAAGCGGATGTGCATGAACATCTTTTCCTTCAACACTTTTCTCTTTTATCTCTGTAAACTGCACCACGTAGTTGTATGTACCCGCTTTCCTCCCAAGCCCTACGGAAGATTTACGCATACCGCCAAACGGCTGCCGCAGAACTATCGCCCCCGTAGTAGAGCGGTTTATATAAAGATTCCCTGCATGGAGCATTTTACTCCATAAAGCCCACTCCCTGTCATCCAGTGTTTCAAGACCGGCAGTAAGCCCATAGCCGGGTTCATTCACAATATCAATAGCCTCATTAAAATCTTTTGCGTTCATAACGGTAAGAACCGGACCAAAAAGCTCTCTCATGTGAAACAGCGTTCCTCTGTGCACTCCCCATTTGATAGCGGGACGCATCATATACGGATTGCCGTTTTCAAATTTCGGCGGCACAAGCCATTCCCCTTTATCTTCAATGGCAGTTTTAAGATCGCCGGACGGGAGATCGCTCAAAGCGCCAATTCTATTCCCAAGGTCCCATACGGAACCTACCTTTACGCTTTCAGCCGCGTCTTTAAGCGTTTCTTTAAAAAGTTTGTCGTTAAACACCTCATCCTCAAGCGCTAATAGCGATGTGGCGGAACATTTTTGCCCTGAATTTGAAAAAGCCGAGTGTATAACATTTTTAACTGATTGATCCCTGTCTGAAAGCGCGGTGAGTATTGTTCCGTCCTTGCCTCCTGTCTCCGCCGATATAATCAGGTCAGGGCGCGCGGTAAGGATGTTATAAGCCGTACTTTCGCTGCCTGTGAAAACGGAAAATTTAACACGGGCATCCTTTATAATCGCTTTCTCCACCATACTTCCTTTTGCCGCTACAAACTGAAGGACGTTTTTTGGAACCCCAGCCTCCCAGAAAAGTTCGCAAAGCATACGCCCGGTCAGTGTAGAAAGTGAAGCCGGTTTAAAAATAGTTGAGTTGCCGCTGATGAGGGAGGTCATTATCCCGCCGACAGGTATTGCCACAGGAAAGTTCCACGGAGAGATCACAACTCCTATCCCTTTCCCTTCAAAAGTCAGATGCGGATAATTGTCATGGAACGTTTTCATAGCATGGCAGTAAAAATATATAAAATCCACCGCCTCTGAAACCTCAATATCCGTTTCGGTAAAAACTTTCCCTACCTCCGCGGCGGAAATCCCTATAAGATCCCCCCTGTTCCTACGGAAAAGCCAGACTGCCTTTTCAAATATCTTTAATTTTTCATCAAAAGAGACAGTATTCCACTCATGGAAACCTTTTTCCGCCGAATTAACCGCTTCTTTCAGAAGAGCCTCATCCGCCAGATGGTATTGCCCCACAGGGCGTTTTTCAGGGTACTGCGATTTGTCATAAATAACAACAGTCTCCCCGTTCTTAAACTCTTTACCTCCGATGACAGAACCGTAATCTATATTTTCAGAAGCTATGTTTTTCCATTTTTCCACAATATTTTCCGCCCATTTGCGGTTCTGTGTAAGGACAAAATCGGTATCAATCTCGCCGGCGTATTTTGAAAAATCTATACGTTCGCACTCCGGCGCTACATTTCTGTCTTGAGTGCGTTTAGGGTCATTTTTTACCGTGTCTATACGCTTAACAGATTCGGAAAATATATTTTTCAGCTTATTCCACTCCGCAGAGCCGACCGCCAGATTAAACGAATGCCGGAGGAAGTTTTGTTCGCCGGTATTTTCATCCAGACGGCGTACAAGATATGCAATAGCGTTGGTAAAGTTCTCTTTTTTCGCCGTTGGGCAGTACACAACCATCTTCTGACCATCTTTTCCGATAGCCTGACGTATTGACTCCACCATCCCCTCAAGGCTTTCAAACTGCAAATACTCTGATGTGCCATAGGCTTTAGCTGTTTCATACGCGAACGCCAGATCAAATATATTGTGAGAGGCAACTCCTACATGCACCGAAGGCGCATTATCCCGGGAAAGCATATACATAATGTTCTTTTTAAAGTTGGCGTCACTGTCAAGTTTGTCTTCATACGTTACCATCGGCCAATGTTTGGAATCGGATTCTATATGCTCCATCTCCATATTAGCCCCTTTTACAAGACGTACAATTACCGGCGCTCCACCTGCCGCAACACGGTTTTTAGCCCATTCCGTCAGCTTTACAAGCCACTTGAACGAGTCGGGGATATACGCCTGAACAACAATTCCTGCTGAAAAGTCTTTAAACTCCTGTAAATCAAGTATCCGCATAAACAGTTCGTAAACTATCTCCATGTCGCGGTACTCTTCCATATCAAGGTTTATGAATTTGCATTTAAGCGCGCCATCGCTGTCAATATACTTATTATCGCGCGCTGCGCGATATATCTCTGTCAGATGACCTTCAAGAATCTTCAGCGTTTTTTCGTAGCCCAGAGAGCTGATCTGCGAATATGTAGTAGATGCCTTTATTGATATATATTTCAGTCCCGGGTTTTTGAGAGCGTCAACGTACTGCCGCCTCCTTTTCGCCGCCTCCTTTTCGCCGAGGACAGCCTCCCCGATAAAGTTAAGGTTAAGGCGCACCCCCTCCTTTTCGCGCGTTCTGATGTGCGGGACAAGATATTTGATCTCCCCTTTCAGAACAACGCCGGAAACCTCATCACGCAGCATATTCTCAAAAATACCCATTGACAGCCCGGGTAAAATACCGCCGAATTTCAGAAACAGCCGGAGCAGAAACCTTTCTTTCGGGCTGAAGAACTCAGCCATGCCGTATTTATTAAATAGATACTTAATCTGATTCATGGAACGGGCAGGTGATTTTGCCCTGAAAGACTGATCCAGAAGCTCAATAAGCAACAATTTGTCCTTTTTGTTTGACAGCATTGATTGTATCTGTCTGCCAAACTTCTCTTCAGATTTACCTCTGAATCTGACAGATTCCCGCATCCATCTTTCCGCGGTCTCAATACTTTTTTCCGCTATCCGGGCAATGTTTTCCATAATTCCGGCTCCTATCAAATTTTATATCTCAAAAACTGTCTTTCCGTTTTTTATAGTAAGCACAGCGCGACCTTTCAGCGTTTTTCCCCAGAAAGGGGTGTTTACGCTTTTGGATCTGTTTACCTTTTCATCGTAGATATATTCAGTAACAGGATCAATAACGGTTATATCAGCGTCAAAGCCTTTGTTAAGCCTCCCTTTGTTTGTCAGCCCCAAAATTTTCGCGGGGTTTTCTGAAGTAAATCTTGCAAAATCAACCCAGTTATACGCGCCCGCATGAATCTGCGCGGTAAGCAGGGGGATAAGCAGTTGCAGTCCCAACATTCCGAACGCAGCATGATCATACTCCATAAATTTATCATCTTTATGGTGCGGCGCATGGTCACTTGCCACACAATCAATTACACCGTCTTTTAGCGCGGCTATAAGCGTCTGCCTGTCCGTTTCAGCGCGCAGGGGCGGATTAACCTTTGACGCCGTATCATAATCCGCGCACGCTTTATCTGTCAATGTAAGATGGTTTGGGGTGACTTCAGAAGTGATATTTATCCCGTCAGCTTTGCCGCGACGGATCAGCTCCACACTGCGGCTGCCTGAAACATGGCATATATGCGCCCTACCGCCGGTAAGGCGGGCAAGCTCTATATCCCGCGCTATCATAACAGACTCCGCTTCAGTAGGAATACCCCGTAAACCGCAGTTCGCCGACACAGCCCCTTCGTGCATCACTCCTTTATCAGACAGTGTCGGTTCTTCCTCGTGACAAGCTATATATGAACCGAAATATTTAGAATACTCCAAAGCCCGGCGCATAACCTCGCCGCTGATTATGGGTTTGCCGTCATCGGAAAAACCACAGACTCCGCTTTGCAAGAGAATTCCCATCTCTGTCAGCTCTTTTCCCGCCATCCCTTTTGTAACGCAGGCATAAGGCAATATATCAGCCAGCCCAATCTCTTTCCCTCTTTTAACAATCCACGCGGCAAGCGCACTGTCATCTGTCACAGGGTTAGCGTTTGCCATACAGCACAGCGTTGTTACACCTCCGGCAACGGCAGCCTCTGAACCGCTTAAAAGGGTCTCTTTGTACTCCTGTCCGGGTTCCCGCAGATGCGTGTGCATATCTATAAGACCGGGTACGATAATTTTACCGGAACAGTCAATCTCCTTGTCAGTTTGCGGTACTTCGTCCGTAATCTCTGTAATTTTGCCATTATCTATTATAAGATTACAGACAGACAGTTTGTCTGTAACAACCGTACCGTTTTTAAGCGCAATTCTCATGCTTTTATCCCCTTGTCAACCATGCACAGAATCGCCATACGGATAGCCACTCCGTTTTCAACCTGCTCAAGTATCGCCGATTTATCGCTGTCAGCCGCGTGAGACGAGATTTCCACCCCTCTGTTAATTGGTCCGGGATGCAGAATAAGAGAATCTTTTTTCATCTTTACGAAATGATGCGGCATAACACCAAAAAATCGGGCATATTCCCGCGCCGACGGGATAAGAAGCTCCCCCTGCCGTTCCCGCTGTATGCGCAAAATTATAAGCGCATCGGCGTCATCTAACGCCTCATCAATATTTTTACATATTTTACAACCGAAAGAGGTAACGTCATTGGGCATTACCGTAGGCGGACCAAAAAGGCGGACGTTCATCCCCATTGTTTTCATAGCCCAAATATTGGACCGTGCCACACGGCTGTGAGAAATATCCCCCATAATTGTAACATTAAGCCCTTCAAGCCTGTTTTTGGCGCGACGGATAGTGTAGATATCCAACATAGACTGGGTCGGATGCTCATTTAAGCCATCTCCGGCGTTAATTACAGGTACAGGAGTGTTGTCGGCGACAAATTTCACCGCTCCGCTGCACTCGTGACGGATCACAAAGATGTCAGCTTTCATTGATTCCAGATTATGCACTGTGTCAATGAGCGTTTCCCCTTTCTGCGCGCTGGAAACTGCAACTGAAAAGTTGATTGAATCTGCGGAAAGACGTTTTTCAGCTATTTCAAAACTTGTTCGCGTGCGCGTGGAATTTTCAAAGAATAGATTAATAACTGTCTTACCCGCAAGCGCAGGCGCTTTTTTTACGCCGCGGGTATTAAGTTCTCTGAAAGTATCCGCCAAATCAAAGATATTTAAAATCTCCTCTTTAGTCAGATCTTTTGTGGACAAAAAATTTTTCATATTACCCCTGATATAAATTTTGGTCAGTGGTTTTTCTTTTTACTTTATCTGTTTCATAACCTCTTCGGCGAAATCTTCTTTCTTTTTTTCTATCCCTTCGCCAAGCTGGTAACGCGAAAAACGGCGCACTTTTATATTTTCGCCAATCTTCGCAACTTTTTCAGCAATATATTTTTCAACTGTCAGATCAGGATTTTTAACAAAGGGTTGGGTCAGAAGCGCGGAAGATTCAATGAATTTTTTAATCTGACCTTCAACCATCTTGTCAATGATATTAGCCGGTTTTCCGCTTTCCTGCGCTTTAGCTATATATATCTCCCTTTCTTTCGCCAGTATGTCCGGGTTTATCTCATCTTCCGATACGCAAAGCGGGTTGCTTGCACAGATATGCATGGCTATATCGCGGCAAAGTTCCTGAAATTCATCTGTTTTTGCAACAAAATCAGTTTCACAGTTTACCTCAACCAAAACGCCCAGTTTGCCGCCGCTGTGTATATAGGAATTAACAGAACCCTCCGCAGCAATGCGTATTGATTTTTTCGCCGCATCGGATAGCCCTTTCTTACGGAGGTAATCAATAGCCTGCTGAAAATCGCCGCTACACTCCGTAAGCGCTTTTTTGCAGTCCATCATCCCTGCCCCTGTTTTTTCCCTCAACTCTCTAACTAATTGTGCGCTTATATCAGCCATATTAATCCTCACCTTTATCTATTTCACCAGCCGCTTCCGCCGCAGACTTTATTATTTCCTCATCAGGTATATCCTCATCATCGGATTCAGCGGCGCGTACCTCTGTCAGAACGGAATCATCCCTGCTGTATGTGCCTTCAATAATCGCGTCCGCAATACGCCCTGCTATAAGCTGGCATGCGCGGATAGCGTCAGCATTGCCCGGAATCGGGAAATCCACCATTTCAGGGTCGCAATTTGTGTCAACTATCGCTACTATCGGGATACCTAGTTTACGGGCTTCAAGAACGGCGTTCTGTTCCATTTTTATATCT
>JAIRQX010000120.1 GCA_031256375.1 Deferribacteraceae bacterium
ATGTTGCCCAGTGTGCCCTTTTCCCACCCTTCAGGCATCTTCCCGCCGAACGGTTCAAAGTCCACAAACCACGATTTAAATATTGCTTGCGCCATTTGTGCTAAATAATCATTTAGCTTAGAATTTAAAGCAATTTTATCGTCAAAGGATCTAAGTGTTTTTCCAATTTCAATTTGCTCTGCAAGCGGTGGAGCCGGAAATTCAATATCGTATAAAACCCCCTGTTGCACTCGCTGCCGTCCTGAGCTACCCACCATTGATTTTATTGCTTTATCCCTTAAAATAGAACTTATCTTTAAATAATAGATAAAATCCTTGTCGCTAATACCCGTCTTTGCCCGTAAGACTGTAAACTCTGTAGAGCCAAAGCCAACTTCACCATCATCTAAAATATTGACCTGAGCAGTTTTGCCATTTTCAAGGCATGGTGTTATACATGCCATCAATGTGTCGCCATTACGAAATTTCGCTCCTCCGTTAAAAGGCGCAATTTCATAGTTTGGTATATTGCGTATAAAAGGCTGTAAGTGTTCCATTGCCACCTTTTTAGACATTTTACCCTTTGGTATTCTCTCATGAGGATTAAAATCAATTAATTCTGTTGCTTTAACAAATGACCATTCTTTACTCATATTTCATACCCAATCCTTTTTAGCCTTTTGCGGATTTCATCTTCCAATTCATGGGATTTTTTGAACATTGTCGATAGTTCGCCCGTTAATCTGGTCATCTTTTCTTCAAACGGTTCGCTGTCACCTTTCTGTTCTTCAATTCCGACATAACGCCCCGGTGTTAATATATAGTCCTGTTTTGCTATCTCTTCTGTAGTAACGGCGGCGCAAAAACCTTTTACATCTTCCAATGTACCATTAATAAACGCTTCGAAAGCTGTTGCAATTTTAGCTATATCATCGGCAGTCATTTCGCGGTTTTTTCGCGTAACCATCGTTCCCATCTTCCGTGCGTCTATAAAAAGTGTTTTTCCCTTTTGTTTTTTGTTTCGATTGATAAACCATAATGAAGCAGGTATCTGAGTTGCATAAAACAGTTGCGTAGGCATGGCGATAACTCCCTCAATCAAATCATCCTCAATAATTTTACGCCGTATTTCACCCTCACCGCCGCTTTGAGATGACAATGAACCGTTGGCAAGCACCAATCCGATTTTACCGTTTGGCGACAGGTGATGAATCATGTGCTGAATCCATGCAAAATTGGCGTTTCCTGCCGGCGGCAAACCATATTTCCAACGTGGGTCGTCATTTAATGAGCCATCGTTCCAGTCAGATTGGTTGAACATAGGATTAGCGAGGATAAAGTCAGCTTTCAGCGTTGGGTGCAAATCGTTGTGGAAGGTATCCGCATTATATTTGCCTAAGTCGGCGTAAACGTTGCGGATGCCAAGGTTCATCAAAGCCATTTTTCGTGTGGTCGGGTTGGATTCTTGTCCATAAATTGCAATATTATTGATATTACCTGAGTGACTCTTTACAAAATCAGCGGATTGGACAAACATTCCGGCAGAACCGCAACAGGGGTCATATACACGCCCTTTAAAGGGCTGTAGCACTTCAACAAGTGTCCTTACAATACAGGACGGAGTATAAAACTCGCCTGCCCGTTTGCCTTCTTGTTCGGCAAACTTAGCAAGACAGTATTGATAAGTATGTCCAAGAATATCTTTATCTTTGCCGTGTTCTATCATTTGAATGTTGGTGAAAAGGTCAACCACGTTGCCCAATCTCCGCTTATCAAGCTCCGGACGAGCGAATGTTTTAGGTAAAATATCTTTCAGTTTTCCGTTTTCTTTTTCTATGGCTCGCATAGCATCATCAATGATAGCGCCAATCTCCTCTTTACGGGCAGCATCCGATATTACATTCCAACGGGCGGAAGGCGGTACAAAAAACACATTTACCTCTGCATACGCGTCCTTATCCTCTACATCGTCGTTGTCCGCTTCAAGTTCACGGTATCGTTCATCGAATTTATCGGAAATGTACTTTAGAAAAATCAACCCTAATACAACATGCTTATATTCGGCGGCATCCATATTACCGCGCAAAATGTCAGCAGCCGCCCATATTTGCTGTTCAAAACCAATGACTGCTGTCTGTAACCCGTTGTTATTTGTTCGTGTTGGCATTATTAATTATCCCTCAGCTTGCTTTATAACAAAAATATATAAAAAACCTTATCATACTCATAAAGTGAAAACAAGCCTTGCATATTATCGTGTATTATTGCGTATTAAAGATGATAGCGAATATGCTTATGATAATTTTCCATAATTAATGCTTTACTCAAACAGCATTATCCATCATACATTTTTTTAGTATACAAAAAGTCTAAAATATGCTTGTGATTTGCATGATATAAGCAACAGGTCACTAATGTAGCATATTGTGTAGCAAAGCGTCTGAAAATAAGTATTTAAAGGCTACTGTTCCTCATTTAGAATTGGAATGCACGGCATGGATGCCGTGACAAAATGCTTGGCATTTTGGAAGGCAAGATAACACTCTTGCCGTAGCCGGTAAATAAAAATTGCAGGACGCAATTTTTATTTAAAAATGGAATAAGTGGCGTAAACGCGCCATTTGTATTTATCATTGAAACGCGCACAAATCGTTCTCCGCACAGCGCACACAAGATTGCGAACGTTCATAAGAACAGTTAAACGCGATTCCGAGCCTTGTCAGGGCAAAATCGTATTTCACAGGGTCATATGGATTAAGTTCTCTGAAAAAGGCGTTTACTTTATTAAGCGCCGCAACGCCTTTATCTCCCGGTAATATAATCCCCATTTTCAGCGACAATCTTTGAATATGTGTATCAACCGGCATATAAAGAAATGCCGGACTAAATGATTTCCATAACCCAAAATCCACTTCATCTTTACGTATCATCCACCTGAGATACATAGAGAGTCTCTTTGATGTTGATTTTCCGGGCAGCGCAAACAGGAAATTCAATCCTTGAGTCATTTCGGAAATATATTTATCCCTTATAGCCTTTACTCCCGCCGCGGCTGCCTCCATAGGCGCATCTCCGACAAAAAGCTGTTCAAGACTTCCGTTTTCCTGATAAATTCGTTTCATTAAAAGGCAATAATCCGCCACATCGCTTCCGGTCTGAAAACGGTATTTCAGATTAGCGGGGTTTGCCTCAAGTTTAAAAGGGTCCGTTCCGCACCTTTCAAAAAAAGCGGTCAGAAATTTTTGCATAGCTTTTACATTTCCATAGGCAAAAAGTGCGGCTGTAAACGCTATAAATTCACGGTTGCCGTCCGTATTGTGCGGAAACTGTATAGGATCGGTTGATATAAATTTTTTTGTGTTATAACGCCGGTACAAATGTTCAAAATAGGATTTCATATATCTGTCAGAGTAAGTGATGTTCTGGTTATCACCGGAATTTTATCATACCCCGCCTTTTTAAAAAAATCAGGGAAGTGAAAACTGCCCTTTTCGGTAACCGCTATTTTAACAGAGCAATTTTCTTCATCCGTTTCCAACAGATAATCGCTCAGGCAAACGGTTTTTAGCCGCCCTTTTTTATCAGTTTTCTGGTATAACGCCCTTCCGCCAGAAATCTCTTTTCGGAGAAATAAAAAACTCTCCTGATCAAACTTAAACGTCATCCGGCAGTATGAAAGGTTCCCTGACCAGAATGTACGTTTTACAGAGATCACTTTAAGTCCGTCAGGAGCGGCGGAATTAATCATTTCTGGCAATTTATCCGCACCGTGCGGTATGTATCCCTCAAAAAAAAGGATTTCTTCTGTTCCTCCGGCGCCTACAGGCAAAGGCGACGGCAAAACTATACGGGGTAACGGGTTAAACCCTTCCGTGTATTTCAGTTTCACCCCCGCAAAGAGCAGAAGGTGTGAAAAAACCTTTATAGAATCAAGCGCGGAGAAGAGTATTGAGACGCCATCCCTTTCAAATGTCAGCTTGTATTGGGCAAATCTGTTTTCTGGTTTATCTTCTGTTTCCAGCGGAGCGCCTGTAGAGGAGTTTATATTTTTTACCGTTTTAAAGTCACAAACCCCGCAGTTTGTACATTTTTCGGTTCTGCAATCATCTGTCGTCACTCCGGCTGCCGCTTTGTCGTACTCCTGCCGCAACCATTGCGGCGATATTCCGCAGTCCGTCATATTCCACGGCGCAGACTCTCCGTCTGCCATCTCTCTGCAAGCGAACTCTTCGGGGGTAAACCCGTTATCATCAAATAGCCTGAGCCATGCTTCGCCGGAGAAATATTCGCTCCATGCGTCAAGGTAAAACCCTTTATCCGCCGCGTCTTTTAACAGTACCCCCCATCTGCTGTCCCCTCTTGAAAAAGCCGCTTCAATAAGGCTTGTCGTAATATCATGGAATTTTAATTTAATTTTATCGCGTTTAAGCGCATTTTTTAAAATATTATGCCGTCTGCGCAGTTCTTCAGGCGGCGCCTGACCGAAACGCTCAAACGGGGTGTGCGGCTTCGGCACAAAATTTGAAACAGAAACTGTTATATCAAAGTATTTGCCATGCTTTACCGCTTCTCTGATTTTGCGGACCAGCGCAGCTATTCCCAATATATCGTCATCCGTTTCATAAGGGAGTCCGCACATAAAATAGAGTTTTACGCCGTTATAATTAGCATTTTTAGCATAAACGGCAGCGTTTATTATCTCTTCATCCGTGAGGTTTTTATTTATTATATTTCTGAGCCGCTGAGAGCCGGCTTCCGGAGCTATAGTAAACCCGGGCTTGCGAACAGCGCCCACTTTATTAAGCATCTCTTTGGTTACGGCTCCCGCCCGCAGTGACGGAAGGCTGAGAGATATTTTTCGGGCGTTAAGCCTGTTCCCAAGTAAATTCAAAAGCTGTCCTATTTGTGAATAATTCCCTGTATCAAGGCTTAAAAGCGCCACCTCCTGATGCCCTGTGGCATTGAGCATATCAAATGTCCATTTACAGATGTCCGGTACATTTTTTTCCCGTACAGGACGGTATATAATGCCCGCCTGACAGAATCTGCACCCTCCCGAACAACCTCTTGCAATCTCTGTGTTTACCCTGTCCTGCACTACAGGCATAAACGGAACCAGAGGCGCAAACAGTTCTGTATCGGCTGAAAACCCGTGATATATCTCTCTTTTAACCTTTTTATTATGTTCAACTAATGGAATGTATGTAAAGGGGTAACTATTCAGCATTTCAAGCTGTTCTCTTTTTGAAGCCCCGTTTTGACGCATCTCATGCAATTTTTCCATAACGGGGACAAGCGCTTTATCCATCTCCCCGAGGAAAAACACATCAATAAATTCTGCGAGAGGGGCGGGATTCATTACGCAACCGCCCCCGGCTATTATGACAGGATCATTTTCTCCGCGTTCAGCGGATTTAATTGGTATCGCCGACATTTTAAGCAGTTGGATGACTGTGGTATAAGCCATTTCGTACTGTAGGCTGAAACCGATCACATCAAACTGATTCAGTCTCCGTCTGTGTTCCAAAGACACCATGATTTCGCCGCCCAACTTTTGCCATGCGTCATACCACGGGGCAAAAAATCTTTCCGCAGATATTTCACTGCTGCCGTTCAGACGGGAATATATTATACGAAAGCCCGTATGACTCATACCAATTTCGTATATATCCGGAAATACAAGGCAGAAAGTTAGCTTACCCTTTGGATCTTTCCGTATCTCCCCTATCTCCCCTCCGGCGTAACGCAACGGTTTGGAAATGCTCAGAAGCTGTGAATATCTGTCCCGCATTAAGAGTTATCGCGTATATAAGGATTTTGCAACCTTTCATACCCAATGGAGGTTATATGACCATGTCCCGGATATACCACCGTATCGTCATTAAGAGAGTAAAGTTTCAATCTTATGGAATCAACAAGCGCGCTTTGGTCGCTTTCATAGAAATCGGTGCGCCCGACCCCTTCCTTAAAAAGGGTATCTCCCGTGAACACTGTATTTATCTCCGGCAGATAAAAACATACGCATCCCATGGTATGACCGGGGGTGTGGATGACCTTTATAACTATGCCGCCTGCAGATATCTCCTGATTGTCGTTCAGATAATTATCAACCGTAATGTCCGTAAAGTCATCAAATCCAAAGTAACGCGCCGTATCAGGTCCTGTTTTCAGTAAAAGCTCGTCCGATTTATGAATTGATACCGGCGTGTTATATTTTACCCTCAGATTTTGTACAGCGCCGATATGATCAAAATGCCCATGTGTGAGCAGTATCATAAGCGGTTTGAACCCCCCCTCTTCAGTATATTGAATGATTTTATCAACATCTCCGCCGGGATCAATTATTATCAGATTTTTTGAGTTATCGCTCAGCATTACGCAGTTGACGTAAAGCGGCGTTACGCGCAGCAGATCAATTTTCATTTTAATTCCTCAGGTGGTATATTTTATGATATGACTTAATTTCCTGTTGAGATAATACACTGTTCCCAAATCTTTTCCACTGCCGTGTACGGATCATTTCTTTCGTTCTTTATAGCTTCGGAAAGTTTTTGGGAGTGAAACAGTTCTGTGAAAACACGCTCTTTTATTATTCCGTTTGCAGCGTGCAGAAGACGCGCCTGCTGTTTTTCCGCTTTCAGCGCCGACATCGCAAAACTACGGTGATCTTCAAGCCTTTCATAAAGGGTGTCTATGCCTGATTTTTCTGAAGCTGTCGTTTTTATAATTGGCGGCGTCCAATTGTAACGGTGGCGCGGCGTAAACGATAACATAGTTTCCAAGTCTTTTACCGTGCGTTCAACCCCGTCCCTGTCCGCTTTATTAACGACAAAAATATCGGCTATCTCAAGTATCCCCGCTTTTATCGCCTGAATATCATCACCCATACCCGGGACGGTCACTACTACACAACTGTCGGCGACGGCAGCAACTTCAATCTCGTCCTGTCCTACGCCGACTGTTTCAATGATAACCGCATCCTTACCCATAGCATCCATAATCGCCGCAATATCCATAGCGGAAACGGAAAGTCCGCCCAAATGTCCTCTGGTGGCGACACTTCTTATAAAAACACCGCTGTCATTGGAGTGACCAGACATCCGTATCCTGTCACCCAATATTGCACCGCCGGAAAATGGGCTGGACGGGTCTATAGCAACAACGCCGACAGTTTTCCCTTTTGAACGGTACTCGTAGATAAGCGCGTCAACAAGGGTTGATTTTCCTGCACCGGGTGCGCCGGTTATACCTATTACATGGGCATTTCCGGTATGCCGCCAAATATTGCGCATATATGCGTCATAACCTTTAATCCGGTCGTCTGTCAAACGCATAAGACGGGCGGCTGCTAACTCATCGCCGTCAAGTACGCGCTGAGTAAAACTGTCCACGGATTATGCCGCGTGTTTTGGTTTAATATTTTCGTTTACAAATTTCACAACATCTTCGGTAGATGTCCCCGGGGTAAAGATGGTAGATACGCCGGATGATTTAAGAAAGGGTATATCCTCATCGGGAATAACCCCGCCGCCGAAAACGATTATGTCATTAACGCCGCGTTCTTTTAAAAGCAAAACAATTTTCGGAAAGATTGTGTTATGCGCGCCTGAAAGGATACTTACCCCTATGGCGTCAACATCTTCCTGTATTGCGGTGCTGACAATAGCTTCCGGCGTTTGCCGCAAACCAGTGTAGATAACTTCAAACCCTGCATCTCTAAGGGTGCGGGCGATAACTTTTGCGCCGCGGTCGTGACCGTCCAGACCCGGTTTAGCTATAAGAATACGAACTTTTGCCATAAAAACCTCCCAGCTACAATGAAGTTATTATCGCAGACATTGTAAATATGTCAAGTGTGTTTTATAATGGGAACTTATTTCAAACAGAATGACTATAGTCAGTAATATATCTCAATATACTTATATGCTTTATCAAACACTTCATTATCTTTAATTTTATACTTTATCCAAACAACACTTCTCAGGGCTTTAGTTACTTCCTGTTTACCCGCTGTAGTGTTTTGCCATCCATCGAAACGAACTATTTTTACGATTGCGTCAATATCGTTCACAATACGCTCAACAATAATAGGTGTGTTTTCATTCTTTACGCTAGTAAAAAGCTCCGTTAAAGCAGCCTTTCCTTTGTCTAATTCTTCTTCAGGAACAACCTCTTTTTCAGCCAGCGCTGCATCTTTGGCAAGTTCAAGAAGCATTTTTAAAAATTCAATACTGCTAATTAAGCCCTGTTCATGCTTTTCGCGCAATTCCTCAAGACGCTCTCCAAGTTTAATAAAGCGTTGTTCACCACCATGTTTACGGATTCTGGCTACAAGATTGATTTCAAGTTTTTTTATTCTTATTGTTGATTCTTGATTACTTTCGAAAAACTCGTCAATAAGTTCTGCGTCCAGCTTGAGAATTTCCATATCTTCGCGAATAGATTCAACTGTGACATTTTGATGAACAAGCTCAATTGTTTTAGCTCCAAGAGCAGCCCAAATTAATTTTCCGCTTTTATCAGCAGGTTTTACTGATTCATAAACTTTTGTGAGCCACAAATAGTCAGATTTATATAGAATGAGAAAGACATCCGGTGACAGAGCTTCCCAAGCGCGACTCAACACACAATAATCCGCGCCAAAAGCATCTTTTTCTTTGTTGGTTGGCAGTGACTCCTGTGCAGCCATCAATCCTTCCCAACCTTCAATAGTGCGGTCAACTCCCAGAAAATAAGTCAGACACTTGTTTATTAACACCGGAAATTGTTTCTTGACCTCTGCAATGTTATTAATGACCTTTTGAACATTTTTTTCATCAAAATCAAGAGCTTTTGCTACATCATCAAAAATGCCGATGTAGTCAACAATCAATCCGTGGTATTTCTCTTGCCCAAATACTCGGTTTGTCCTGCATATTGCTTGCAATAGCGTATGGTCTTTCATAGGTTTATCCAGATACATTACTTGCAAAGCGGGTGCGTCAAACCCTGTAAGTAGCTTTGATGTGACTATTACAAGCTTTAATGGATAGGTTGGTTCACGGAAATAATCCAATAAGCGTCCTTCTTCGTCACGGTCTCGGCGATAATCTTTATATCGCCCCTCTTTGTCGTTATTTGTGTCCATGACGATTGTCGTAGCATTTTCACCTAATATGGAATCTAACTCTTTTTTGTATAACAGACAACATTCACGGTCGTAGCAAACCACTTGACCTTTAAATCCGTTTGGTTCGATCTTTTCTTGGTAGTGTTTAGCAATATGTTCACAAACCTTGCGAACACGCTCCGGCGATTTCATTATTGCTTCCATCTTCACACGGCGGGCAAGTTCGGAGCGTTCATTATCTTTTAATCTTTCTGTTATTTTAGCAAACTCAGCGTCAACTATTTCCTGATTAATATGTAAATCTACAGGAACAGCTTCAAAGTGAAGCGGCAATGTAGCGTTATCACGAATAGAATCAGAGAATGAATAACGGCTCAAATAGCCGGATTTGTCCTCAATAGCCCCAAATGTATTGAAGGTGTTTATGTATGTACTGTTAATCGGCGTTCCTGTGAGACCAAAGAAGAATGCGTTGGGCAGGGCGGTTCTCATCTTTACGCCAAGGTTACCTTCTTGAGTGCGGTGAGCTTCATCAACCATCACTATGATATTATCGCGCTGATTTAGAACACCATCAGCTTCACTGAATTTATAGATTGTAGTAATCAATATTTTCCGCATATCTCCTTTAAAGAAGGCAACAAGTTCTTCTTTGCTCGTAGCGCTTTGCAGATTTGGAATATCACTTGCATTAAACGTAGCGGTTATCTGTGTTTCAAGATCAATGCGGTCATCTACTATAACAACAGTTGGATTCTTTAATTCCGGTGTCATACGGAGTTTTTGAGCAGCAAACACCATAAGAAGTGATTTACCGCTTCCCTGAAAATGCCAAATTAAGCCTTTTTTTGGATGTCCAGCTTTGACGCGCTCTACTATTAAGTTTGCACCCTCATATTGCTGATAACGACAGATGATTTTGTATTTACGATACTTTTTATCAGTTGCAAACAGGGTAAAAAATTGAAATATGTCCATAACTATTTCTGGTTTGATCATTGCCTCCACACTTCGATTTACATCCACGAGCGTTCCTTCATGTTTATTATCAGGCGTATGCCATGGACCCCAAAGATTAATCGGCATATTTATGGCGCCAAATCGAAAATGTTTACCCTCGCTTGCGAAATTAAACACGTTAGTAACAAACATTTGCGGTATGCTTTTCTCATAAGCCGAAATATCGCTAGCGCCGTCAAGCCATGTTACTGCGGCGCGTGACGGTGTTTTTAATTCGCCGATTGCGATGGGAAAACCGTTGACAAGCAAAACAATGTCAAGCCGTTTGCCACCTTCGTCTTTAGGAAATATCCACTGATTTGTTACAACAAACTCATTCAATTTAAAATCAGCGCCGGCGCTGAAAAATCGTATAGGAATCATACGTCCGTCTTTGCCAAATGGATATGAGTTCTCTTCAAATAGTATCATTTTAAATTTTTCGTTCTGTGTAACAAGGTTATGCGGTTGAACAGTCAAAATAAGCGTACGAAGCTTATAAATTACATCATCGGCGTATTCCGGTTTAGCAGCGATTTCGGGGTTAAGTCTAATAAGCGCGTCACGCACCATCGGTTCTATCATTACATCAGCTTGGGAGCGCGGAAGATCACCTGCAGGAATGTAATTCCAACCATTCTTGTTTATTGTATCAATGAGCATCTTTTCAAGGTCGGATTCGTAAAACATAATAGAACCTCCAATAGATATTACATTTTTTTATACCATAAAACGATCTCTTTTGTTAGTCTTTGCAGTTCAAATTTTGATTTGTCGGCTTGTCGCACAAAATCCGCAAAGCGGTTTTGAAGGGAAAGCGGGGGAAGAATTACTGTTAGTTCAGATATTGTTTTTGCATTAATTGATGGTATTGCAGAAACATTACTTAAATCTGATAGATCAATAAACTGAAACCATTGATAAAAAAATTCTATATTCACTGTTTCGTCTGGAGATACACCCATTATATTTAAGTCAATACATGTTGGCATAATAATTATGCGCTTTTTGTTTGTTGCAACTGCGGCTCCGTTTTTAGGGAATACAATCGTATTTCCACAGAATATACCGTTTTCTGCTGTTTCTTCGCTTACCGATCGTGACGATGATGACAAGAATTTCTCATTCCCCTGCATATTCATATCTGCTACTTTTACATACAGAATATTACCGCCCTCATTTTCTTTATCAAGCGAAATTGTCGTACCTGACTTTACAATGCAAAAATCACTTATTTGTACTTTATGCCAATTTTTATCATTTCTCACCGGGTCTCCGAACATTTCAACAAACCGCGATTGCACTAACTTTTCAGTTTGAAAAAATAGATTTTTATATGCGTTTTGAGTTTTTATTGCCACCCACAATACATCAGCAATATTCCGTTGTTTTTCAAGTGTTGGCAATTCAAATATTAACTCTTTCAATGTATTCCAGTTAATTGTAGGAGAAAGCGAACCAACTGAAATTTTGATAGCTGAATCCAGAAAATAATCAGAGCTTATAAATAACGGGAAAAAATCTTTATAAACCACTTGTTCTTTGGGGCGTAATACCATTCCATGGGCAGAAAAAATCCCATCAAATGGTGCAATTGCAACTTTTTTTTGGTAAGCGCGGCGTTTGCCGAAAAGCACATCGCCCTTTTGCATAATTAGCTTTTCACTTTTTGGCGCTACTTCAGAACCAAATCTTTTAACAATTAGGCTACCAGAATCAAGGTGGTCTAATCCCAAATAAGTATCCTTGTCAGCAGATACCGGTTTCTTTTTCGCTGTACTGTTGAAGGCTATATCTTCGAATTTATACTGCATATTGTAACCTTCTTTTTATGAAAATTAGCGTTTGCCCTATATACCGAACACAAAACCGCGATTTGCACTTTATGCAATATACTTCCGGTGTGAATTTTTTACATTACTTTGGTTTACCATTGCATATTTAAGTGTGGTATCCACGCTTTGATGACCAAGCAAGTGTTGAACCTGTTCAATTGGCATGCCTTTATCTATGGCCATTGTTGCAAGCGTCCTCCGAAATTTATGCGGATGAACTCTTGTAATGTTGAGTTTACGCCCAAGCGCTCGAAGCCGTATCTCTACTCCGCTTATCTGTAAACGATTATATGGTTTTTGAATTGTTGTGAATAGTGCAGGATTTTCATCTGTACGGCTGTTGAGGTAGTTATTCAGATGTATTTTTGTCCTTGCGTCAAAATAAACCATCCTCTCCTTGTCACCTTTGCCAAACACAACACACTCGCGATTGTTAAAGTCAATATCGGCGCGGTTTAACTTCACAAGTTCGCCAACGCGCATACCTGTGGATGAAAGCATATCAATAATCGCCAAGTCACGAATTGATTCACAATGATCTCGCATAAGCTCAAGCGCCTCGTCAGAATAAGTTTCCTTAATGCTTGAGCCCGTTTTTATCTTATGTATACGCCGCATCGGGCTTTTAAGTATATGATTTTCTTCTTCCAGCCATGAAAAGAAACTGGAGAAAATACGGCGGATATTGTCAATTGTCACTTTGCCCGCGCCGCCCTTTTGCTGATACTTATCTAAATACTGTCGCAAGTCGTCGGTTATTATATGTTTTACGGGCTTATCCAGCGCCGAAAGCATATTATTCAATGTGGATTCGTAATAACGTAGCGACTTGCCAGAACATCCTTCCACACGTTTTGCGGCAAGAAAGCTTATAAGCAATTTTGCGTTACTTACCTCTTCTGACTTATCAATCGGAATGGCAGTCACGTCATGTAAATAGTGGGTAAGCGCCTTGTGAAGCTGCTCCATTTGGTAGTTGTTCAGGTGCATTAGCATCTTTTGCTCAATGTCAGCAATCAGTTGTTTTTCCATTGTGTTACCTCCTTTTTTTATATTATCGGAGCATAACATTTAATTATAAATGGCTTGAAAATAATTATTTTGCACTTATTGATATATGGGCTATTTATGTTATTATAATTCTAACGCTAATCGTTGCATTTCCACGTATAAAGCTCTCGCTAACATTATATTATCGACTCTTTGTCTGTATAACGCTTTTTCATTCATGTTCATACCGGGAGTGCGTAAAGTGTTTTGCAGACGTGTTCTGTGAGAGTTACACGCGATATGCAAAGCGTCTTTAGGCACACCGTTTAATCGATATTTATCGGCTGTAGGGTAAGTCATTTCCGCCGCTTTATACAATTTTGCTGATTTTACAACACTAATTGCTTTTAAAGCATCGTTAAAACCTGTTATTGCAGTATCAATACTTCGTAAAGTCGTTTTATCAGACTTGTCGCAAAAGTGTATTTCCTGTGTTAAAAATAAAAGCTCTGCCTGAATAAGTATTATTGGATCTTTGTAGCTTGTTGCATCTCTAAATGTTTTTAAAGCTAAATCAACCCCTTTCAGAAATGACAAACGACCTTTTGATTCAGAACCTTGTGTATATAAACCAATTCTACCGGTATAAATAAACAATGCGCTGTCAGTAATTCTTTTATTTAAGCCAGTTTTTTCCATATTCCTCCTCGGCTTCAGATAAGTCATAACCACCATCAATAAGCAAATCTGTACCGTAAATATTTTTAACGGCTTTAGCAAGATGCGGAGGAAGAGGAATCTGCCTAAGAACTGTCTCGGCTTCTTCAATCTTACCGCTTTCTTCTAATTCTATGCTTTTTAAGCACAAATCCAGTTTTTCGTCTATTGACATACGGACTTTCATTTAATTCCTCCATATTTTAGTAGTTTTATCATAAAAACCTAAATCTATTTTTTACTTATAGCAGTTCCACTTTACATTAACCGTCTTTGCGAGCGGAATGTTTTTTATGAAGCGCGGTAATCCATGCAGGTAAAAGCTCTAACTGGATTGCTTCGTCACTGCGTTCCTCGCAATGACGAGTGGAACTGCTATAAAACACATTTTCTTTCATCTAAAACATTCTCGCAACAATGATTTATATGTTGCGTCCAATTCATAAATAGCTTTTTGTAGTTCAAATTTTGATTTGTCGGCTTGTCGCACAAAATCGGCAAAGCGATTTTGAAGGGAAAGCGGGGGAAGACATACTGTTAAGTTGCCATATTGTTGCGCATTAATATTGGCTATCGTAACTGTCTTTTGATTTTGGGTAATAAATTCTTGATAGTAATCGCTTTTAGTGTAGTTATACAAATAATCCGGCAAAACCTTTTCTAAATTAGGGGTAAGCTTTATTAAATATCCTGCAAACATGCACTTTCCCCATCTATCACTGTATCTAAATGTTCTGCCAACTGAACCACTTCTAGCAAAGAGAATATCACCATCTTTTAATAAATATTTTTCATCAAATTGGCTGGCAGATACAGCATCATCAGTAAGTGATCCATCTTCGGTAATATCTGTGATCCTAATATATCGTGTTTCATTATCGAATTCAGATGCTGATGCACCTGAACCGTATGAAAGCTTGCCAATGGCAATATCTTTTAATGTTAATACTTCCCACCCCATTGAATTCGTTATCGGATCCCCGAACATTTCGATAAACCGCGATTGCACTAACTTTTCAGTTTGAAAAAATAGATTTTTATATGCGTTTTGAGTTTTTATTGCCACCCACAATACATCAGCAATATTCCGTTGTTTTTCAAG
>JAIRQX010000122.1 GCA_031256375.1 Deferribacteraceae bacterium
AAAAAAAAGAAAATATCCGTAATATACGGACCTAACCTTAATATGCTTGGAGCGCGTGAAACTGAACTGTACGGGACGCTGACCCTTGAGGACATTAACATGGGTTTATCCGCAAGGGCGGGGGAACACGCTGTCCTCACATTTTTTAAGTCAAACTGTGAGGGAGGGATTATAACCCATATTCAGTCATGCGCCGGTTTTGACGGGATAATAATAAATGCCGCCGGATACACGCACACCAGCGTGGCTATCCGTGACGCGCTACTTGCCGTAAACGTGCCTTATGTAGAGGTACATATGTCAAATATTTTTGCCCGCGAGGATTTCCGGCATAAATCTTATCTATCAGATAAAGCGGCAGGGATTGTCTGTGGTCTTAAAGAGTATTCATATTACGCGGCGTTGGAATATTTTCTGAAGGATTAACAAAGATAAGTGTCTAATATACAAAAATTACGCGCGGAAATGGCTAATAGAAAGGTAGGGGTTCTTTTTATCTCCAAACCGGCGGATATAAACTGGATTTCCGGATTTACCGGCACAGCGGCTTATATAATAATCAGCGAAAATGATTTGGTTTTTGTTACAGACAGCAGATATGCAACTCATTGCCGTGAAACCCTCAGCCCTTGCTGGCAACTGAAGATTACCGCAAATTACCGCAGTTTTCTGCTTGCCACCGGCAAAAAGTATAAAAAAATTACTGTAATGCCGGATACTGCTGTAAAATTATGGGGTCTGCTCAAAGTATCCGGCGCGGATGTGGATATTGCGGAAGATGATTTTTTGCAGAAACTAAGATCCGTAAAAGAACCGGAAGAACTAAAACTGCTGCGGGAAGAATATCTTATTGCGGGTAGAGGGTTTTTACGGGCTCTTCAGGAGTGGCGTTACGGTCAGCCTGAAAGAAGGTGGGCTGCTGTTTTGGAATTTATGATGAAGCTTGAAGGCGCGTATAACCCCTCATTCGATACGATAGTGGCTTCGGGCGCACGCGGGGCGTTGCCTCACGGCGTGGCTTCAGATAAGATAATTATGCTGGATGATGCCGTAACGGTGGATTTTGGTTCATCGCGTTTATATAACAGTGATTATACAAGGGTTGTATATGACGGGAAAGACGCTGAAACGCTGAAGATTATTGATATTGTGCGCGGAGCGCTTGAAAAATCAATGGATATGGTTAAACCCGGCGTAAAGTGTTCCGCTTTGCATAAAACTGCGAAAGAGTATATCACAAAAGCCGGATATGGAAAATACTTTAACCATAGCCTCGGTCACGGGGTCGGAATTGAGATTCACGAACAGCCGCTTATAAATCTTAGAAGCGGGGTAATTCTGGCTGACGGAATGATTTTTACAATAGAACCCGGTATTTATATCCCGGGGAAGTATGGTGTACGGTTGGAGGAAACTGTAGCCGTGCATAAAACAGGTTGTGAATTATTGAGCGGTGTGTTAGATAAATATGTATATAATTTATAGGAGTTTTTTATGCCTGTAACCCCGAACCAATTTCAAAAAGGAACTAAACTTGAGATAGACGGAGAACCATACAGCGTCACTGAATATATGCACATAAAATGCGGTCGCGGCGGAGCCAATGTCAGAACTAAGATGAAAAATCTTATCAACGGCAAAGTTATCGAGCGCACTTATGGATCTGACGAGAAACTTAAACAGCCTGATTTTGAGCAGAAACAGATGCAGTATCTGTACAGTGATACGGAAAGCTGTTACTTCATGGACAGTCAGAGTTATGAGCAGATATCAATGACTAAAAATGAAGTCGGGGACGCTACCGATTTTATGAGTGAAAACCTTATGGTCGGTATTATGATCTTTAACCAGCAACCTATAGGGGTGCAACTGCCTAACTTTGTAGAGCTTGATGTGGTTAAAACTGAACCGGGAGTTAAGGGAGATACGGTAACCGGCGCGACAAAACCTGCACAGGTCAGTACCGGAGGTATGGTCAGCGTTCCCCTGTTCATAAACGAGGGAGATGTAATTAAGGTTGATACACGCGAAGCGCTTTATATTGAACGGGTAAAATCGGCAAAATAGCTGCGCGAAGCGCATAAATGAATGGAGGAATAAGTTTTGAATTTAAAAGATATAAAAGAGTTTATCCGTATTTTTGATAAAACGAACCTTACAGAGCTTGATATTAAAGAGGGGGACAACAGACTTTATATGTCCAGACATTCCTCAAAATTTATCCAGCCGGCAGTTCACGCCGCTTTGCCTGTTACCCCGCAGGTTACCGCTCCTCCGCCCGCATCGTCTGAAAGTGATAAAAACGGGAATGAGAAAACCATACAATCCCCGATGATAGGTACATATTACTGCGCCCCTGCGCCGGAAGCCGCCCCTTTTGTTAAGTCAGGGGATATTGTGGAAAAAGGGCAGACGTTGTGCATTATTGAGGCTATGAAGATTATGAACGCCATTGAGGCGGATTACCGGTGCAGAATTTTAAAGATACTCATGGAAAACGGTAAATCTGTTGAATATGGTCAGGATATCTTTGTTGTGGAGCCTCTTTAAATGTTCGGTAAGGTTCTTATAGCTAACCGCGGTGAGATAGCGCTTAGGGTTGTACGCTCCTGCAAAGAACTTGGGATTAAAAGCGTTGCGGTTTACTCTGATGTTGACAGGGAATCTCTCCATGTTGCCTTTGCCGATGAATCAGTGTGTATAGGACCTGCCGATTCAGGCAAAAGTTACAGAAACATTAAAAATATAATAGCCGCGGCAGAGATAGCCCAGGCGGACGCTATACATCCCGGATACGGTTTTCTGGCGGAAAATGCGGAATTTGCGCGTATCTGCGAAGAGTGCGGGTTCACTTTTATAGGACCCTCTTCAGAGCATATAGAAATAATGGGGAACAAGTCAACCGCAAAAAAAACTATGCACAAACTCGGAGTACCGGTTGTCCCCGGAAGCGACGGTCCCGTAAAAACCATAAATGAAGGGCTGGAACTGGCGAAAGAGATCGGTTTCCCTGTTATTATTAAGGCAAGCGCAGGCGGCGGCGGCAAGGGGATGAGAATCGCGGGAAATGACATAACTTTCCGCAACAACTTTGATCTTGCCAGAGGGGAGGCGGGGCAGGCGTTCGGTAATGACGAAGTATATGTGGAAAAATATATAGAATCCCCGCGCCATATAGAAGTACAGGTTTTTGGCGATCATTACGGGAACGCGCTACACTTTTTTGAAAGGGAATGCTCTATACAGCGCAGACATCAGAAACTTCTTGAAGAGGCGCCTAGCTTAGGGGTGTCTGATAAACTGCGCCGGAGGATGGGGGATATTTCCGTTGCCGCGGTTAAGGCGCTGAAATACAGAAATGCCGGCACTGTTGAGTATCTGTTAGACAAAAACGGTAACTTCTATTTTATGGAGATGAATACGCGGATACAGGTGGAACACCCTGTTACAGAAATGCTCACAGGCATAGACCTTGTAAAACTTCAGTTAAGTGTGGCTGCGGGCGAAGAATTCAGCCTAAAGCAGAAGGATATTAAAATGCAGGGGCATGCTATGGAATGCCGCATAAACGCGGAAGACTCTGTCACATTCCGTCCGTTTCCCGGAACTATAACCGCTTATAACGCTCCCGGAGGTTATGGTGTGCGTGTGGATTCCGGCGCTTATAACGATTACAGGGTTCTTCCGAACTATGATTCCATGATTGCAAAGCTGATAGTTTTGGGCAAAAACCGAACTGAAGCGATAGCCATTATGCGCAGAGCGCTTGATGAATTTATAATACACGGGATAAATACCTCTATCCCTCTTCACAAAAAGATAACAGAGCATTTTGCCTTTGTTGACGGGACGTTTTCTACTGATTTTATTGAAAGGTACTTTGCATGAGAAACCGTGTTCTGCTTACTGTCACGACTTTATTTACACTGGCGGCATTTGCCTGCGCGTCAGGCGAGTCTGTCACCTATCTTTATCTTAAAGCCTCGCAGCTTGATCAGAGCGGGAAGCTGGACGAGGCGTTCCGGGTATATAATATGGTGCTGACAAGAGAGAAATCCCCTACATTATATATTAAAATAGCGGATCTTGAGCGCAGACGCGGAAATCTGAAGAATGCTTCTGACTTACTTGAGCGCGCCGGCAAGGAGTACCCTGAAAATGCTGATATAGCGTTTGCTTACGGGGCATACTGTATTGAAAACGCACGATTAGCGGAATCTGTCAATGAAACAAAACCATCCAAAGAAACAAAATCTGCCGATGAAGCAAAGTCCGCGGAAAAAAGGGACAAATGGCTTAATGAGGCAAAAAAGGCGTTCAAAACAGCGGCAAAACTAAACCCCACAGAACAAAATCTTGTGGCGTGCGCCTTTGCCGCTACTGAGCTTATGGATTATGACGGAGCTTCGGAGATTTACAAACGTCTTATAAACGAACTTGGAAAAACAGAGTATTACAGACCGCTTGGTTTTCTGAAGATCGGAGAGGGGAAAAGGAGCGAGGGGATAGCGGATATAAAAAAAGCTGCCGAGCTCAATGATATACAAGCGTTTATAGATTTGGCAAGTTTAGCGCGGGAGGATAACGATACCGCAGGCGCGGTAAATTATCTTATGAAAGCAAGGGAATACGAACCTGAAGCGGTTACGATAAATCTTTATCTGGCGGATATTTATAAAGATATGAAAGATTTTAGCAGCGCTATCCGTTTTTACATACAGGCGTCCGAAAACACTGACTGGAAAACACGCATAGCTCTGCTTAAACAAGTGGGCGGGATGGCGTTTGAAAATAAAAATTTTAACGCGGCATTTGATGCGTACAACGTCGCTCTCCTAAATGACGGGGATGATCCCCAGCTTTATTATCTGACCGGTTACGCCGCCTTAAGAGGCGGGCGGGCGGATGAAGCGTTTCGGATATTTGACTCCGGTATAAAAAAGTTTCCTAATTACGCAATGCTTAGGAAACTCTCCGCCCAGAGTCTTATAGTTCTGAAGAAACCTAAAGAGGCTATAGAGGTAATTGAAAAGATAGATGAAGTTGAAAGGGACAGGGAGTATTACCTGATCCTTGCCGGAGCGTATTTTGAGATGCCTGACCGTACAAAAGCTATATCCGTTATAGAAAAAGGTTTAAAAGAGAATCCAAACAGCGTTGAGCTTTACCTTGTTCTTGCGGAGCAGTATGAAAAAGAGAAAAAATATGAAGATTGTATATCGGCGCTAAAAAAAGCGCTTGATAAAGACCCTGATTCCGCGTCTGCGCTGAATTTTTTAGGCTACCTTTATGCCGATCTTAACCGTAACCTTGATGAAGCTGAGCTTTTACTTAACCGCGCGCTTACGCTTGATCCATACAATTACGCCTATCTGGATAGCAAGGCATGGCTGTTTTACCGCAAAGGGAAATACTCTGACGCATATAATCTGATCCAAAAGGCGATAGAGATTAACGCGGACGATCCGGAATTATTGGAACATTTAAAATTGATAAAGAAAAAACTCCCGTCAGGGAAGAAGAAATGAAGTTTATTGTGACACCTAATGTATTGCAGAGATGCTATAAACGGTTTGCCTTATCTTTTTTCGGGCGGGGGTATTTGCTGGCGCTCTTTTTATGTATTTTATCCTCCTGCGCGGGTAAACAACCCGTCATTCCTGAGCTTACCGGGGATAAAGAGGAAGTCTTGCGGCAAATCAGCCATACCATGTCTGTGCCGTGTGAATACCGCGGAAGGGCGGTTGTACGGTTCAGAGAAAACGAAACGCTCAGAAGCGCAGCCGCGCTGGTGAATAAAGAGTGCCGCGGAGATATGAATGTACAGATTTTAGGACCTTTCGGTATTCGGATGGCTGAATTATCAATCAAAGGGGACAGATATTTTGTAATCAGAGGGGATAAAGATGTAACCGGAAGCCTCCCTTCGCTGACAAAAACTGATCTTGCGCTGATAAAGAACTCTATTCCCCCTCCTGTGCCGGATGAACGTTACACTTTTTCCCCGGGCGCCGGCAGGTATATATTTACATACGGTGAAGAAATTATCTCGGTTCAACCCGATTTTTATGTGAACGGGGCTCAGATCATGGATTATAAGATTGATTACCAGTGGGATTCGGGGATGTTAAAAAATATCCGTCTTTCCTTAAGTGATACGGAACTGACATTGGAGTTTACGGATCCGTGGAATTAGCGAAAAGTTACGCTAAGATCAATCTGTTTCTCCGCCTTCTGGGGAAAAGGGGGGACGGTTATCACAATATATTTACCCTTTTCTGCGCTGTGGATTTGTATGATACGATCGGGCTGTCTTTTGCGGAAACCCCGGCAAAAACCCATATAATATGTGACAACGCTGACATCCCTGTAGACAGCGGGAATATTATTCTTAAAACTGATAAGATATTAAGGGATGAATACGGTCTTGCACTTCATTTCAAAATTGAGCTTAATAAGTCAATCCCTGTAGGCGCAGGATTGGGCGGCGGCAGCGGCAATGCCGCGGCATACCTTATGCTTGTGAATAAAGCTGCCGGTATGGGTCTGAACAGGGCTGAAATGTGCAAGATACTTGAAAAGGTCGGTTCTGATTGCTGTTTTTTTCTATATCCTCCGATGGCATTGGGAGAAGGGCGCGGTGAAAGGATTACTCCGGTTGAAAATACCTCTGAGCTATTGTTTGTAATAGTAAATCCGGGTATTTTTATCTCTACGACGTTGGTTTACTCCAGTGAAAAAATACTGTTGACCGAAAGAACTCTTCTTCCTAAAATACCTTGTTCTCTGAATTTAGACCGGATTGTTGAGATGATGTCAAACGATTTGGAGCCTGCGGTTTATGATATTTGCCCTGTTTCAGCGGAACTGTGTGTTGCGTTGAAGAGCGCCGGGGCGTTAAAAGCTATGGTAAGCGGTTCAGGTTCTTCAGTTTTTGGTATTTTTGAGAGCATACATACATGGGACGCAGCTTACAGGAAGATCTGTGAGATGTATCCGGAGTATAAAGTATTTAAAGTAAAAAGTTTAAGTAAGGCGCAAAGCGCCGCCCGACAAGCAATGTAGCGTAGCTACGACGCTTGTTGCAGCAAGCGAAATTAAGCCGGATTTACTCCGGCGCAATGGAGCGTAGCGCTCGAGTACTCCGCCGCTTTAGCGGGGGAGTTTCACGAGAGGAAAATAATTGTGGAGTTTTACGAGAGGAAAAAAATATGGACTTTTTAGTTTTTGCCGGCAATTCCAGCAGAAAGCTGGCGGAAGGGATTGTTGCCCGTCTGGGTATGCGTTTAGGGGACGCCATCGTCGGAAAGTTTTCCGACGGGGAGATTAATGTAAGAATTAATGAAAGTGTTCGTGGACGCGATGTTTTTTTGATACAGTCCACAAATGCTCCGGCGGAAGTTCATCTTATGGAGGTTATGGTCATGGTGGACGCTCTGAAGCGTTCATCAGCCAACAGTGTAACCGCTGTTATGCCATATTTTGGTTATGCCCGGCAGGACCGTATCATAGAGCCTCGCGTTCCTATAACAGCAAAACTTATAGCGAATCTTCTTACCAAAGCCGGAATAGACAGGCTTGTGACGATGGATTTACATTCAGGGCAGGTTCAGGGTTTTTTTGACATTCCGGTTGACAATCTTTTTGCTCTGCCGGTAATAGTCCGTTATTTAAAAGACAATTTTACATGCAACGAAAACTCATGTGTGGTGGTATCTCCGGATGCCGGCGGCGTACCGAGGGCAAGGATGCTTGCAAAAAAGCTCAAAATACCTATTGCTATGGTAGATAAACGCAGAACCGGTCCTAATGTCGCAAAAGCTATGAACGTGGTCGGTGATGTCGCGGGACGCAAGGCTATTATATTAGATGATATGGTTGATACGGCGGGAACATTAACCGAAGGGGCGGCCGCTCTTATGGATAATGGGGCGACAGGGGTTACCGCTGTCACTACGCACGGCATTCTTTCAGGTCCCGCTATTGAACGTATAGTTTCAAGCAAAATTGAAGAGCTTGTTATTACTGATACAATTGAGATATCAAAAGATATATACTCTATATCAAAGATAAAGGTTCTGAGCGTGGCAAGCATATTTGCCACCTCAATAGAGAGGATACACCGTAAAGAGAGTCTTACCTCCCTGTTTCACGGACATAACTGATCCTGGTAAATATGCGGCTTATTGCGGGGTTGGGCAATCCGGGGACATCTTACGCGGCAACCCGGCACAATATTGGGTTTACTATATTAAACAGGCTTGCTGAGTTACATTCTGTTTCATGGAAGGATGGATTCCGGGGGGAGTACGCGCAGATAACCGTAAAAGATTCCGGCTGTTTCCTTCTTAAACCGATGACTTATATGAATAACAGCGGTGAGTCGGTGGGCGCTCTGTGTGGATATTACAAAATAAAACCCGCCGATATGTTGCTGATACACGATGAGCTTGATCTCCCGTACGGAAGTATAAAGTTCAGCATAAACGGTTCCGGCGGCGGGCATAATGGCGTTGATTCAGTTATATCGCATTTGGGCGCACGGGATTTTTGCCGTCTCCGAATGGGGGTTGCGGGGATAAGCCGCGCTGAGATGAGGGGTTATACAAAAGACTACGTGCTTGCGGCTTTTACTGCCGAAGAAAGGGAAAGTCTGGGCGGCTTTACAGCGCTTGGGGCTGAGGCTGCTGCGTTTACGGCTGAAAACGGCGTGCGTAAAGCGATGGAAAAGTATAACGGGAAAATAAATAGGAGGCAAACATGAATATATTATTTGTTATGGCGGCAGGCAACCTTGGTCTGCTGGCGGCGGCGGCGGGCGTCATAGGTCTGCTGGCGGCGCTGTTTATTTATGTCTTTATAAAAAAACAGCCTGAGGGTACCGATCTTATGAAGGAGATATCCGCTGAGATTCACAAGGGGGCGATGGCATTTCTATTCCGTGAATACAAGGTTTTAGCGGTTTTTATTGTTCTGGTTTTTGTTTTAATGCTTTTAGCTTCGGGGCTCGGGATTAAAACAGCCTGCTGTTTTCTTGGCGGAGCGCTGTGTTCAGTTATTGCCGGGTACATAGGGATGAATTCCGCAACAGCGGCAAACTCCCGCACGGCGGAAGCGGCGCGTTCAAAAGGGATGGCGGCGGCGCTGTTTGTGTCGTTTAACGGCGGAGCTGTAATGGGTCTTGCTGTGGCAAGTCTTGGGCTTCTCGGTCTAGGAACTGCGTTTTACATTTTCGGGGGCGATCCTGAAACTGCCAAATATATAAACGGTTTTGCTATGGGCGCGTCAAGCATAGCCCTTTTTGCCTTCGTGTGCGGCGGTATATACACAAAAGCCGCCGATGTCGGCTCCGATCTTGTGGGGAAAATAGAAGCGGGAATCCCGGAAGATGACCCGCGCAACCCGGGGGTTATTGCGGATAATGTCGGGGATAATGTCGGGGATATAGCGGGGATGGGTTCTGATATATTTGAGTCGTATGTCGGTTCAATTATAGCCACTGTAGCTATAGCTACCACAGGCGGGACTGTTATGATGAGTAGATTGGGAGGTGGGGTGGATTACGAAAGAACGCAGGCGCTCCTTATGGGTATGCCCCTGTTTCTGGCTATGATAGGGCTTATTGCTTCCCTTGTCGGTGTTTTATCCATGTCTGTTCTGCGTAAAATCAATCCCCAGACGGCGCTCCGTTTTGCCACATTTATAGGAGCGATTCTCTTTCTGGTATTTGCGTACGGGTTTGTGGTTTGTATATTTAAACTCTCTTACGGCATATTTTTGGCAATTTTGTCAGGGACGCTTTGCGGAGTGGCGATAGGGCTTATCACCGAGTATTATACTTCATTTAAGCCAATGCTGCGTATAGCTGACGCTTCCAAAACAGGTCCCGCCACAAACATTATCAACGGGATAGCTGTTGGTCTTGAATCAGCAGTCGCGCCTACGCTTGTTATCTGTATAGCTATCTATTCCGCAAGCTGGTTTGCGGGAATTTACGGCATAGGGATTGCCGCTGTCGGTATGCTCGCGACAGTGGGTATTACCATGACAGTTGACGCTTACGGTCCTGTGGCTGATAACGCGGGCGGCATATCCGAAATGAGCGGTCTTGGTCCCGACGTGCGCAAGATAACGGACAGTCTTGACGCGCTCGGCAATACCACTGCCGCTATGGGTAAAGGATTTGCCATAGGTTCCGCAGCGCTTACAGCTTTGGCGCTGTTTGCCGCGTATGCTTCAAGCGCGGGGCTGAAAGTTATTGACCTGACTGATCCTTTAGTTGTTGTAGGGCTATTTATAGGCGGCTGTATGCCGTTTATGGTGGCGGCGTTTACCATGACATCGGTAGGAAAAGCGGCAGGGAAGATGGTTGACGAAATTCGCCGCCAGTTCAGGGAGATACCCGGTCTTTTGGAAGGGAAGCCTGGCGTTAAACCAGATTCAAAGACCTGTGTGGATATATCAACAAAAGCTGCTCTGCGGGAGATGATCCTTCCCGGGGCGCTTGCGGCTGTAATGCCGGTATTGGTCGGTTTTGGTCTCGGCAAGGCGGCATTGGGCGGTATGCTGGGCGGAGCGACTGTTACAGGGGTGCTTTTAGCCCTCCTTATGGCAAATGCTGGCGGCGCATGGGATAATGCTAAAAAAGCTATAGAAAGGGGTGATATCCCGGGAGAAAATAAAGGCTCAGATGCGCATAAAGCTGCTGTTGTAGGCGATACAGTAGGAGATCCGTTTAAAGATACAAGCGGTCCGGCTATGAATATTCTGATAAAACTTATGAGTATAGTCGCGCTTATTATCGCCCCGCTACTTTGTAGATAGCGAATAATATGGGTTTCAGTTGCGGTATAGTCGGTATGCCCAATGTGGGCAAATCAACGATCTTTAATGCGTTGTCAAAGGCGCAGATCGCAGAAAGCGCGAACTATCCTTTTTGTACAATTGATCCGAACAAAGGGGTAGTTCCCGTTCCCGACAGCAGGCTTGATTTTATTGTGAAATATGTAAACCCCCGATCTGTGGTTCATACAACTGTTGAATTTGTGGATATAGCGGGGCTGGTGCGCGGCGCCGGCAAAGGGGAAGGGTTGGGGAATCAGTTCCTTATGCATATACGGCAAGTTGATGCCATTGTCCATGTCGTGCGTTGTTTTGAAGATGAAAATGTCGCTCATGTGGAGGGTAGCGTTGATCCTCTCAGAGATATATCTATAATACAGAATGAGCTAATGATCTCGGATATAGATGTGCTTGAACGGGCGCTTGAACGGGCGCGGAAAGCGTCCAAGGGCGGCGGAGCGGCGCTGAAGCGCAAAGCTGATGTGCTGGCGGAGCTGACAGAATATGTGTCAGGCGGCAAACTTTTGAAAGATATTCTGGAAATAAGTCCGGAATACCGCGAAGAGATAAAAGAGTATCAGCTTCTGACCGACAAACCAGTTCTTTACGCGGCGAATGTTTCAGAAGAAGATATTATTTCAGGCAATTCATTTACGGAAATGGTTCAGAAGGCTGCCGCGAAGGAGAATGCAAAGTATATTTCAATATGCGGTAAGATTGAGTGTGATATACTGGAACTTGGCAGTGCGGGCGGGATTGAGTATCTTGCGGGTCTGGGGTTGAAAAGATCAGGTCTTGAAATTTTAATATATGAGGGGTATGATCTGCTGGGACTTGTAACTTTTTTTACAGCGGGGGAGAAAGAGGCTCGCGCTTGGACTATAAAGAAAAACACGATCGCGCGGGAAGCGGCGGGAAAGATCCATTCAGATATTGAAAGAGGGTTTATCCGCGCCGAAGTTGTGTCATTTAAAGATTTTGCAGAACTGAAATCACTTGCAGCCGCAAAAGAAAAAGGGAAGATGCGCCTTGAGGGTAAAGAGTATGTCGTGCAGGACGGGGATATTATATACTTTCGGCATAACGTTTAAATTTATCTTTTATTGTCTGTTTGTTGCGGTTCTGGCATTATCCGCTTCGGAGGCGAATGCACAGCGTTATACCGGCAGTGATGACAGTATTACGATAGATGATGATTACCCGTTCTTTGATCCGGATGATGCGCCTCTGGTACTGCCAAAAGGGGAGACATTTGAAGAGGGACCCACTATTGAAAATGTCATAGAAGGGGTTGGAACTGTAATTTCTTCTCTGTCACCCGTCTATTTTTCTCAGGATAAAAAAGATAAAGTTATGCGTTACGCTATTCTTGGAGAGAAGGTTACTATTATCGCGAATAACGACGAATGGTTCAGCGTTCGTATGTATAACGGCAAAGAAGGGTTTATGGAGAAAAGCTCCATCAGGACCGCTAAGGTTTTTACTGATGAAACCGTAACCCCGAACCAGATCAACAAACGATTAAATGTTGAGCTTTATACCCTTATTGAAAAATTCAATGACACGTTGCGTGAGTCTGTATATGCTCGTAAGTTTCAAATAATTCCCAAGCTGAAGATACTTGCAAATGCGCAAAAGGGCAAATCTATCACGGTAACGCTTGAGTACAGCGCTGTGGATATCAACGGGACATCAATCCCCTCAATGCAGACTAACGCGCTTGGCGCTGAAATGAGATATTTTATTGAGGTTTTTTTTATAAAGATGCTGACAGTTGGCGCTGACGAGTACCGAGTTTTAATACGCAAACCCGTGTTTTCACAAACGGGGCAAGCGCTGAATACTCTGGGGGAGTACGCCGATATCACTGTGAAGCATGGTGATGTGCCGTTGGACGAAATCAAGCGTCAGCGCGGGAAGATTTTAAAAGTAGCAATATGCAGTATGCCCGCGGAAAAGCTGTTTACCGGCTTTCCTTATTAGAGCAATTTAGTGTTAGAATAGGATAACTTATGGTTATTACAGCAGGGATGGCTAATACAATAGGAATTGTAGTATTACTGGCAATATTAGGGCTTATTGTTTTGGAATTTTTTGGCAAATTTTGGTAACATAGGAAGATACAATGGAATTTACCCATTTTGACAGCGAAGGGAAGAGCAGGATGGTTGATGTTACGGAGAAATCTCCTACAGAGAGGACCGCCTTGGCGTCCGGAATGGTGACAATGGAAAAAGACACCCTTAAAAGAATAATGGATAAAAAGATTACAAAAGGGAGTGTCTTTGAAGTAGCGCGTATAGCTGCAATTATGGCGGCAAAGCGCGCGCATGAACTTATTCCGCTCTGTCACCCTCTTTTGCTTACAGCGGTGGATGTGGATTTTACCCCGGATATGATAAGAGGCGAGGTTGCCGTTGACGCGCGGGTGCGTCTTACAGGAAAAACCGGCGTGGAGATGGAAGCGCTGACAGCGGTCAGTGTTGCGTGCCTGACTATATATGATATGTGTAAAGCTGTTGACAAAGGGATAGTTTTCGGAAATATACGGCTGATTGAAAAAACCGGCGGTAAAAGCGGTATCTACCGCAGAAAAACCGAATGAAGAAGATAGATATGGCTATTCTCAGCCGGCTTATTTCGGAATTGAGGGAAGCTGTGCTGAAAACGGGGTTTGGACGTGTTGTAGTCGGATTGTCAGGCGGGATAGATTCTGCGGTATCAGCGGCACTGGCTGTCCGCGCTTTGGGCAGCGAAAATGTTTTCGGATTTTTTATGCCGTATAGGGATTCTTCGCCGCAGAGCGCGGATGATGCGGCGCTGTTTGCGGAATTGTTTTGCATAAAATTGGAAACAGTTGATATTACCCTTATGGCGGGACAATATACTGACAAATGCGCATATATATCAAAGAACAGGCTGGGTAATATCCTTTCCCGTCTGCGTATGACGGTATTGTTTGATAAAAGCGCCGTTTATGACGCGCTGGTATTAGGTACCGGAAATAAAAGCGAAATTTTGCTCGGATATATGACATGGTTTGGCGACAGCGCCTGCGCCATAAACCCTCTCGGTGATCTGTATAAAACACAGGTGCGTGAAGCGGCGCGGTTTCTGGACATTCCTGAGCGAATTATAATGAAGGCGCCTTCGGCAGATCATTACGAAGGGCAAACGGATGAACACGACCTTGGTTCCAGCTATGAAGAGATTGACAAGGTACTGTCTGAACTGATAGAAGATGAAAATACGGAACTATTAAAAGCATCCGGCGTAAACAATATTACCGACAGGGTAAAACGTAACGGATACAAGCGTAAACTGCCCATAATAATCGGTGTAGGTCAGAAGGCGTTATGGTAATAATTCCAATTCTAAATTAAACGTGTGTTAATTTAGAATTGGATTACACGGCATGGATGCCGTGACAAAATGCTTGGCATTTTGGAAGGCGAGGCAAGATAACACTCTTGCCGTAGCCGGTAAATAAAAATTGCAGGACGCAATTTTTATTTAAAAATGGAATAAGATGATATGGTGAAAAACGGATGAAAATTACAAGGGCGTGTGATTACGCGATGCGTGCGCTTATTTATATGGCGGACAAGCCTGCGGGAACAGTTTTTATGCGCTCTGATCTTTCACGGCTGAGCGGCGTTCCTGACAGTTTCCTCGGGAAAATAATGCAGGGGCTTGTTAAAGCAAATATTCTGATCTCCGTCAGGGGAAAAAAGGGAGGATTCCGGTTTGAGAAAAAGCCGGAAGATATATCTATGTACGATGTAATAACCGCAGTGGAAGGGGATTTACAGATAACCGAGTGTCTTTCCGATACCGGTTTCTGTAAACAGACCACAAGTTGCAATCTGCACCGTATATGGCATTCCATTCAGGATCTGCTTGCGGGGCAGCTTAAACAGACTTCACTTAAAGATATTATGTGAAATATGGTGAAATATGGGTGCAATTTATATTTCTGAAGATATTGTCAAAAAATTTCTGGATATGCCGAAAACTCTGGAGCTTACGGAAGAGATGTTTACGCTTTTCGCACAGGGTAAGGCGTTTAATACTGTCCGCACCCGCGCCCGTATCCGCAAAGGGGCTCTTCATATACTGCCGGCGGCGCTCCCTACGAAAAAAGTCATGGGTTATAAGGCGTACACATCATTTAAAGAGGGCGCCGTATTCAGATTTTATCTCTATAATGCCGAGAACGGCGCGCTGCTTGCGGTTATAGACGCGGAGGAAATCGGCAGATTACGCACCGGAGCTGCGTCCGGCATAGCCGCAAAATATTTGGCGCGCGCAAATTCAGTAAGATGTGTTATATTCGGGGCAGGCTATCAGGCGGAATCGCAGCTTGAAGCTATTCACGCTGTGCGTCCTTTATCCCGCGCGGATGTTGTAAACCTTGATCCCGAGAAAGGGATAGCTTTTGCAGAAAATATGTCTAAAAAGCTGAAAACTGAAGTGACGCATACAACAAACCCTAAAGAATCTGTGCTTTCGGCGGATATTATAGCTACCGCCACATGGTCGGTTAAACCTGTTATTGACAAATCATGGTCTTTTAAACCCGGCGTCCATATAAACGCGGCGGGAGCGAATGCCCTTATCCGCGCGGAAATACCTGAATCTGTAGTGGAATCTGCTTTTGTGGTTGTGGACGATAAAGAGGTGGCAAAAACAGAATGCGGAGATATCCTGCCTTCGCTGGAAAAAGGGAGACTCCACTGGAACAGCGTTGCGGAATTGGGCGATATTGTAGCGGGATTCAGGCGCGGACGGACTGACAATGAAATGATTACGCTTTTTGAATCACAGGGGATGGGGCTGCAAGATTTAATCTGCGCTGAATATGTTTATGCAAAAACACTGGAAGCCGGATTAGGCGCAGAAATGCCGTTTTGAATTGCAATGATTTGTTTTGCCGTATTTCAAAGTGATAAAAAATGATAATAAACTTTGCAAGCGATAATGCCGCGGGCGTGCATCCGAAAGTCATAGAAAAACTTTCAGAGGTAAATGAAGGCGCAGTTCCGTCTTATGGAAATGATCCATATACGCGGGAAGCGGTAGAGATATTCAAAAAGATGTTTGGCAGCCACGCTGAGATTTTCTTTGTTTACAACGGTACCGGCGCGAACACAGCCGCTCTGACCGCGTTGACGGAACGGTACGGTATGATACTGACTGCGCACGCGGCGCATATTACCGAGGATGAATGCGGCGCCCCCGTGATTTTTACCGGCGCGCCCATACAGAATGCGCGCAGCGCCCCGGGCAAACTGACTCCCGCTGACCTTACCCCTTTTATGTCTCTGAAAGGGGACGAACACAAATCCCAACCGACAACGGTTTCTGTATCTCAGGCGACAGAGACCGGCGAAGTGTATGCCGCTAAAGAGTTACGCGCAATTAGTGAATACTGCAAAAGTAATGATCTGCTTCTGCATATTGACGGCGCGCGTTTAGCCAACGCTGCCGTAAGATTGGGCTGTGATATAAGAGAGGTTGTTTACGGCGCCGATATCCTTTGTTTCGGAGGTACGAAAAACGGGCTTATGGGCGCGGAAGCTCTTGTGGCGCTGAACCCTGCCGTTGCCGCAAAGATGCCGTATATAAGGAAGAAAAGTATGCAGCTTGCATCTAAGATGAGATACCTTTCCGCGCAGTTTCTCGCTATACTGGAAAATGATCTATGGCTGTCCAACGCAGAACACGCTAATAAAATGACTGATATGCTGCGTAAAAAAATTGAAGGGCTGCCCGGAATCAAGATATTATACCCCGCAGACGCAAATATGCTGTTTATTGAAATGCCGAATAGACTGTTTGATGAGCTGATAAAATCATTCTACTTTTACCCGCAGTCACGGAACGCGGAGAGAACAACGGCGCGTATTATGACCTCATGGCAAACTACGGAAGAGGAGATTCAAATGTTTCAAAAAACTATTCAGGTGAACTTATAAAATGGAATCAGGGAAAGACATATTCACAAGACATAAAGAGTATTCATTAATAATGGCGGTTGTTGCGGGAGTGACTCTCATACTTCTGAATCATTCGGAAAATTTTGCAGTCATAATCATTTTGAATATTCTGGCTGTAGGTTCAGTACTTTACAGCGCGTTCAGCGCAGTGCGCCACGCTGATGTTTTGGCGCACCGTTTCGGAGAACCCGCCGGTTCACTGGTGCTTACGCTTGCGATAGTTATTCTTGAAGCCGGTCTTATATCTGTCATCATGCTGTCCGGTTCCGCCGGCGCGACTGTCATGAGAGATACTTTGTATTCGGCAGTTATAATAATTATGGCAGGTCTCACAGGAATTACAATGCTTCTGGGGGGATACAAATATAAAAATCTGCATTTTAACTTCAAAGGGGTAAACCATTTCCTTATATCAATTATCCCGCTCACTTTAATTGTATTGGTAATCCCCGCCGTATTGGGCGGAAGCTATACAAATCCGCAGTTATTTGTGGTATCCTTTATATGTCTAAGTCTATATATACTTTTTCTTATAATACAAACCAAAACACACAGGGTATTTTTTATTTACGAAGATGAAGACAATGACGGGCAGAACCACAGCAAACCGTCTCCGCACGGCAATGTATGGCATTTCACATTTCTTGCGATACATCTTGCGGCTGTAATCGGTATAACCAAACTTAACGCATACCCGCTTGAATATCTTTTTGCAAAAGCAGGCGCTCCTGCGGTACTGAAAGGGACGGTAATTGCGTTATTAACACTTTCTCCGGAAGGTTTGGGAGCAATTTCAACAACGTTAAAAAACAAGACACAAAGAGCGATGAACTTGCTGCTTGGTTCAGTTGTTGCGACTATATCACTTACAGTGCCAATAATTGTTTTAATTGCCGCTTTAACTGGTCGTGAATTGGTTTTAGGATTGGATATGCCGCATATCATACTGCTGTTCGGCACATTAATGCTCTGCCAGATATCGCTTACAAGCGGTAAAACTAATGCCCACAACGGAGCGGCGCATTTGGCATTATTTATCGTTTACCTGATGCTTCTTTTTCAATGACCGTTCATCCGTTTTTTAAACTGTTTTTCAGGGCGGTTACAGTTATCTATGGGAAAAATATTCTTGACATATTTATATTAAATGATATGTAGAGTATGTCGTATTTTGGATTAACGGTATAACACATAGTTTCAGGGAGGAAATTATGAGTTTAAATTTAGGTTTGAATTTTTTATCGTTCTCTACAGATCAACAGCAGTCTGTTTCCGCTTCTTTTCGTACGCTTGCACACAGTATCGCAGGCAACAATGTTCCGGTATTTGATAAAAATCAAAATATGGATACTTTAACGCTTTCACCGTCAGCTATGATAAAACGGCAACTTGAAGATATGCGCGAGAAATATATGGACGATCTGAAAGAACAGGAAGCGATCATATTTTGTCAAAATGAATTTACGCCAACGGAATCAGATATTGAGTTAATGGAAAAAATCGCTGAATTTGGCAAGAAATATGAAAAAACTCTTGATGTGGATGATGTAACGTGGGGAGCGTTAGCGTATCTGGGTGATTCGATGGGGATAACAGATCCGGCTATGCTGGCGGAACTGGAAGTCAAAGATGCCTTCCAATATTCACATGAGTTTTTGACAAAAAGGCAAAGTTCTATTTTAGGGTTCGTTTCAGGAGAGCTAAATTGCTATGAAACAACGGCTGACTTTTGGAGTGCAAAGTTTATAGAAGATGAACAAGGAAATTTAATCCGCAATGAAAATTTTAATATGACGTACATTGAAGCTGTACGCTCAAATGTGACTGTAGAATTAGGAAACCTTCCTACCGATATGGGCAGAGAAAAATTACACACATGGGGGCCAGCCGCCTTAATAATGATGGCTCAGGGTATTAATGAAAATAATCACGCAAAAATAATGTGGGCGTACGCTCAACCTAGTCGCCAAAACCCTGATGCAACAAAAATGACACAAAATGAACAAAACATCTATTACGCAGCTCATTGGAGAACAAAGAATCATTTTTATAACGTAAGTCATCAAACCAAAGATTTAACGGGAGAATGGTTATATGAAAGGATGTTTAATGAAATGTCTCAAAGAGGCGCAATTTTGACAGAGTCAATCGGCAGCAGTTTTTTATATGTAAAAGATTCCTGATAAATGTGAAAATTGCATTAAAGGGTATAAGGCATTTTTATGGAAGTTGTTACCAAAACTGAATTAAACGGACTGAAGCTACTAGGACGCGGGAAAGTCAGGGATATATACGATCTGGGAGAAACCCTCCTTATCGTTACCACTGACAGGTTGTCGGCGTTTGATGTTATCCTCCCCGAAGGGATTCCGTTTAAAGGCTACGTATTGACAAAACTTTCTGAATACTGGTTCCGTCAGACATCGGCAATAGTGGATAACCACCTTATTACAACTGATACGGACAAGTTGCCGGATATATGCAACCCTCATAAAAAAATACTGGAAGGACGCTCCATGCTGGTAAGAAAAGCGCAGCCGTTCCCAGTAGAGTGTGTGGCGCGGGGTTATATCGCCGGTTCCGGCTGGAAAGACTATAAAGCTACGGGCGCTGTCTGCGGGATAAAACTTCCCTCAGGGCTTTTGCAGCGCCAGATGTTGCCTGACCCGATCTTTACTCCTGCCAGAAAGGAGGAGATGGGAATGCACGATGAAAATATCTCTTATGAACGTTCGGAAGAGATTATAGGTAAAGAGAACGCTGCCGCGCTGAAGGCGCTTACGCTGAAAATATACGTCACAGCATCCGGTCTTGCCGCTGAAAAGGGGATTATAATTGCCGATACCAAGTTTGAATTTGGTAAATACAACGGAAAGATAATACTTATTGATGAGGCTGTTACTCCGGATTCCAGCCGTTTTTGGCGCGCATCAGAGTATAAACCCGGCGAAACTCGGGACAGTATGGATAAGCAGATTATCCGCAACTATCTGGAGGATATAAAGTGGGGAAAAACTCCGCCTGCGCCAAACCTTCCGCCTGAAATCGTAAAAAAAACGTCCGATACATATCTGGAGATAATGGATATATTGATAAATTAAGGAGTTATTGAATGTCCGTAAGAGTTCGTTTTGCACCCAGCCCTACGGGGCATTTACATGTAGGTAACGTCCGTACGGCTCTTTTTAACTACCTTTTTGCCGGCAGCAAAGGAGGTACATTCGTTTTACGCATAGAGGATACCGATCTGGAGCGTTCAACCGCTGCAAGCGAACAGCTTATATATGAAGATCTTAAATGGCTCGGGCTGAAGTGGGACGAAGGGGAGGGAGCAGGCGGCGAATATGGTCCCTATCTGCAAACCGGGCGGTTTCAACTTTATAACGAAGCTACTGCAAAACTTCTGAAGGAGAGAAAAGCATACTACTGCTTCTGCACAAAAGAAGAACTTGACGCGGAGCGTGAAAAAGCGCTGAAAGAAAACCGTCTTCAGATTTATAACGGTAAATGCCGCAGATTAAACGATGAAGAGGTTGAAAGAAGAATTAACAACGGTGAAAACCCCGCAGTGCGTTTTCATTCGTCAAAACCTTACGCTTTGGTGCGTGACCTTATTCACGGAGATATAACTTTCCCCTCAAATGCTTTCGGTGATTTTATAATAGTCCGCCCTGACGGGGTGCCGGTTTACAACTATGCTGTGGTTGTTGATGATGCGCTGATGAAGATCACCCACGTCATCCGCGGAGACGACCATCTCCCTAATACGCCGAAACATACGCTTCTTTTTGAGGCTCTGGGATATGAACCTCCCCTGTTTGCTCATATACCGATGATTCTTGGTCCTGACCGCTCCAAACTGTCAAAACGCCACGGCAATACAAGTATAGAACAGTTCCGCGCGCAGGGTTATCTTCCGGAGGCTATGATAAATTTTATGGCTCTTCTGTCATGGTCTGATACCGGCGAACAGGAGATATTCAGCATGGAAAAGCTTATAGAGCGGTTTTCACTAGACCGTGTCTCTTCAAGCGCGGCAGTTTTTGATTTTGAAAAGTTAAAATGGATGAACGGTTTGTATATACGCGCCGCCGGTATAGATGAGATCACGGCTCTGGCAGTTCCGTTTATAATTGCCGCCGGGCAGACGGATTCTGATTTTGTTAAAAATAACGCGGGATTAATGTCAGATATAGTAGCCTCAGTGAGGGATAATTTTGAAACAGTAAGTGACGCTCCCAGATATACCGCTGTTTACTTCAGTCCGCTGCCTGAATTTGACGATGAAACAAAAGAGATATTGGCGCTTTCTACCACAAGACCGGTTCTTGAAAGTTTTTTAAAACGGCTGGACGGTAAAGACCGCCTCAGCGCCGATGAGTATAAAGAGCTGATGAAAGAGGTGCAGAAAGATACAGGGGTTAAAGGGAAACCGCTTTATATGGGAGTGCGCGCCGGAGTGACAGGGCGTACAAAAGGACCGGAACTGGACAGGTTTGTCCCCCTTATGCCGGCGGAAAAACTCAGGGAGCGGATCGAGCAGGTATTGAGCTCTGTTTGATGTTTACAATAGGCATTATAGGACGTCCGAATGTTGGTAAATCCACTCTTTTTAACCGTATAGCCGGAAAACGCGCCGCAATTACAGACGACAGACCCGGGGTTACTAGAGACAGGATTGAGATTAAGACAAGCTGGGCTGGAAAACATTTCCGTATTGTTGATACGGCAGGGTTTGATCTTAAAGAGGATATAATAAAAAAAGAGATGCAGCGGCAGGTTTATAAGCTGCTTGACCTTGCGGATCTTTTTATCCTTATGACCGATGGCGCCGAGGGGGTTCACCCGCTTGACCAGATTGTTGTCAGGATGCTGTTTGAGCGCGGTAAACCGTTTGTGGTTGCTGTAAACAAGATAGACTCTGAATCACGAGAGCTTTTGCTGCATGATTTTCATTCCCTCGGAGCGGGAAATATTCTGCCCATCAGCGCAACCCACGGTAGGGGGGTGGACGATCTGCTTGACCTTATCACCAAAGATGCGGAATATGAATCAGAGGCAGAAGCGGATGATGAGATACGGATTGCCGTTATAGGTCGCCCAAATGTCGGCAAATCAAGCCTGATAAACGCATGGCTTGGCGAAGAACGGGTTATCGTAACTCCCATAGCGGGAACAACCAGAGACAGCATTGATACACAGTTTGAGTTAAACGGCGAAAAATATCTGCTTATTGATACGGCGGGGATACGCAAAAAATCGGTTATGTTTAAAGACCCGGTGGAAAAGATAGGCTACTACCGCAGTATGGACGCCATAGAGCGCTGTCATATAACGGTAGCTGTGACAGACGGCGCGGATGGGTTTAATGAACGTGACATAAAGGTTATCGCTGACGCTTGGGAGGCGGGAAAACCCGTTATCCTCGCGGTTAATAAATGGGATTTGGTTGCAAAGGACAGTAATATTGCCAACTTTTACAAAAAGCAGGTTTCGGAAAAGCTCCAGTTTCTGAGCAACCCACCGTTGATCTTCATATCTGCCGAAACAGGGAAAAATATTTTTAAGATATTTGACGCGGCAAAGGAGCTTATAGCGGAGTATAAGAAGCGTGTGTCAACGGCGTTGGTAAACGATATTCTTGAAACTGCGCTTAGCCGTCATCAGCCGCCGGTAGTACATAATAGAAGGCTGAAATTTTACTATATGACACAGGTGGGTATAATGCCCCCGCAGTTTGTAACATTTGTGAATTACCCTGATGCGGTGCATTTTTCGTACCAGCGGTTTATTGTGAATATTATACGCGAAAATTTCGGGTTTTCTGGGGTGCCTGTGAAGCTGTATATCCGGCGGCGGAAAAATAAAAACGAACAGGAAGTGGTTGTCAGAGGTAAAGCAAAACGGAAAATATAGCGGTTTTTCTCATTATATTGACTGTCTTTGCTAGCGGAATGTTTTTTATGAAGCGCGTAGCAATCCTTACGGGTAGAAGCTCACACTGGATTGCTTCGCTACGCTTGCAAAGACTGAAAAAATTATTGCTTGACATTAAATCTCTTATTGGATAGTTTACCAGTGCAATTTACTTCGATGGAGTCTGACAGATTTTGTTTTGTCGGCATTGCGTCGTTCAGCATATTAGTGCGGTTATATTACTTACCTCGGTAGCTCAACCGGCAGAGCAGGTGGCTGTTAACCACAAGGTTAGAGGTTCGAGTCCTCTCCGGGGTGTAAAATGATAGTTTATAGGCTTCCCGGTAATTCTAGGAAGCCTTTTGTTTTGCTTGCTTTTTGACAGCAAAATAGTTGCAAAAAATTGATAATGTACCATATAATTGCATTATATTTATTTGTGTTGTGTAATCTTGACCTGAAATAGGTGGTGCCTTTATGACTATAGTTGAGGTTGTCAAATACAATGGAAACCCAGATATACTGGCTTGGAAGTATCCAAGCGAAGAACTTGGTACATGGACACAACTTATAGTAAACGAATCGCAAGAAGCTGTGTTGTTCAAAGGCGGACAAGCTCTTGATATTTTTGCAGCAGGCAGACACACTTTATCAACTGCCAACATACCGTTCCTTAACAAAATCATAAATCTCCCTTTTGGAGGGCGTTCTGCATTTACAGCAGAAGTTTGGTATATAAACAAACTTTACACACTAGACATCAAATGGGGAACTCCGACACCTATTCAGATACAAGATCCGAAGTATAAAGTATTCATTCCGATACGTTCCTTTGGTCAGTTCGGTATTCGGGTGGAAGAATCAAAGAAATTTTTAGCCAAAATGGTTGGCACATTATCCATATTCGATAAAGATAATATTATTAGGTTGTTCAGGGGGTTATACCTCACAACGGTCAAAGATTCTATATCTTTCTATTTAATTAGGGCGTGTTGACACTATTTTAGCCATATAGCAATAAAGGCAAATTGAATAAACGCCAAGAACATTACATCTGTTTTGTCATAGCGAGTGCACACCCTACGGAATCTTTTCAAAC
>JAIRQX010000119.1 GCA_031256375.1 Deferribacteraceae bacterium
TCTAATGCAACTCTTGTTTTAAATTCCGCACTGTACTGTTTGCGTTTTACTTTACTCACGGTTACCTCCAAAATTTCACTTTATTATAGTGTTTTATTTTTTGGGAGTATTTCTACGAGATGCGATAACAGATTATTTTAAAGCAGAATGACGCTGATACGGAAGTTTGTAAAGAAAGGTGAATACATCGGAAAATTGCCAGTGGCTTACATAAAGTGAATAGAGAAATGGATGAATAATTATCCTCGCAGGATTTTTGCGTACAAAAGTGCAAATATGCTTCGAAATCATTAAAGCTCAAGGATTGGGACATCAATTTTTACAACTCGCCATTTTTTCTGTTTTTTTTAAGTCTGTAACTCTCTATCCCAGTCTTTCATAACAGGCGCAAACCCTTTTCTTTTCAGCATGGATGCGAATTCTGTCACACTACGGTCATCTTCTACCTGAAATTGGGCGGCGCTAATATTTTTTGAAACATACCCCCCGGGCTCGGTAACAGATGCGGCGCTCATATGCGTTACGCCAAGCCCCGCAAGATTGTCACGCAACAATGCGTTTTCTCTGGTAGAAACAACAATGCCGACATCAGGCAAGACTAAACGGGTCGCCACTATAAACTGCACAAAAGTAGAATCATCCACATGAACAGGAGTTACCACACAACCTTCAGCCGGGCGCATACGCGGAAATGATATTGTAATCTGACTGCGCCAATAAGTTTTAGTGAGATACGCCGCGTGCATTGCCGCAAAAAAAGCGTCTGTGCGGGGTTCATCAAGCCCGAGAAGAACTCCTGCCCCAAGTGTGCGCATTCCGGCGCGTCCACCCCTGTCCGGCGTGTCCAACCGCCATACCATATCTCTTTTTCGCCCTGAAGGGTGCGCCTCCGCATAGCGGGTTGGATTATATGTTTCCTGATAAACCGTTAAACCGTCCGCTCCTGCGTTGATAAGCGTCCTGTAACCGTCTTCGTCCAGCGGATATATTTCAATCCCTGTAAAAGATGAGTATTTGCCGGCAAGCCTAAGCGTGTCTGCCAGATACTGCAACGTAACTCTGGACGGCGCTTCGCCGCATACAATAAGAATATGTCGTATCCCCATCGCCTCAATCGCTTTTAACTCTGCTTCTATCTCATTAAGCAAAAGAGTTCGCCGAATAACAGAGGTATTCTTTCTCGAAAATCCGCAGTAGAGGCAACTATTGTTACATTCATTGGAAATGTAAAGAGGGGAGTAAAGCTGTATATTATTGCCGAAACGTTCCCGCGTGATTTTAGCTGCGCATACAGCCATCTCTTCAATAAATTCCACAGCAGCTTCAGAAAAAAGCGCCGGTAAATCTTCAGTATTAAAAGAATCCTTTGACAGAGTAGAAACAACTTTGCTGCTTGTCACTTTTTTTATCCGCTCTGTAATATTATTAAAATTATACTGTTTCCATAATTCAGAAAACATCTTATTTTAAAAACCCTGTGAGCGGACCGGAAGCCTCCGCGGTATTTTTTGCGCTTGCCAATCCTGCCTTTCGCGCCAAATATGCTGATTCTACAGCCATTTTGAACGCTGACGCCATCATAACGGGATTATTGGCAATAGCGATCGCAGTGTTTACAAGCACCGCATCCGCTCCCATCTCTATAGCTTCCGCAGCATGGCTGGGGGCGCCCAGCCCAGCGTCTATTACAACCGGTACAGTTGCCTGTTCTATTATTATAGCTATTTGTTCCTTGGTGCGGATCCCCTGATTGCTGCCTATAGGCGAACCAAGCGGCATAACGGCCGCTGCGCCCGTTTCCTGCAATCTTTTTGCCAGAACAGGATCGGCGTTTATATACGGTAAAACTGTAAATCCGTCTTTAACAAGAATTTCAGCCGCCTTGAGCGTTTCTGCCGGATCCGGCAAGAGATAGCGAGGATCCGGAGTTACCTCCAGTTTTATCCACGGGATACAGCCGGCTGCCAGCGCCATACGGGCAAGTCTCACAGCCTGTCCGGCATCTTTTGCCCCTGAAGTATTCGCAAGGAGTAGATATTTATCTCTGTTTATATAAGCAAGGATATCATCTGCAGGGTTTTTAAAATCCACTCTCCTTAGCGCTACAGTGACCATTTCCGTGCCGCTTGATTCAAGAGCTTTTTGCATTACATCATGTCCGGAATATTTTCCTGTGCCTACAAATAAGCGGGAGCTGAACTTTCTGCCCGCTATTATAAGTTCATTCATTTTAATTCCAGTACATCATTCAGGCTGTACAAGCCGTTTGGTTTTTTGGCAAGCCATTTTGCCGCTTTCAAAGCCCCTTTTGCAAATATACTGCGGGAAGAAGCCTTGTGTGTGATTTCCAGACGTTCGTCATCGCTGCAAAAGAAAACGGTGTGGTCTCCAGCTATACCGCCGCCGCGCATAACCTGAAAACCAATAGTATCCGATTTCCGTTCCCCTGTAAAACCATGCCTTGAAAAAGTAAACGATTCTTCAGTGAGACAACGCCCTTTGGCTGCCGCTCTAGCCAACGCCAAGGCGGTTCCGCTCGGGGCGTCTTTTTTATGTCTGTGATGGGCTTCAAAAATCTCTATATCAAAATCGTTTCCAAGCGCTTTGGCGGCAAGTTCCGTTAGTTTTGCCATAATATTTACGCCTATGCTCATATTGGATGAAATAAGAAGCGGTATGTATTTCTTCAGTTTAATCAGTTTTTCCATCTGAATATCTCTGAGTCCTGTGCTGCCTACAACAAGCGGTTTACCCGCAGACCAGTATGATTTAATGTTTTCAAAAGTGCCTTCCGCCCCGGAAAAATCAATAATAACATCTGAAGATCCCGCGACCAGTTCCAGTTCAGATGTGATAACACAGCCTCCGGCGCCGCATTTAGCCAGCTCAAGAGCTGATGAACCTATCTCTTTACTGTTAAAGCGTTCTACAGCGCCTGACAGTATTGTTCCGGGATCCGCGGCAACAGCGCGGATAATCTCAATCCCCATCCGACCGGAAGCGCCAATCACACAGATATTAACAGGTTGATTGTTCACTTAATCAACCCCATATTTTTCATTACTTTAATTAACCGCGCTTTTGCATCTTCCCCCATTGGAGAAAGTGGGAGACGCAGCTCACCGGATATTGCCCCCATAAGGTTTAATGCTGTTTTTACTGGAATCGGGTTTGATTCGTAAAAAAGCGCTTTAAAAAGATCATGGCACTCAAAATGTATTTTACGCGCTCCGGCAAAGTCCCCTTTCAGCGCCAATTTGCACATATTTGCAATCTTATCAGGTATAACGTTTGCCGCCACCGAAACTACCCCTTGCGCCCCCAGAGCCATCATCGGCAAAGTTATGCCGTCATCGCCTGATAATACATTAAAACCCGGCAGTTCTTTCAAAATCTGAGAGGCATTGTCTACCGTACCGGACGCCTCTTTAATAGCCGTTATCCCGGGAATTTTTGACAGCCGTACAACTGTTTCAGGCAATATACCCGCCCCTCCGGTCCGCCCTGGCACATTATAAAGGATCATTGGGATATCTACCGTTTCCGCAATTTTTTTATAGTGCAGATATAACCCTTCCTGTGTAGGCTTGTTGTAATACGGCGCGACTATAAGCGCCGCGTCAGCGCCGTTGAGTTTTGCCGCCTCGGTAATATATATCGCCTCTCTGGTATTGTTGGAACCTGTTCCGGCTATAACAGGAATACGTTTATTGACAGCTTTTATTACAAACTTTGTGACGGCAATGTCTTCTTCGTGGCTCATAGTTGCAGATTCGCCAGTTGTACCGCATGACACAATGGCATCCGTACCGTTTGCAATGTGAAATTCAATCAACTCCGCGAGTTTTATCTCATCAACTTTCCCGTCTGAAAACGGCGTAACCAGCGCTACAATACTTCCTTTAAACATTTTTGGCTCCTATAAATTTAACTTTGAAATGCTCCGCTCTGATAAATCAATACTCCATTGCTTCCCGCGCAATTGTTCCTGTCGCAACAACGCGCGCTTCCCCTTCAAGGTAAACCAATTCATCCTCTTTGTAAACTTTCATATCTATATTTCCGGAGGTTTTTATCGTAACAGGGGATGACACAAGCCCTGTTTCAATCGCTATAAGCGCAGATGCCGCGGAACCAGTGCCGCAGGCAAGAGTTTCATCTTCAACCCCTCTTTCATAAGTGCGTACTCTCAATGTATCCTTGCCTGTAACATGTACAAAATTTACGTTAGCGCCGTTCGGGGCAAACTCACGGTGGTTGCGTATCTGTGAACCGGCAGTTTTAACATCCGCATTTTCTATATTATCATCAAATATTACAACATGCGGGTTGCCCGCTACTATGTAGGAATATGCCGTGTAAATACCGTATAGCGGCGCTTCCTTATTGATAATCATTCCGGAAGGTTGTGTCAGTTGCACTTTAACATTAACCCCCTCTTTTATTTCAGCGTGAATAAGCCCTGCGGTTGTAAGGAAGCTCATATTTCTTTCAGTATATCCGTTCAGATAGGCAAATCTTGCCGCGCAACGAGCTCCGTTGCCGCACATTTCCGCGGGAGAACCGTCTGAATTGTAAAAATGCCACATAAAATCAGCCTTTTCATCGGGCTCAATCATAATAAAACCGTCAGCGCCGACAGAAAGTCTATGTGTGCATATTTTAGCAATATATGGGATTATTTCGCCAACATTATAATTACGGTTCATATTGTCCACAAGTATAAAATCGTTGCCGCTGCCGGTCATCTTTGAAAAGTTAATTTGCATTATATACCATCAAAAATTTCAATTTTGAAATGCTCTAAAACGCTTTTTTTGAACCGCGGAAGGAGCGTTCCACATCCCTCTGCATATCTTTATCTTTCAGAGAGCGCCTTTTATCATAAAGTTTTTTCCCTTTGGCAAGTCCCATACTAACTTTTATTCTGCGGTTTTTTATATATACTTTAAGTGGTATCAGTGTCAACCCCTGTTCTTTAATTTTCCCCGCCAGATGGTTTAATTCTCTTCTGTTTAAAAGGAGTTTGCGGCTTCGGAGGGGATCGTGATTATTTATGTTTCCCTGTTCATAAGGGGAGATGTGGCAGTTAATAAGAAACGCTTCACTGTTAATTATCTTTATATGCGATTCTTTAAGGTTTATATGCCCTGCGCGTATTGATTTAACCTCTGTTCCCAAAAGAACAATACCTGTTTCGTACTCTTCCAGCATATCGTAATCATGAAAAGCTTTTTTATTATTTGCTATACTCATAAGTAAAATTTATCACCTTTTTTCATATCAAGCATCTCTCATAAATAACCACTCCAACTCTGTCAATATGCTGCTGTAGTGAGGTGTTTTTTAGCAATTTGTAAGCCACAACGTCAAATTTATAAATAATTTGTGGGGTAACTTCAGTTAATTTTACGCCGCTAAATTCCAAATAATCCTTAAACGTTCTCCACCCTAGCTCAAATGTGTACTCAAACCGCTGAATAATGCCTTCCTGCTCTAATTCCGAAAAACCATCAATATTTTTATCTTCTAAAGCTGAGTGTATATGATCAAACGCACGACAGAAATTCTGAAAACGTTGTTTCCAGCGGACATCGTCATTATCAATGTTCATTTAGCGCTACCTCCGGTTTTTTGCTGCTCAAAACCAATGACTGTTGTCTGTAACCCGTTGTTATTTGTTCGTGTTGGTATTATACTTATTCCTCAGTTTGCTTTATAACAAAAATATAAAAAAACCTTATCATACTAGGGGGTGTTGACACTACATAAATTTTGTATTATAATAATCGCATGAAAATTAACAAAGCGCAATTTGAACGGATAGCAGGTCACTTTCCGGTTCAGCGCGGCAATGTCAAGACCGAAAATCTCGATTTCATCAACACAATTTTGTATATCAATGAAAATGGCTGCAAATGGAGGGCGCTGCCAAAAGAATTTGGGAATTGGGCTACGATATACAAAAAATTTAGTCGTTGGACTAAAAGTGGAGTAATACAAAG
>JAIRQX010000049.1 GCA_031256375.1 Deferribacteraceae bacterium
TTGCGAGGAACGCAGTGACGAAGCAATCCAGTTGGAGCTTTTACCTGCATGGATTGCCGCGCTTCATAAAAAACATTCCGCTCGCAAAGACGGTTAATGTAAAGTGGAACTGCTATATAAGCATAAAATACTTAAAGTAAGGGGATATATGCTGAATATTACGCTTCCTGACGGGAGTTGTATTGAATTACGGGATGGCGCGGATAGTTTTAATCTTGCGGAAGCAATTTCCGCCGGATTAGCAAAAAAAGCTGTGGTTGCGGAAGTTGACGGCAAGTATAAAGACCTCTCATCCCCTCTTAAAAGCGGCAATAAAGTGCGGATTATAACTGAGTCGGATCCTGAAGCGCTTGAGGTATTGCGGCATTCAGCCGCGCACCTTATGGCGCACGCGGTACGAAACATATTTACCGGCGTTAAGGTAACTATAGGTCCTGTTATAGAAGACGGTTTTTTTTATGATTTTGACTATGACGGCGCTTTTACGCCGGAGGATTTGGAAAAGATAGAGCGGGAGATGGCGCGTCTTTCGGCAGCCGATATACCGCTTGTACGCGCTGAAATGAGTAACTCTGACGCTACGGAAAAGTTCAGCGGTATGGGTGAATCTTATAAAGCTGAAATTATCAGGGATTTGGCTGAAGGTACGGTATCGCTTTACACTCAGGATAATTTTACCGACCTTTGCCGCGGACCCCACGTTTATTCCACAGGAAAGATAAAATATTTTAAATTACTTTCGGTAGCGGGCGCGTATTGGCGGGGCGATGAAAAGAATAAAATGCTTCAGCGCATATATGGCTCCGCTTTTTTCAAAAAAGATGAACTTACCGCATATCTTAATATGCTGGAGGAGGCAAAAAAGCGTGACCACCGGAAACTTGGCAGACAACTTGGATTGTTTATCTTTGAGGATGAAGTCGGGGCGGGGTTTCCCATATATTTGCCGAATGGCGGTATTTTAAGGGCAACGCTGGAAGAGTTTGAACGAAAAGAACATTTAAAACGTGATTACAAAATAGTATACGGACCGGCAATTTTGAAAAAGGATGTGTGGGACAGATCCGGTCATTCTGCAAACTATATAGAGAATATGTACTTTACGGAGATAGATAAAACGCGGTTTGGCATTAAACCTATGAACTGTATAAGCCATATTATGATTTACAGGGCTGATCTGCGAAGCTACAGAGACCTCCCGCTGAGATTTTTTGAGTTGGGTACGGTTCACAGACATGAAAAATCCGGAGTTTTGCACGGTCTTTTGCGGGTGCGGGCATTTACTCAGGATGACGCGCACATTTTTTGCCGCCCTGATCAGCTTGAAAAAGAGATTACAAACATAATAGATTTTGTATGCGATGTGATGAATTTGTTTGGGTTTGAGTTTATATACACCCTTTCAACCCGGCCGGATCAATGTATCGGTTCCGCTGAAACGTGGGACAAAGCTATAAGTGTACTAAAAAGCGCTATGGATCGCAAAGGGCTTAAATATACTATTAATGAAGGGGACGGCGCGTTTTACGGCCCTAAAATAGATATTAAGTTAAAAGACGCTATCGGGCGGTACTGGCAGTGCGCGACCATCCAGTGTGATTTCAATTTGCCGGAGAGGTTTGATCTTTCATATATAGGTGAAGACGGCGCTAAACACAGACCGGTTATGTTGCACAGGGTGATTTTAGGTTCGGTTGACAGATTTATCGGCGTACTGACAGAGCATTTTGCCGGAGCTTTTCCGTTTTGGCTGGCTCCTGTGCAGATCCGTGTAATGAATATTACAGACGATCAGAAAGGGTATGCGGAAGAGGTTGCATATAAATTAAAAGATGCAGGGTACAGAACGGATACGGACTTCCGCAATGAAAAGATCGGATATAAAATTCGTGAGGCGCAGTTGCAAAAAACGCCTCACATGCTTATTTTGGGTAAAGAGGAGAAAGATGAGAATAAAATTTCAGTCCGTCTGCGTACCGGGGATAATAAAAATAAACTTGATTTTTTAGAGTATCTTGATATAGTGGCGTTTCTTGATGGTGGTAAAAAATTAGAGTTGTGGAGGTAAACCATATCGCAGCCCGCTTCTGACAGAGAGAGAGTGAATGAGGAGATTAATTATTCGGAAGTAAGACTTATTCTGGATGATGGGACGCAGTTTGGCATAGTGTCTTCGCGTGAGGCTATGTCTATTGCGCAGGAAAGGGGACTTGATCTTATTGAAATATCCCCGATGGCAAAACCGCCGGTCTGCCGGATAGTTGATTACAACAAGTTCCGCTTTGAACGCGCCAAAAAAGATAAAGAGGTGCGCAAAAAACAGCGTCAGAGCCAGATAGATATAAAAGAGCTGAAATTTCGCCCTAAAATTGAAGAACATGATTATAATGTCAAGTTAAAACATATCCGCCGTTTTTTGACTGAGGGAGATAAAGTTAAGCTGGTTATACGTTACCGCGGAAGGGAGATAGTATTCCAGAGCAGCGGTTTGGAGTTATTGAACAAAATATTAAAAGATGTGGAAGATATTGCGGTTATGGAAAAAAAACCGGAGATGCTGGGCAGACAGCAGGTTATGGTTATTTCTTCCAGGCCCGGGATAGATAAAAAGGAGCATATTAATGCCAAAAGTGAAAACTCATAAAGGCGCGAAAAAGCGTTTTAAAGTAACAAGTTCAGGTAAGGTGCTGTTTGCTAAAAAGGGGAGGCGTCATATATTGACGTCCAAGTCAGCCAAACGTAAGCGTCATCTGAGGAAAACCGGCGTGGCTGAGGGCGTTTTAGCCGCAAATATAAAAGAGATATTGCCATACGCATAGATGCCGGCGCGTCAATAAAATGAAGGAGAAATACGGTGCCAAGAGCAAAAGGCGGGTTTAAAACCCGCAGAAGAAGGAATAAAATATTAGCGTTAGCAAAGGGTTTCCGTGGTCGCGGAAAGAATGTTTACAATATTGCGCGTCCGCTTACGGAAAGGGCTCTTTACTACGCCTACAGAGACAGAAGGGCTAAAAAACGCGATATGCGCAAGCTTTGGATTGTTCGTATTTCCGCGGCTGCTAAGTTGTGTGATACATCGTATTCCAAACTTATAAGCGCCCTGAAAAAGAACAATATCGGTTTAAACCGCAAAACGCTTTCTGAAATGGCAATATCGCATTTCAGCGCGTTTCAGGATGTTGTTAAACAAGCCACATCTTAGCGCATACATAGAGGTTTTTGGCAAATTTAATTAAAGTTGTTGCCAAAGAGAAATTTGTTGTATACAATCAGTTGTTAGATAGAGCTTATGCTAAGTTTTATCCGGTATGTTTAAGAGACTGTAAGTCTTTTACCGAAGTGCAGGAGGAGGAATGGGGGACAAGGGGGAGGATTTTACTCCCCTTTGTTATTTCTGTCTGTATTAAGCGATGCCTGTTTCGCGCAGCTCTATTACTTTCATACGTATATTTCCGACCAGCATGGTTTTAAGGGATTCAAACGCAGGAGAGGCGTCCGTTACGAGTATCTCCCGTCTGCCGCTCTCACTGACCAAAATCCCCATCTGTTTTATCTTTTCCACCATAACTGTGGCGCTGTCCACAATCCTTATTTGGGGGTAAAGCTCCGATATCAGCGGCGCAAGTATCGGATAATGAGTACAGGCGAGGATTAATGTATCAATAGGTCGCTTCATAAGCTCATCAAGGTAAAACTTTATAGTCAGCCGCGGAATATCGCCGGTAATAAGCCCTTCCTCCACAAGAGGCACAAAGAGCGGACAAGCCTTCTGCCATATCCTGACAGTGTCTCCGCTTAATTCTTTCAGCATATTTACATAAGAGTTGCTCCGGATTGTGGCAATGGTGCCTATTACACCTATTGCCCCGTTACAGGTTACTTGCAGCGCTTTTTCGGCGCCCGCCTGTATTACTTCCAGAACCGGCAAACCAAATACGGATTTGAGTTTATCTACCGCATAGCTGGATATTGTGTTGCACGCCACGACAAGCGCGTTTACATGGTATTTATCTGTCAGCAGACAGGCGCACTCCATGGAATAGCGTATTATGGTTTCGGGAGACTTGTTTCCATATGGCACCCGTGCGGTATCGCCTAAATAGAACATATTTGTGTGCGGAAAAGCTGAGGAAAGCTCCTTATATACTGTCAGTCCGCCAACGCCGGAATCAAAAATACCAAGCGCCATTATTTGGAAAGCCTTTTTTTCATCATTATAATTGCCATTGTCAGCGCGCTTGTCATCATAAGAAACAACATCAGAGCGTGTATCCATATATTTCCGGCATCCCCTTTGGCAAGAAGCTGACATATTTTTGCGGAGTGATAAAACGGAGAGAAGAAACCGACCTTTCTTAAAATCCCTTCCAACGGGAAATATACTCCGGAGAGGAGCATCAGCGGTGTGACAACCAGAGTTACATAGTAGTTAAACGACTCTATCCCTTTCACAAGCGATGTTACTATCATTGACATTGAGGCAAACGTCATCCCGCCGATAAAAAGAAAGGGCAGCGCCAGCGGCAGCCACGGCGTAGGAATAAGCCTTGCGGCATATACAACTGTCATTATTATTGCTGAGAATACCACAGTTTTTGTTGCGGCGTACAGTATCTCCCCGATGATAACCCCCTCTTTGTTGACAGGGGTGGTAAGGATGGCGTCAAAAGTTTTTTGAAAGTTCATTCTGACGAAAGTTCCGTAAAGACACTCAAATGCCGCGGCAAAAAGACCGCTCTGGGCGACCATCCCGGGCGCGATATATTTTATATAAGACATACCGTTTATATCCTGCACAAAGCTGCCCAGTCCGAAACCAAACGCAAAAAGGTACAGTGAAGGTTCTATGAAATTTATAACCAGATTGGATATATAGAGTTTGTAAAAAACTTTCATATTTCGCCGCAGTACGCGGATAGCATAGATTATGTCGCTAAGCGGTGAATTTTCTTTCGTTGTCATCTTGTTTCCTTTGAATATTAATTATCCAGTGGTTTTCCGGTCAGTTTGAGGTAAACATCTTCCAGTGTGCCGCCGTGCGCGGATGTGAGGTTTTTCGGGCTGTCAACAGTGACTGCGTGTCCCTGATCCATTATTGCAACGCGATTGCACAGCTTTTCCGCCTCTTCCATGTAATGGGTTGATATCAGCACGGTTATATTTGTTTTTTCTCTAAGCGACTGCAGCTTTTCCCATAATGCGCGGCGGGAATGCGGGTCAAGACCGGTGGTAGGTTCGTCCAAAATCAGAAGTTCCGGCGAATTAACAAGGGAGCGGGCTATTTGCAGTCTGCGCAGCATCCCTCCCGAGAGCGACTGTATTCTGTCATTTTTTCTTTCCGCCAGTTCAACAAATTCAAGCAATTCCTGCGCTTTTGCTTTAGCGGCTTTTCTGCTTATGCCGTAATATGTGGCATAAACCGTCAGATTTTCCATAACGCTGAAATCGGGGTCCAGATTGTTATCCTGCGCAACCACCCCTATACGGGATTTAACCTCTGACGGGTGTTCAGTAACGTCAAGCCCCAGCACGTTAACACTGCCGGAAGTGGGAGGGAAAAAACAGGAAATCATCCGCATAACGGTGGTTTTTCCCGCTCCGTTAGGTCCCAGAAAGCCAAAAAATTCACCGTTTTCTATGCAAAAAGTCATCCCTTTGACCGCTTCAAACTGTCCGTAACTTTTTTTTAAATTGTGTACCTCTGCTATCATAAAATTGCGCTCCCATTACGGACTGAGTAAAATACAATATATTTAAAAATATATCAATCCGCCGTTAAAAAAGTAAGCGTTTTTTTATTGACATATTCCCGCATTACCTATAGATTACCGTTCTATTCGGGGCGTAGCGCAGTTGGTAGCGTATCTGTCTTGGGCACAGAGGGTCGCTGGTTCAAATCCAGTCGCCCCGATTTAGAACCTATTGACCGTTATTGCCGCACCTTAGGCGCGGCAATACGGATTGTTTATTCTGGAAGTAATTTCTACGCTTCATTTCTTAATTTTTATGGATTTTTTTTTGTCTTGATGTTATTTTACACTTAAGTATGGTAACATTACACTGATATGAGGTGACGGGTATGCGTAAACGTATCCTTTTAATAGATGACAGCATGGCTATTCACAAAATTGTTGAGCTTATTTTGGATAACGACAGTTTTGAACTGTTCCGCGCATATGACTCAGCGGAAGGCTTGTCTGTAGCGCGTGAGCATGATCCTCATATAGCTCTCGTTGATAACAATCTGTGCGTTGATCCGTCGTTCCTGTCCACAATCGCTTCATTTCCAAGTCATATCGGAACTGTCATGCTTTTCGGCGCGTATGATAAGTTACCTGAAGTAGAGATCACAAACTTTAACGCGCAGGATTATCTTATAAAACCTTTTAATGCTAATGATTTCAACAATGCGCTTACATCTTTGCTGAACGGCGGCGCAGATATACCCTCTTCCGAAGCTATGCCGCCCTTTGCGGAGGATGTGACGGCTGTGTCTGAAGAGTTTGATCAGGAGATTATAGAAACCTGTGAAACGGCTGAGCCGGAACTACAGACAGATGATGAAACCGCTGATGAAACCGCAAATGTAATAGATGATCCGCTCAGCATTATTGAACAGGATTTTGAGTACGAAATGCTGGAGAGTCAAATAAAACAGGTAAATGATTTACTCTTTAAGCCGGATGAGCTTTCTGTTGAAACAGAAAATTCTGAAGCAAACAGCGATATTGTGGATGTTGATCTTTTTGAAGAAGATGAGGAATGGAAATCCGGCGTAAAACCTTCAGAATATAATTCTGACGATATACTTAAAATCACAGTTGTTGACCGTGAAGAAGATTTAAGCCAAGAGCCTGTGTCAATACCTGAAGTAGATCTCCCGTCGGCGGAAGAGAACGGCGTCATATCAATGGAAGCGTCAGAGGAAAACACAGATGACTCAAACCATGAAATAGCGTCCGAAAGCGCTTTATATGCGCTTCATAATGAATGTACGACATCAGATATCTCAACAGAGTTTGAACTTGAAGAGGAAAAACCTCTGTGTCCGGAAATCACAGAAGATATGTTGGCGACATTAAAAGAATCGTTTTTGTCCGATGAAGAGATGCCCGTGGAACCCGCTGAAGATACACTGTTAGAACCTGCAGAAAGTATATCAATAGAACCAGCTGAAGATATACTTTTAGAACCAGCCGAATATATACCAATGGAACCCGCTGAGGATATTTCGGTAGAACTTACTGAAGATATGCCGGTGGAACCCGCAGAAGATATTTCAGTAGAACTTGCTGAAGATATGCCGGTGGAACCCGCAGAAGATATACTGTTGGAACCTGTAATGCCGGAAGAACCAGCTGAAGATATTTCAGTAGAACCTGCTGAAGATATATCAATGGAACCTATGATGCCGGTGGAACCCGCCGAAGATACACTGTTAGAACCCGCAGAAAGTATATCAATAGAACCCGCTGAAGATATACTTTTAGAGCCAGCCGAATATACACCAATGGAACCCGCTGAGGATATTTCGGTAGAACTTGCTGAAGATATGCCGGTGGAACCCGCAGAAGATATTTCAGTAGAACCAGCCGAATATATACCAATGGAACCTGCTGAGGATATTTCAGTAGAACTTGCTGAAGATATGCCCGTGGAACCCTCTGAAGATGTACTGTTGGAACCTGTAATGCCGGAAGAACCAGCTGAAGATATGCTGATGGAACTTGCGGAAGATGGTCAGCCCGGTCCGGAAATTGCCCAAAATGACATGGTTAACGCCCTTTATGATCTGTTCACTGATATCCAAGATGAATTTTCAGAGGAGGAAACGCCTTACCTGAGTGAGGCGGATAAACTGCGGGAAGAGATATCTGAAAGGCAGGGGTTGATGGATGTATTTGAAAGGCTGGAGGGTGAATATTCAGCAGATTCTTCAGGGAGTGAAACTGTAACGGATACTGTCATGTCAACAGGATTTCGCCGTATAGCGGAGCTTGCGGGTATTGACAAAAAAGCATCCGTTCGTAACAGCGGAAAGGGATCCCATTCTGAAGACGCGCAGGATTTTGTGCGGGCGGGCAGGATTGTTATAGACCTTTCCAAAGAAGAACTGGCTGATATTCTGACGGGTACTTTAAACACTCCTGACGTTCAGAATATGGTAAAAGACGCAATGCGTTACTCTCTGGAGCAGACTATGGAGAAGGTTGTACGCGAGAAGATAGAACAGATTAAAGGGAAATAAAACTGAATATGTCAGAAAACGCTTATAAAGAGAGCGGTGTAAATATTGACGAAGGCAACCGTTTTGTCGCTCTTATAAAAAATATAGCCGGCAGCACGCATAATAAATCGGTTATTCACGGAATTGGCGGTTTTGCGGGGTTGTACGCGCTGGATAAATTCCGCGGTATGAAAGACCCTGTGTTGGTTTCATCTGCTGATGGCGTAGGTACTAAACTGAAAGTGGCGATAGAGGCAAATGTTTATAATACAGTAGGAATAGATTTGGTTGCAATGAGTCTGAACGATATTGTCGTTACCGGCGCCCGTCCGCTTATATTTTTGGATTATATAGCCACAGGCAGTCTGTCAGCGGACAAAATGGCTTTGGTGCTTGAAGGGATCGCCGCCGGTTGCAGAGAGGCTGAAACAGCCCTTCTGGGCGGTGAAACAGCGGAAATGCCGGGAATGTACGCAGACGGAGATTTTGATCTCGCCGGTTTCGCTGTGGGAATTGTAGAAAGGGATAAAATTATTGACGGAAGCGGTATAAAAGAGGGGGATTGCCTTGTAGGGCTTGCATCGTCCGGATTTCACAGTAACGGCTACTCCCTGCTGAGGAAGGTGTTTTTTAAAGATTCCGGGTTTGGTCCGGACGATTGTATTAAGGGTTACGGGAAGGTAAGCGAAATGCTTCTCACCCCGACCCGCATATATGTGAAAGCGGTTATGGCGGCGCTTGCGGCTGAAATTCCGGTCAAAGGAATGGTGCATATAACAGGCGGCGGTTTTTACGATAATATTCCCAGAGTTTTACCGGATGGAACCGCAGTGGTTCTGGACAAGAGAGCTTTCCCGAAAATACCCGCATTTGATGCGTTGCGGTCTGTTTCATCAATACCGGAACGCGAACTTCACAGGGTTTTTAATATGGGGATAGGCTTTATATTTATACTGAGTCAGAGCGATACGGAGCCGCTTTTAAAAGTTGCCGCGGAAATGGGAGAAACGGCTCATGTTATCGGAACGGTTGTACGCGGCGGCAAAAACGTAAGCATTAGGGGGATTGATGTCTAATACAAATATTGCGACGCTTTTATCCGGCAGAGGAAGCAATTTTAGAGCGATAAACGAGGCTATAAAGCATGGAGGCATAAAAGATGCCTCCATAGCGGTGGTTATAAGCGATAAACCGAATGCCGAAGGGCTTTTGTATGCCAGAAATAACAAAATAGAGGTCTTTACGCTGAATCCCGAATTGTACGATACGCGGGAAGATTATGATGAAGAGATACTGCGTATAGTTCAGCAGTTCAATATAGGGTTAATCTGCCTTGCAGGATATATGAAGATAGTCTCAAAAGTCTTGCTGAACGCTTATTCCGGTAAAATAATGAATGTACACCCGTCTCTTTTGCCGGCTTTTCCCGGGCTGCACGCGCAAAAACAGGCGTTGAATTACGGCGTCAGAATCAGCGGATGTACAGTTCATTTTGTAGATAGCGGACTTGACGCAGGTCCTATAATTCTTCAGGGGACAGTCCCGGTATTCTCCGATGATAATGAGCATACCCTTTCAGAGCGTATATTAAAAGAGGAACATTTAATATATCCGAAAGCGGTGGGGCTTTACACTAAAGGGTTGCTGAGCATTCAGGGCAGAACGGTAAAAATATTGCAAGAGCATAGTAAAGAATGAAAAGAATACTTATTTGTATTTTACTTCTGGGGGTAGTAATGACAGATGCCGTATTGGCGCAGGATCGGGAGCTTTTTGAAAATGGCGTAAGGTGGAAAAGCATCTCCAGAGATTATACACAGACTGTTTCACTTGTTGTTTTCGTAAAAGGCGGGTTGTTTCGTGAAACTGTCAAAAATAACGGGGTAGGCGCGCTTTTTGCCAGAACATGGCTAAAAAGTGGCAAATTAATGGAAAAGGTTGAATTTGTGGGAGGTATGCTGAATGCGGGACTTTCCGGCGATTATTTTGAGTTTTCTATTGCTGTCGCGTCTGATAATCTGGATTTTGTGCTGCCGGAACTGACAGAGCAGATACTCTCCCCGCAGTTTTCCCAGACAGTATTTGAAAGGGAAAAAGATATAACTTTGCGGGAAATAGAGGCGGCGAAAGACGATCCGAGCAGTATTGCGTATCAGCTTTTTATGGAGGCGACTTATAAAAAGCATCCATATTCAATGAAAGCTGAGGGTACCGCCAAAAATGTGTCAAGTATGACCCTTAAAGATATCAGAGCTTACTATGACAAACATTTTTACGCTTCTGATATGATAGTGGTGCTTGCCGGGAAATACACGGAAACGCAGATGAAGCGGATACAGAATATATTCAGAACTGTGCCTAAAGGCAAACCTTTGAAGATAGACTGTTCCGGCGCCGGAATAGTGAAAAATGAACGCATTGAAGCTACAGATCCGCGCATACAGCAGGCTAAACTCTATCTGTCTTACAGTGCGCCGTCCGCTGACAGTAAAGAGTACGTTTATAGTAAAATTTTGAGCGACCTTTTGGGCGGAGGGATGAGTTCCCCATATTTTACCGCTTTGCGTAAAGAGAAAGGATATGCTTATTCCGTTAATGTCATATACCCTTCAAGACTATGTGCGTCAAGGCTTACAGGGTATGCGGGGCTTCAGATTGAGAATGCGGACGATGCAGTTGCGACTATGAGGAAGATTAATAGCAGTATTGCTGACATTTTAACCGACGGAGATCTGGAAAAATCTAAAAATCATATTATAGGTCAGGTTCTTTCAGAGGCGGAGACAAACAACCGCAGAGCGTGGTACGCTGCTTTTTTTGAAAACCTTGGTTTGGGGTTTGACCACATGGATCGCTACATCAGTATGCTTAAAGCGGTAAAAAAGGAGAATATCTCGGAAGCTGCGGGTATATTCAAAAAACCATATACCATTTTTATTCTTAAACCTGAAGAGTGATAAGTTTACTTGCGTTTTCCATAATTAATGATATTATTAGCAATGAAAATACTATGGTGGGTGTAGCTCAGATGGTAGAGCATCGGGTTGTGGCCCCGGTGGTCGCGGGTTCAAGTCCCGTCACTCACCCTGTAAAAGCAGTTCCGCTTGTCATTGCGGGTAGCGCAGTGACAAGCAATCCGCTGTGGGCTTTTACCCGCATGGATTGCCGCGCTCCATAAAAAACATTCCGCCCGCAAAGTCGGCTAATGTGTTGCGGAACTGCTATAAAATACTCTCAGGAGATTAACACGCGAGCGTGGTGGAATTGGTAGACACGCCAGACTTAGGATCTGGTGCTGCACAGCGTGGGGGTTCAAGTCCCTCCGTTCGCATATATGCTGATTACAGGCAAACAGACAGCAGGAGGTAAATATGAAAGTACAAATTGTTGATGCGCCGCAATCCCAAAAAGAGATATCTATAGAGATCCCGTATGATGAGCTTGAAAAAGCATCGGAAATTGAATGTGAACGTTTGACGAAAGATGCCAAAATCCCCGGTTTTCGCCCGGGTAAAGCGCCCAAAGATGTTGTAAAAAAACAGAATGCGCTTAAAATAAAAACACACGCTCTTGAAAGAGTTATAAGCAACGCTATACGTGATGTTCTAATTGGCAATAATATAAACCCTATAGCCCAGCCTGACATTCAGAACGTTGTGGCGGACGATGGCAATCCCATTACTTTTACAGCGTATGTTGATGTTTTCCCTCAGTTTGATGTTGAAAAATTTAAAGGTTACGAATTTGCCCGCACAAAGATCAAAGTGACGGATGAGGATGTAAATAACACTATCAAACGTTTGAAGGAAGAGTACACAGAGTATATTCCGGTCAGAGAAAAACGTGAGGTCAGAAACGGCGACCGGACAATTATAGATTTTGTAGGAAAAAAAGACGGTGAGCCTTTTGAGGGCGGCAAAGCGAAAAAACAGACGTTGGATATCGGTTCCGGCTCTTTTATTCCGGGTTTTGAAGATGGCGTCATCGGTATGCTGCCGGAGGAAACTAAAGATATCTGCCTTAAATTCCCCGATAATTACCATGAGGATGAACTTTCAGGGAAAGATGTGGTTTTTACAGTTACCCTCCGCGAGATACAGGAGAAAACCG
>JAIRQX010000099.1 GCA_031256375.1 Deferribacteraceae bacterium
CATTAACCGTCTTTGCGAGCTGAATGTTTTTTATGAAGCGCGGCAATCCATGCAGGTAAAAGCTCTAACTGGATTGCTTCGTCACTGCGTTCCTCGCAATGACGAGTGGAACTGCTATAACGCTGTAGGCGTTTACGGTTGAAAGAATAATTCCCATAAAAACATTCCGCATAATATAGCTGTTCCACTTTACATTGACCATTATTGCCACAATGTTTCTCGCAATGACAAGTGGAACTGCTATACCTTTTACGAAAATTGTCTTCTCACAAGCCATACGGCGGAAGCTAAAAGTATCAATACCGCAGCGCCGGAAAAACCGCCCTCATTTCCTCCGGCTGCGCAGCCAAAGTAGTTTCTGCCTGATGAAGAACTTGGCACAATTATTTTGGGCGGTTTGGTCTCCGGATAGTTGCTGTTATTAAACCCGCCAGTGCGCTCAGGGTAGTCTGACGTAACCGCACACGCGCCGCCCGCGTCTTTACAACTTTTCACCGCTATAAGGAATGCCGCAATATCAATCTGTCTTCCCCCCTGAACTTTACCGTCAAGTTCGGGTATTTTGCGCGCACTGTCATAAAGCATATTCATAAGCCGCCCCGGTCCGGCATCCGGATAAACTGCCGCTCCCGCCGCAATTATACCCGTTACAAAAGGCGCAGACATAGATGTGCCTGACATTGATGTCAGACTGTCCGCATAGTCGGCGGCGCCTATAAGAAGTTTGTTTATTGTTACGCTTGGAGACGGGGAAGAGGCGCTTAAATTGCCGTCTACAAGAACCATAACGCTGATTGTTGTCGTATTCGCCGGAATTTCATAAAAAAAGAACCTATTGCTTTCCTGTTTATCGCTGAATGCCTCCAGTCTCCAGACTGGCGAATTATTACGCCTGATATACATATTAAGGGAACATCCGGAAGATTCGCAAACAAGGTTATTGTCGTAATTTAAAGATACAGACTTTTTTTTGCGGCTTGAAACAGATGTAAGATTTATGTTATCCACAGTAAAGTTATCACTGCCCGTACCTTTGGCGTATATAAGTTTTTCTCCCGCCCTGCTCCAATTGCCGCCCATATTTGTAGGCGCTTGATGGGCGCTTTGATGAGTGCTTTGGTAAAGGATTCCCGAAGGGTTGGTTGCGTTATCCACCCCTTTACCCAGAAAATAAATAGCTGTGCTTAATATTCCGTTTCCCGGAGCGGCTATTGTAACAGCGCCGCCATAATTGCTGTACCCCGCCAGTTTGAGATTATCATCCAGCGCCGCTACGGTTATAATATTTTCAAGGTCGTAACTCCCCGGGTACATAGGGGTTTGACTGACATCATAATTTTCATTGCCGGCGGCGGCGACAACTATAATGCCATTCTCTTTAAGACGCTCCATTGCGTTATATTCGGCTTTTGAAGGTTCATAACTGCCATAGCTCATATTTACTGCCACCACAGGTACGCCCTGTTGTTTTTGGCTGATTATAAATCCTATGGCATCTATTATCTTGGCATTTGACAGGGATGCCCCGCCGACGCTTGCATTTGCCGGAAAAATATGCACTTTGCCGTAACCTGCGCCAGCCACGCCAAAATTATTGTCATTAGCGGCGCCTACTATCCCCGCTACATGAGTGCCGTGTCCTTCACGGTCATCAGAGCCGTCTGCCGGATAACGGAGGGGGACGCCTAATCCCGTATCCCAGAGTATATTATATCCGTTGTCATTGAGGTTGTCTTTGTAGTTTATATCTCTGTGAACATCAACGATCCCTGAGTCTATAAAAGCGGCAACCGGTCCGCCGTTCCTGCCAAGAGGCGGGACGGCGTCCATTACATCTTTGCCGTCAAGCCAGCCTATTTTATCGTTATTAAGCGCCCACTGCTCAGGAAAATTAGTGTCTGAAGGGATTTCAGCTAAAAGATATCTGTATATGACCGGTTCATATTCATCAGCTACACCGTCACTGAGAAGTTTTTTGGCTGTAGTTTCGCCTACAACGTAATAACATTGCTCCTCAACGCACACTGTTTCGTACTGCGGCATTTCTTGTGAATATAGTCTGCGTGTGTCAGCAGTATGACGCGACACCGGCACAAGAAACTTTCGCTCATCAATATCAGGATTGTCATACGCAAAAACCGGTATGTTAAAAAGCAGTAACAGTAACACGCTGATAATGCGCATTTTATTTAACCTTGCAGCTTTTGGGTTCGTTTGACAGCAGCATCCACCGCGTCCATCATAATACCTCTGATACCTTTATCTTCCAGCGTTTTTACAGCCTCTATAGTTGCGCCGCCCGGAGAGGTAACCATATCTTTCAGGGCAGCCGGATGTAGACCTGTTTCCAGAACCATCTGCGCAGCGCCTGATGCGGTATGCGCGGCAAGAAGGAGAGCATCTTCTCTTTTCAGCCCTGCTCTGACCCCTGCATCCGCAAGAGCTTCCATTATTATATAAAAGTATGCGGGACCGCAGCCGGATACCCCTGTTGCAGCGTCAATAAGTCCTTCGTTTATTGTAATCACACTGCCTGCATAACCGAATATCTCTCCGGCAAGACGTATATCGTCACCGGACGCGTATGAACCGCGGCATAACAGCGTGATCCCTTTCATTACAAATGCGGGGGTGTTGGGCATAGCGCGCACAAGGCGGATCTTCTTCTCCCCGAATATCTTTTCCAGCGTAACAGTCGCCACTCCCGCAAGAATAGATATATATAACGGTTCTGCCGTTCCCGGGTTAAGCGCGCCTAATAACTGCGCCGCCTGCGGTTTAACGGCAAATATCACAACCTCTGAAGACGCCGCGACTTCATCATTATTATCGGTAACAGACACGCCGTACTTTTTATTAAGCTCTTCCAGACGGTCTTTTCTGGGATCGCTCATTATGATATTATGCGTATGGCGGAGCATCCCTTTAAGTAATGCTTCCGCCATATTGCCCGAACCTATAAACCCAATTTCAAACATTCAGTTTTAATTTAAAAGTTTAAAAATGTAATTACCGTCTGAATCTTTAACAACCTCTTGAATAAACGGTGGTTTTATAGCATTGCCGTCATCATCAAAATCCATTTCGCCGCTCACGCCTTGAAAATTTTTAGTTGTGGCAAGAGCGTCTTTCATAGCCTCGCGTTGCGCGGGGTCAGCGCAGTTTGTCACATTCGCGGCTTTTGCGGCGTTAGCAAGAAGATAGATAGCGTCGTACCCCTGAGCGGCAAACATATCAGAATCGTGTCTGGCTTCATTGATCTTCCTGTTAAAATTTACAACTAACTCATTTTCAGATGAAGTTGAGAAACCTGCAAAAAATACGCTGCCGACAGCCGCGTCTTTTGCCACGTTATAAAGCTCCGGCGACTGTAAGCCGTCACCGCCGACCAGCGGCTGTTCAAAGCCCTGTTTGCGAAGTTCCAGCAGAATAAGCGATGCCTCCTGATAATAACCAGAGAACACCACAGCGTCAAAATTCTTCCCTTTCAGCGCCGTTACTTGGGCGGAAATATTTGTGTCTTTGTCAGCTATGGTCTGTTCTGCAACAACTGTTCCGCCGTATTCGCCTATAGCGTTACGGAAAGTTGTGGACAGCCCGATGGAGTAATCATTGTTTATGGATGTAAATATAACGTAATTGTTCCACCCCTTATTCTCCATAAGATATTTAATAGTTGCGGGAGCGCCGTAATTGTCAAGCAGGGTGTTTCTGAATACATAAGGGAGGTTTGTTTTATCACCGTTTTTTTCAATCTCTACGGTAACATTTTCTGCGGTTGCCCCAGCTGAAATTTGTATTGTTTTTGAATCGTTTATAGTATTACGAATTGCAAAGCACGCGCCTGACGTTGGTTCTCCAAGAATTGAGCATACTTTGTCATTGTTTATAAGCCGCTGAGCTACGGTAAGAGCTTCAGCCTTGTCACCGCGGCTGTCATAATGAACAATTCTGATAGGTTTTCCGTTGACGCCGCCACTTTCATTGATTTCTTTAACAGCCAGTTCCGCTCCGTAAAGCGTTTGCAGACCATATACCGCAATTTCACCTGTTTCAGGTCCCTGAACGCCAAATACAATCTCTTTGGCTTCTACAACTTTAGCGGCGCTAGTAACATCGGTTACTTCCGCGTCAGTAGTTTTCTTTTTGCAGCCGAACATAAAAAGAAGAAGAACTGCTGACAAAACAATCATTAACTTACTCAGTCTACTCATGGAATCCTCCTAAAAATAATTTTACATCTGATATAGCATATATAATTACGCTGTACAATTAAAAAAGTTAGTAATAATATAAGCAGTTAAATTTACCGAGGTAATAAATATGCACACAGCGTTGCTTCCGGGAGATGGAATTGGACCCGAGGTTATGACGGAAGCTATTAAAGTATTAAATGCGGTTAAACAATGTTTCGGTTTTGAAATACAGTTCAGAGAGGCTCTGATCGGGGGAGCGGCTATAGACCGCACGGATACCCCCCTGCCTGAAGAAACGCTGAAAATATGTGAAGAAAGCGATGCCATACTGTTTGGTTCCGTAGGGGGACCAAAGTGGGAAAATCTGCCTCCGGACAAGCAGCCTGAGCGCGGAGCCCTGCTACCGTTAAGAAAACATTTTGCTCTATATGCTAACATACGCCCCATAAAGGTCTATCCGTCACTGGCGGACAGTTGCCCGCTTAAAAACGAACTTATACCGGAGGGGATTGATATAGTTTTTTTCAGGGAGCTCACAGGCGGTATATATTTCGGTATGCCGAAAAGTATTTCTGAGGACGGACGCTCCGCTGTGGATACTATGCAATACTCAACGTATGAGATAGAACGCATTGCCAGAAAAGCTTTTGAGGCTGCGCGAATGAGAAAAAAGACCGTTACCAGCGTGGATAAAGCAAATGTGCTTATGACAAGCGTTTTATGGAGAAAAACGGTCACAGAAATCCAGAAAAACGAGTATCCAGATATTCAGCTAAACCATCTCTATGTGGACAATGCAGCCATGCAGCTTGTAAAAAACCCGTCTCAGTTTGATGTAATAGTTACCGAAAATATGTTCGGAGATATTTTAAGCGATGAAGGTGCAATGCTGGCAGGTTCTCTCGGGATGCTGCCTTCAGCGTCAGTAAACGAAAATAATTTTGGTTTATACGAACCTATCGGCGGGAGCGCGCCCGATATAGCCGGAAAAGGGGTTGCGAATCCCGTTGCACAGATTCTCTCAGCCGCTCTTATGCTCCGGTATTCGTTTGGACATGACAGCGCGGCAAAATCCATTGAAAATGCCGTTGAACAAACGATTAAGAGCGGTCTGCGCACTGCGGACATATATCAGGGGAAACAGGGTGAACAACTGGTAAATACGGCGCAGATGGGGGACACAATAGCGGGTTTTGTCGGAAAGTGAAATATTTTTGTAAACCTTTTATCTGCGGCGTATCGCCGATATATATTCTGCTGTTTTGTATCACTGCATGGATATTTTACTCAAACCCGCAATTGGATACCGGTTTCAGCGCCCTGTTTTATTCCGGCGGCAAATTCTTCGGAGCGGATAAACGGTGGGGAATGTTTGTGTACCATAGTGTGCATATTGCCGCAACCGCAGTAACAATTTTTTTCGCATTACACCTTCTGTTTTCATTTATCTTTAAAAAATTCCGTTTTATGGGAATTTCAAGAAAAACGGTTATCTATTTGGCTATGGTTCTGATTCTAGGACCGGGAATCCTTATAAACAGCGTATTAAAAGAGCATATCGGGCGGGCGCGCCCGGCGGAAACACAATGTTTCGGAGGAGAGTTGCGGTTCACCCCTGCGTTTGCCAAAACAAACGAATGTGACAGCAACTGCTCTTTTGTGTCAGGGCACGCCGCTTTTGGGTTTTACTGGCTGACATTGGGATTTATAGGCGGCACGGTATTTCTTAAACGGGCAGGGTATGCTTTCGGCATCTCTATGGGGTTTGGCGTAGGTATGGTACGAATAATGCAGGGACGGCACTTTTTAAGCGATATTGTTTTTGCGGGTTTTTTTGTATGGCTGATCGCGGCAGTAACCTATTGGTTATTCTATATAAAGTTAGTGAAAAATTGAAGTATAATCGGAATTATAGCGGTTTCGCATTACATTAACCGTCTATTATTGAGGTGCAACTGAATTTTGGCAAAACAGTATATCGCTATAATTTTACCTATCCACTCGCAAAATAAAGCTAAAGTATATTCATCAGCCAACCGATATTGATTATAAGTTTGCTGAATGACTTTTGAAAGTATAATGGCTTGACAAGTAAATAAGATTTGAAGTATCAATGAAATGCGTAGATTTAGCAGGAGGGTTTATGTTGTTTTCTAAATCAGCGTCAATTAAACGGTTATGTGTCTGATATGAAAAAATTTACGGTTTTATTTTTTATATTGCTTGTTTGTAGCCCCGCTTTTGCGCAAATCAGCTCCAAACACAGAGGATACGATATTCCCGCCAAAGTTGAAGGATTGAGTCCTGCGGGTGAAGATAATAATACAGAGGCGAAATCAATCGCGCCGTATGATATATATCTGGTATTCAGCACGGGAACGATGCAGGGCAAAACTTTATCTCTTGACGGCGAAAAGTTCGGCGGATCATCTATCGGACACACTGATATATCACTTCATTATTTCCCGTATGAATATCTTGGTTTAGGAATCGGTATGTTCTACTACAAAGGTCGCACTAATGAAAGATATGATGTTTTTGCCCCAGACGATACCGCGGCAGTCAGATATAATACTTTAGGGCTAAGTATTCTTATGCTGGGAAGATACTCTCTTAAAAATATTACAAATATAGAATCGTTAAAAAATTCGGCAATATTAAACTATATGGGAATAGTAAGCCAATTTGAAACATATTTTTCCGCCGGTATTACAAGTAACGTCAACTATGTTGCCAGAGATTATACAGATAATACGGACTCTGAAAACGGCAGCTCAGTAGGATGCCTTTTTGAGGTCGGCATACGTTGGTTTATGTCCGGACCTGCATTTATTGGCATCTCCACGAGATATACCTACAACGGTCAAGGTTCTGAAAGTAGCAGAAATGTTGATTTGGGAGGTATCTCACTGTTTCTTAATATCGGATACAATTTCTGAGAGAACTACTCAGCCAGTACGCTTTTTACCAAATTTCTCGGTTTATCCACGTCTTTGCCTAATCCTTTTGCCGTAAAATAGGCAAAAAGCTGTGCCACTACTACTGTTAAAAACGGTGACACCTCCTCATTGCAATCAGGGATGTAAAGCTGGTGATCAGATTCAGGGCGATCGTTCCGGCTTATTTCGGACATTACCGCGATAACTTTTGAACCGCGCGCCCTCGCTTCCTGAAGGTTTGAAAATATTTTGTCATTAGCCTTTCCCGCAGGAACAAAAATCATTACGGGAAAATTTTCATCAAGTATAGCTACGGGTCCGTGTTTTAATTCGCCGGAAGGGTAGGCTTCCGAATGTATATATGTTGTTTCTTTAAGTTTCAGCGCGCCTTCAAATGCGATGGGGCAGTTATAATGTCTGCCCAGATAAATAAAATGTCCGGTGTTTTTATAAAAATCCGCCGTTTCTTTTACCGTTTTCTCTGTTTTTAAAACCCGCCGGATCTTCTCCGGAAGATTCAGAAGCTCATTCAGCATTGCGGAAACAGTGTTATTGTCAATGGTTTTACGTTTTTCGCCTAACCATAACGCAAACAGTAAAAAAGTTACAGCCTGTGACATAAACGCTTTAGTTGATGCAATGCTGATTTCCGGTCCAGCGTACGTATATATTGCGTAATCCGCTTCTCTAGCCATTGAGGAACCAATCACATTGCATACGGCAACTATCTTCCCTCCAAGTTTTTTCGCAGTCTGCATAGCGTTTTTTGTATCTGTAGTCTCCCCTGACTGGCTGACGCACATACACAATACGTCCTTATTAAGCGTTAAATCACTGTTTGGATATTCGGACGCGATCTGTACCTCAACAGGTATTTGAGCATATTTTTCAATAAAAATTTTGCCTAAAAGTCCTGAATGCCAACTTGTGCCGCAGGCAAGCACCAAAATCCGCTCAATATCGGAAACTGAACTTTCAAGAGGGGTCAGCTCGCTGATATACAACTTACCCGTGTCCGGCAACACTCTTCCCTTAAGAGTATCTATAACCGTTTGAGGCTGTTCATGTATTTCTTTTAGCATAAAATCGTCATAACCGCTTTTATCGCACATAAAAAATAATCTCCTTAAATTTTTTGTGATATTTGCATTAACTCTTTTTTTTGGCTCTTATATGGTCAGCTTTCCCTTCTAGAACCACCTGCGGCGTGCGTGATATGCCAAGCGCATTGTCCGGCACATTTCTTGTAATAGTTGAACCTGCGGCGATAATTACATCTTTTCCGACAGTAACGGGGGCTACAAACTGCACATCGCTTCCGACAAAGGTTCCGTCCCCTATAATTGTTTTATACTTTTTAAATCCGTCATAGTTGCATGTTATTGTGCCGCAGCCAATATTGACAGCCGAACCAATTTCACAGTCTCCCAGATAAGTCAGATGATTGGATTTGCTTTCATGACCCATTTTCGCTTTTTTCAGTTCAACAAAATTCCCGACGCTGTTTTTTCCTGTCAGAACAGAACCCGGGCGTATATGCGCCATAGGTCCTATTTTACATTCTTTTCCTATCTCGCTTCCCTCTATCAGTGTATTTTCCTTGATCACGCTGTCCGCACATATCACAGAATCAATTATGCGCACCCCGCTGTAAAGTGTCACGCCTGTTTCCAGTAAACATTTCCCTTCCAGATAAACATTCGGATAAATTGTCACATCGTTTTCTATAACCGTTTCCGCTGAGATATAAACACTGTCAGGATCTATAAGGGTTACACCGTTAAACATATGTTTTTGAGCGCGTTCTCTCCAAATTTTTTTCTCCATAACCGAAAGCTGTGAACGGTCATTTATTCCTATGAATTCATTTTCATTATCAGCGCACCATGCAAACGCGCCGTCCGACACAATATCCGTGAGGTAATACTCTTTCTGGGCATTTTTATTTTCAACTTTTTTAAGGTGGTTAATAAGAACATCCGCTTTACAATAGTATATTCCTGTGTTTATTTCGTTAATTTTTTTCTCTTCAGGGGTTGCGTCTGTCTCTTCCACTATCTTAATGACACTTCCGCCGGCGGAACGGACAACGCGTCCGTACCCCTTCGGATCAGGTGATTTTACAGTTATAAAAGAGGTTGACGATGATTCGGATTTCTCAATAAAACGTTTAATGGCTTCAATTTTTATGTTAGGCATATCAGCGCAGAGTATAAGGACATTTCCTTTATAATCTTTTAAAAATTCTTCCGCCGCAATAACTGCGTCAGCGGTACCCTGTTGTTTTTTCTGGACGCAAAAGTTTACTCCGGAATCAGCAAACGTTTTTTGAATTGTTTCTGATTCCTGATTAACCACAACCACTATTTTTTCCGGACATAATCCCTCCGCAAGTTCAATAGCGTATGAAAGCATGGGTTTGCCCGCTACATTAAAAAGAACTTTGGGTATTTTTGACTTCATTCTGGCGCCTTTACCGGCGGCTAAAATTATTACAAGCATATCTTTACCCTGTTATATTAAATGAAGAGAATTGATACGCGATCTATAGCAATATGCTTCCGCTGTCTTTCCCATGTATTGTATTTAAAGAGGAGGCTATTTTGATATTACTTTTCGCTTCCAGATATTTATTTTTAAGCTCTTCCGGAATTTTAGCGTATTGGTACATAATATGACGTTCATCCAGTTTTGCGTTTATCTCCTCTTCGTAAGGGAAACCGAACGGGAGCATGGCAAGCTGCACACTACCTGTAACCGCTGGAACCGCCTGGATTATTACCACATCATTCAGAGTTTTGTTTTCTGCATCATAGTTACCCATAACAGTATCGCCGCTAACCAATTTTACAAGTTTGACATCATATTGCATATATTTTCTCCAAAAATTATGGATTATTAAATACACAGATTTTTGTTGAATTGCAACTGTTTTATTTACAACCGCATCTTAAAGATATATTGTGTTGATATGACTGTTGATACAATGCGCGCGATAGACAGATATCTTGGCATACCGCTTTGCTTTATAGCTACAATTATCTGCAAAATATTCTTCCGCCCTAAAAAAGATGTCAAACCGCAGAAAGTTTTGTTTATAGAGCTTTCAGAGATGGGCAGCGCTATCCTTGCCGATCCCGCAATGCGTAAGATCAGGCAAAAATATGACGCGGAACTGCATTTTCTTATATTCAAAAAAAATAAAGCCAGTCTTGAACTGCTTCAAACCGTACCTGATGAAAACATATTCGCTATTGATCCCCAAGGTATAAAATTAATAAAAGATACGTTACTTTTTTTACAATGGGCGCGCCGTAAAAAGATAGACACAGTGATTGACATAGAGCTGTTTTCAAGATACACCGCGCTGCTTACGGGCTTTTCAGGCGCGGATAACCGTATAGGTTTTTACAGATACCACAACGAAGGGCTTTACCGTGGTGAAATGCTGACGCACCGTATAGCCTACAATCATTACAAACATATCTCCGAAAATTTTATCGCCATGATCAATGCGCTGGATGAAAATTCCGGCGGTGACCTATATTCCAAATCACTTGTGGAAAAACGCGATATAATTCTCTTCAAAGCGCGTATAACGGAAGAGGAAAAAGAGAAGATGCGTAAGACAGTTGATGAAGCCGCCGGTGAAATATGGCGTGTAGATACGCCGCGGATACTGCTTGTCAACTCAAACGCGAGCGATCTTCTCCCTCAAAGGCGCTGGCCGGCGGATCATTTTGTATTGTTTATACAGATGATGCTTGCCCGTTATACCGATGTACTGGCGCTTTTAACCGGAGCGAAAGCTGAGTTTTTACAGGCTGAAAATATCAGAACAAATGTAAATAATCCGCGCTGCATTAATTTTACAGGCAAAGCCACACTGAAAGAGCTTCTTTCGCTTTACTCCATAAGCTGTACTATGCTGACAAACGATTCCGGACCAGGTCACTTTTCAGCAGTGACAGATTTACCCACTGTCGTGATATTCGGACCGGAAACGCCTGCGCTTTACGGTTCTCTTGGAAACAGCATCCCCCTTTTTCTTGGTTTGTCATGTTCTCCATGCGTAAACGCCTCAAATCACAGAAAAACAAGTTGCACTGACAATGTGTGCGTAAAAAAAATTACACCTGAGAGCGTGGCTGTAGTTATATCCGAAATATTGGACAAAATATGACTTTCAGAACAAAGTTACTTATTGCTCTTCTTATAACCGGTGTAATCCGCGGACTTTACAATGTATTTATCCCATTGCATCCGGATGAAGCGTATTACTGGCTTTGGAGCCGGTATATAGATTGGTCTTACTACGACCATCCCGGTATGACGGCATGGATGATCCGCCTCTTATCTTTTGCGGGAGACAGTGAGGGAGCGGTGCGGCTAACCGCTGTTTTCTGCATGACAGGGGCAGGTTATGCGCTTTCTATGCTGAGTTATAAAATAAAAGGGGAAAATGCGGGCTGGTTATGTTTTATAGCGTTTGCCTCACTTCCGGCAACCGCTATGGGATATGCCTTTGTCACTCCGGATAGTCCGCTGATACTTTTCTGGTGCCTGTCCCTATACTGGGGGTTACTTGCTGTAACAGGCGAAGGGAAAAGATATTTTATCATGACGGGCGTTGCGATTGCCCTCATGATTACCGGCAAATATACCGCTGTGCTTTTCCCTGCATCTCTGTTTTTTTATATCCTGCTGTTTGACAGGTCTCTTTTCAGGGATAAATATACATGGTTAGCTTGTCTTATCGGAATGTGCGGTATAATTCCCATAGTAATATGGAATATGCAGCATGATTGGATCAGCATAAAGTTTCAGTATCAACATGGAACCTCCAAATCGTTCAGGATATTGTGGGATGAGTTTTTGATATTGCTTGGCGGAATCCAGCTTTTGCCAACCCCTGTATTCGCTTTTATAATTTACAAAGTTTCTTTTTATTTTAAGGGTTACAGAAAGGAGCAGTGGTTTAAGTATATCTTTACTATCTTTCTCGTACCTACTTTATTCTTCTTATATAAAGGGCTGTTTAGAAAGATGGAGCTGAATTGGCCTGTTATCGGCTTTCTGTCGGCGCTGTCATTATTGGCGGTATATGTTGCCGACGGTTACCACCGGAAACTATATAAAACAGGGATTGTTTTTGCCGCTGCGGCAACGGCAATTATGATGATGACGCCGTTTTTACCTTTGCCTGATAAGATAAACATATCGCGGAGGCTGCTCGGATACAAAGAAGCTGTTGAAGAGTTATCCGCCGTTGCGCCGCCGGACGCCGGAACGCAATACTTCAGCAACCATCTTACCGTGGCGTCAATAATGGCATATTATCTGAAAGGGCATCCGAGAGTGTATATTCCTGTTAATTCACGGTACAGCCAGTTTGATATATGGGACAGCGGCGCGGATTATTCGGGTATGAAAGGGTACTACCTCGGGTTTAACGATAAAGGTGAAGAGTTGGCAAATATTTTCGGCGGCGCCGAATTAATAAAAGAGTTCAGTACCATTTCCAGAAAATTTTATATATATAAAACAGAACCGGCTCCTTTATTAAAGTGAATGGTTAATAACTAACCGTCCCTTTACTTTTCCCTGAAGAAGAAGCGGCACATAGTTTGCAAGTTCCTCAAACGAAATTTCGGTGCATAACCACGCAGCTTGCGGAATCCGCCAGTCGCTGGACAGTTTTTGCCAAACGGTTCTTTTTATTTTAGGTGAACATGATAGCGCGTTAATTCCGATTAAATTTAACCCTCTGTGCAAAAACGGCATAAGCGATGTATAGAGTGTCATATCATCTCTTTCGCCTGCTACAATCACAGTGGAATTTGGATTCATCAATTTAAGCATGGTTGAAAGCGAATTTCCGCCGACAGTATCAAACGCCCCGTCATACAAAGGGGGTTCCAGAGTTTTGTTTTTCAGATTTTCCAGCTGCGACATAGGAAGCACATTTGAAACACCAAGTTTCAATACATAATCTTTGTCATTTGGTTCATAAACGTAAGCGGTTACATTATATCCCTGCACTGCAAGTATGGCGGCTGTTACAGCCCCGAGATCACAGGATGCGTTGGTAACTGCCAGTTTATGTTCATTTGGCGTAAGACCTGTGTTTGTCAAATTCATTGATCCAATTCCGGCTGTAATGCTGGCGCTTCCCAATGTCATGCACGATTTAAGGTCGTATCCGATAGGAATAGGCAAAACCAGATCGGCAGGCGCTGAAATATAACCCCCGAAACCACCGGGGCATTTTGAGCTGAGGTTTAAACCCGTTACAAATACTTCATCACCTTCGTTAAAGTGAGCTACCTTAGAGGATACAATAATTCCAGAGGCATCAATACCTGGAACTACCGGATAACTAATCCCGTCATCTTTGCCTGAAAGTATAAGAGCATCATTGTAGTTTAAAGCGGTATAATTTACCTTTATTAAAACATCGTTCGCAGGCAGATCGTTTAAATTCAACATTATCTGCTCATAAAACGTCCTTTTTGAAGAATCCTGCTGAACCAGAACGGCACAATATACATTCATTTTGCACTCCTTAAGTTTAATTAAATATCAAAATAATACATTTTTTTCAAGTAAACTCTTTAAATCTCTGTAAATTTCTTAAATTTGCCAAAGCGCAGAATTGACAGTCAGGCGGAATACAGCGTCAGAGCATTTTTTGGCACATAGTTTGCTATTCACAATACATGAGGTAAAAAATATGGAAAACAGTACATTATTGGCCAGAAGAGTATTAACTGAAGAGATGAAAGAGGTTAACCGGATTATTGCCGCAACCGCCGAGGCAAGAAACAATTTTGAATATCTGTATAAAACAACGGAAGATTTAAAACATTTCTGTACGTGTTTTACCGCTGAAGAGTATGCTAATCAGACAATTACACAGGATATGATCTCAGAATTAGTTGAAGAGGTCACTTACCTCTTTAAAAAGAGTATTCGCCCTTCTACTTTTTTACCACGCCTGCATCTGTAAGGGTCGCTACTTTTGTTATAGTAGCGGCAGCCAGTTCAACAAGCGGTATTGCGCAAACAGCGCCAGTACCTTCCCCAAGGCGCATCCCTAACCGGAGCAGCGGGGTAAGTTTCAGATAATCCAGCATATATTTATGCCCGCGCTCTTCCGATTCATGTCCTGCAATCATGTACTCGCGGCAGTCGGGCGCTATGGCGTATGCTATTAACGCTGCCGCAGTGGAAATAACCCCATCCAGTATTACGGGAATTTTATGCACAGCGGCGGCAAGCATAACCCCTGCCATTCCGCCGATTTCATATCCGCCTACAGTGGCTAAAACCCCGACAGGATCATCTTTTGACGGTGAATGCAGATGCAGCCCTTTTTTTACCGCCTCGACTTTCCGTAACCATCCCGCGTTATCTAACCCGGCTCCACATCCTGTAAGTATTTCCGGTTCCATACCGGTAAAAACTGCCGCTATTGCCGCAGAAGGCGTTGTGTTGCCTATTCCCATCTCACCTGTGGTTATCAGGTTCAGATCATACTTTTTTATGTTCTCTGAAGCTGTTTCAAATCCTGTTAAAATGGATTTTCCCGCGTCAGCCCTTGACATGGCTGCTGTTTTGGTGAAATTGGCAGTACCTTTTGCTATTTTGCGGTCATAAAAGACTGCGGAAAAATTTTCCGGCGCTTTAACCTCTCCCAGTGTACCGATATCTGTTATAAAAACACGGGTTCCTGTGTGATTTGCGTAAACACATACTGTTGAACGCCCCTCAAGCATCGTCTGCATCATCAGCATCGTTACATCTTGCGGGAAAGAGCTGACACCTTCAGCACACACACCGTGATCCCCTGCCATTACAAATATTGCGCGTCTGCTAACATCAGGCGTAAGAACGCCGCTTATAGCGCATAGTTTTTCAGAAACGGCGTTTATTTCCCCCATCGCGCGCAGGGGCATGGCAAGTGACGCTGTGCGCTGAGCGGCGGCTTCTTGTATTTTTGGATCGCATGGGGCTATTTTTTTTATGATATCACTGATTGTCATTCTAAAAGATTAGAAAAAAAGGATTAATTTGTCGATAATTTTTTAAAACATTTTTTACAACCCTTGGAATGCTTAGACGGCGGTTGGCGGATTATATACTGTAAATAATATAGTTAATATGATATAGATGCTGTAGGAGCATGGATTATGGGAAGAGACTGTGAAGTTAACGCCGTTGTGAAAGAGGTAAACGGAAATAAGATTATTGTTGAAACAGCGCCGGATGACGTATGCGTTTCATGCGGGGCGAAAATAATGTGCGGATCGGCAAAAAAAAGGATATTCGCCGTAACCCTTCCGGTCAGCCCCTGCGTTCAGGCGGCGAGAGATAACAAAAGTTTCAGACAGGGAGATACTGTGTGTCTGTCGGTTCCCGCAAAATTCATATTAATTCTTACTTTTACGCTGTATATAATGGGGGCTGCAGTCGGAACCGCGGCAACGATATTGTTGTCACACCTGTTTAATCTTTCCGAAACTTTGGCAGCCGTACTTTTTTTACTTATTACAGCTTTATGGTTTGTTCTGACAACCGTATTTTACGGAAAATCGGCGGATAAACAGATAAAAGTTTCTTAAGGCGCCCCACAGAAACCCTTGATCTTTTACAGTATTTGCCAAACAGCGGATAAAACTCTTGACATACCATTATTCAACGGATACTGTCAAAAAAGCGTTAGATTCTTATGGATAAGATATTTTTTACAAAAGCCATAACCCGTTTACCCGGGGAAGATTTTGCAAACGGGCTTACCACATCTGGTCTGGGGCTTCCCGATCTGTCTCTTGCCGTCAATCAGCATACGGAGTATATTTCTGCGTTGAAACGCCTAAACATTGATGTAGATGTGCTTCCGCCGCTTTCAGGTATGCCTGACGCCTGTTTTGTTGAGGATACGGCAATCGTTACCGAAGAGACAGCGGTAATTACACACCCGGGAGCAGTTTCCCGCACAGGGGAAACTGACAGTATATCCGCGGTCTTATCGCAGTATAAAAGTGTCCGGCGTATCAACGGAAAGGGAGCGACGATTGATGGCGGCGATGTTCTTCTGGTTGGGGATACTTTTTTTGTGGGGATAAGCAATCGCACAAACAGAGCGGGAATGGACGAGTTCGCCGCAATTTTGACGCCTTACAACCGTTATAAATTTGTCCCCGTAGAAGTTGCAGACGGGCTGCATCTGAAATCCGGCGTCACGCAAATAGCGCCGTACAAGCTGTTTATTACCAAAGAACTGGCGGATAACCCAGCTTTTACCCCTTATAAAAAAGTTATTGTCCCTGATGGGGAAGAGTATGCGGCAAACACGCTTCTTATAAACGGAACGCTTCTTATGAGCGGAGGATTCCCGAAAAGCGCGCAGGTATGTAAAGATGAAGGGTGTAAGGTAATAGTTCTTAATATGAGCGAATACAGAAAGATGGATGGCGCTCTGACCTGTTTAAGCCTTAGGTTTTAACGGTCTTAATTTCAGCAGTATTACCAGCGCCGCTAACAAAATAATCCCCTCCAAAAAATCTCCTGCCCCCGCGCTGCAACCTCCCGGACCGGAAGGTTTGCCGATCATATCCGATACGTTGTCGCTTTTATTGTCTACAATAGTTACCGGCTGAAGCAGGTCTCCGTTGACTATGGTTAACATATCGTAATCGTTCGCCTGCGGATATTTTTCGCACTGATGGTCTTTTCTGACATTTTTTACCAGATAAAGCGACATCTGGTCTATATCCGGAATACAGTTGTAGCTTAAGCCCAATTCCTGAAGGTAGCCGTCGCGTATTATCTTCTTAAATGACGATATATCGGTGATGCTGTTTCGGTCAAGAGCAATAACAACCGGATACGGCAGTTTTCCTATAGGCGATGCGTCGCTGATATAATTTTGTGAAAGTTCAAGATGGGTGAGTTTTGTGAGATTATCAACAAATTTAACGCTGCTTATGCGGTTATTTTTTGCGTATATTGCGGTAAGCTCTGTTGATTTTGTAAGCGGGGCGAGGTCTGTAAGCATATTAACGTTAAAATTCACCATACGGAGACTTGTTATGTTATCTAGTATCATTATGGATGACAGCCGATTGTCTGCCATATGCAGGTATTGAAGTGAGTTCATTCTGTGGAGCGGGGTAATATCTGTGATTTTATTAGATTCCAGATTAAGAATGTACATATGGGTCAGGTTGTCAAGCGGAGTAATGTTAGTGATATATTCCGGAGCCTGTCTGTACAGGATAAGCGTTTGCAGATTAACAAGGTCGGCTAAAGGGCTCAGGTCGGTAATATGGTTTTCTGATAAATTCAGGTAGTATAGGTTTGGAAGTGATGTCAGCGGGGTGAGATTATCAATCTCGCTGCCGGGTATTTCAAGCCTTATAAGTTTTGTAAGGGATGAAAGAGGGGAAAGGTCAGATATTTTAGTCCCGTAATTGCCCATACTGATGGTCTCAAGATTAGGGAACTGTTCAATTCCTTCAAAACTTGAGACGGTCGGATCGTTACATCTGATATTTACTACTTTAACAGCATCTTCCTCATATATCGGATTCATGTATATATTGGGGATATTGTTGCGTATGCACTGCTCAAGCCTTGTTTTTTCAGGAAATGCGATTACTTTATGATCGTATGCGCCGCAGACGGATGCGGTTGTAAAAGATAAGATCAGCAAAGCAATTATTATCTTGTCCATACAAAAATTATATCGGCAAAAAATTATTTTACTTAAGGAAATTTATAGCATTTTGGTGAATATATAGCAGTTCCACTTGTCTTTGCGAGGAACAAAGTGACGAAGCAATCCAGAATGAACAATCTGGATTGCCGCGCCTAAGGCGCGGCAATAATGGTCAATGTAAAGTGGAACAGCTATAGCTCAAATAATTTCTCCATTTTCATAGAATTTTTACAACATCTCTTTCTTTGTTCTGAAACCGCTGCCATGACCGTGCGTTTTTCCTCTTTTATCGCTGGTTTTATATTGAATAAAACGGTTGAATATGTTAATATGATTTACTTGGAGACTTATATGGTTAAAAAGGTATAGTTTAATGAAATTTTTATTAGTTGCGGCGATAGCTGTGTTTATTGCGGGCTGCGCACCGCAGATACAATACCCTGATATGACCCTTAATACTTTGCAGGACAGCGCCTACCCCTGCCTGAAAATTGTTTTTACCGATATCGTAAGGCTTAAAGATATGAATTTTGTCACAAAAGACAACGAGTCTATTCTGCTTTATAATATTGCGATAAATTCCAAGCCGTATTACGAGTTTTCCGTAGTTAAGCGGCATACATCTTCAGTCAGCGCTGAGTGGAGCCTTGTCGCTATATCAGATCAATATGACAGTAACGTAAAATTTTATGAAATTCCCCCGTCAGACATATATTTTGACAGATCTGCCGCGGTGGCGCTTATTGAGCGGGACAGGCAGATTTATTTGCGCGGCATTATGGGGGAATATACTACGCCGGACACACTTTATATGATAATATCCGACAGGATTGTGCAAAAAGATTCCTATCTGCACCTTTTTTCAGTTGAAAAATGGCGCAACTCTTCAGCCGGAAAACGGATAATAGCGGATATGACGGAACTGGTAGATTGGTATTATAATCATACGGAAGTTGTTAGTTGTAATATGCCTACTAGATCAGATAAAGCATGGTGGAAATAAATGAATAAAATTAAACTCGCCGTAAAGGGGTTGGGTAATCTGGGCAAATTTGTTATTGAATTTGCGGAAAAAATGCCTGATATGGAATGTGTGGGCGTATTACGCAGAAAAAGCTCACTTGGCGCTAAGATATATGATCTGAGAGGCGTCCCCGATTTTGACGGTATAGAATCTCTTGAGGAGAAAACAGGCAACAGACCTGATGTTATAATATTATGCAACCCATCGAGAAATACCCCGGAAAATGTGTCTGAATACCTTACAAAAGGCTATAACACTGTAGATAGTTTTGATATACATACGGATATTGTAACAGTTATGGACAAACTTCAGCCGCTTGCCATAAATAACGGTAAAACTTCATTAATTGGGGCGGGCTGGGATCCCGGAACAGATTCCGTCATACGCGCTTATCTTGAAGCTATGGCGCCCACTGGTACGACGTTTACTAATTTTGGCAGGGGACGGTCAATGGGGCATTCCGCGGCTGCTAAAGCTATCACCGGCGTGGAAGATGCCATATCCATTACCATACCTATGGGCGGGGGCAGACATTCACGTCTTGTATATGTTGCGCTGAAAAAGGGGGAAGATCTCAGGACTGTTACCGAAAGGATAAAATCGGATAATTACTTTTCGCATGATCCTTTGCAGGTGGTTCAGGTGTCTGACTGTACCGAGCTTGATTTTGTCGCTGATTCTTCTCACGGGGTTCTCATTGAGCGTATTGGCGGGGCTGCTTCGGTTTCTAACCAGAGTTTTAAATTTGAAATGCGTATAAACAACCCTGCGCTGACGGCGCAAATATTACTTTCATGCGCGCGCGCGGCTGTCAAAATGCCCGCGGGGGTATTTACAATAATCGATATCCCCCCCATATATCTGTTGCCCGGAGACAGGGCGGAACTTATTAAAAGGCTTGTATGACAATGAAAAGTACACTTATTTATATTATTATAATCGTATTTCTTCTGTTTTATATGATATTCGGTCATAACGGTTTGCTTAAATATAAAGAGATGTTGCATATTCAGAAAGAGTATCAGCAGATGATTGAGAATATGGAAGAAAAGATTGTTTTTTTGGAATGGGAACTGGATCTTATGAAAAACAATAAAGATTATATGGATTATCTAATCCGCCGTGATACAATATTACAGATGCCCGGAGAGGATCAGTATATAATACGCGATAATGCAACAGTACCAAGTAAGTGAGCTTACAGATCAAATAAAAAAACTAATAGATAATACCTTTCAGGGAAACATTATGGTGCATGGAGAGGTAACGGAAAGCTCTAAATCATCATCAGGGCACCTTTACTTCTCTCTCAGGGATGATGGGGCAAAGCTGAAATGCGCTTACTTCAGACAGACGATCCTTTACGGCGCATTTATTCCGAAAAATGGCGATAAAGTCAGTGTTATAGGGGAATTGCGACTGTATAAACCGGAAGGTTACTACTCCCTTTCAGTCCGAAAAGTTATATACAACGCCGAAGGTGATTTCTGGCGGAAATTTGAAGAGACGAAGAAGAAACTTTCTGCTCTGGGTATGTTTGACAGCGCCACAAAGCGCAGTATTCCAGCATTTCCCAGAAGAGTTGCACTTCTGACATCGGCAACGGGGGCGGCGGTAAAAGACTTTATTATCACATCAAAAAATGCGGGGATGTTTTTTGATATAGATTTGTGGTCAATTCCTGTACAGGGGAAGGATGCCACGGTGCAGATTGTGAAAGCTATTACTCAGGCAGGGAAAAGAACTGATCTGTATGATGTATTGGTGCTGACCAGAGGGGGGGGATCTCTTGAAGATTTGTCTGTGTTTAATGAGGAATCGGTGGCGGTTGCCTTAAAAAAATCAGATGTACCGACTATTTCTGCTATAGGACACGAGCAGGATATAACAATATGCGATTTTACCGCTGACGAAAGGGTGGCAACGCCCACTGCTGCGGCTGAAAGATTATCCCGTACGCCTAAAGAGACCAAAACAAATATTCGCGTATTAGAAAATAGGTTATCAACATTGTTGCGTTGGCAGAGGGAAAGCGCTATTTTAAAACTAGATAAATTGCAGGCAAAATTACAGGCGTCCGGTGCGCCGGTTTTAATTAACGGAGCAAAATTCCGTTTGCAGAAAGCTCAGTTAGGGCTTCTTGCCGGGTTACGCGCACTCTCTGCCGGTTACAGGATACGGGTTGAAAGATTAAACAGCTCTGTCGCAAACTTATCACCGTTATCTCGCGTTGCCAAATTCCGCCATAAGGTGGATTTTTTTCAATCTGAGCTGATTAAGCATACCCGTTGCGCGCTGACTGAGGATATGCACAGATTGGAGCTGCTTAACCAGCGCCTTGTGCTGACAGATCCGGAAAGGCTGCTTGAAATGGGGTACTCTCTTGTGATGCATGATTGTAATATAGTAACATCAACTATGGATGTGCATCTTGATGATGAGTTGGAAATAAAGATGAAAGGCGGCAGGGTAGAGGCGTTTGTCACCGGAATAAAAAAATACTGAAAAAAATCCCGATAAACGCGGAACGCCGGGATGGTCGTCCTTATAAAAGCTGTAAAGCGGATGTTACGAAAGAAAAATAAATTGGAGAGAGCTATAACAATGGACAGAATCCCTATAACAACACAAGGTTTTGAAAAATTAAAGGGTGAGCTTGAGAAGCTAAAAACTATTGACAGAAAAGAGATTATTGAAGCAATACAGGAAGCGCGCAGTCACGGCGATCTAAGTGAAAATGCTGAATATGACGCGGCTAAAGAGCGTCAGGGATTGATAGAAGCGCGCATTGCTGAGTTAGAATCAAAAATACCGCGGTTTGATATAATAAATACTGCTGGGATGAGCGGAGAGAAGATAATGTTCGGCGCAACAGTAGAGCTTGAAAATATTGATAACGGCGAAAAACGTAAATATACCATAGTAGGTCCTGACGAAGCTGATATTTCATTGGGAAGGGTGTCAATTCTGTCACCGCTGGCGCGCGCCATTATAGGCAAAAAAGCCGGTAATGACGTTGTGGTGCAGGCGCCGGGAGGTGAAATTGAATATGAAATAGTGAGAGTATCCTTTAATTAAGGGGGAAATTCAGTGCTAAACACACCAAATGTGATTACTATTTTAAGAGTTCTTTTTGTCCCTGCCTATCTTTGGGCAATTTATGCGCATTTTTCTTATGCAAACCAATTAGCTTGTCTGTTTTTTATAATAGCGGGGCTTACGGATTTATTGGATGGTTTTATAGCGAGGAAATACGGGCTGGTAACAACACTTGGTAAAATTATAGACCCTGTTGCGGATAAAATTGTGGTGTATGCGGCAATGGTAGCGCTTGTATCTTTACAGCGCCTGAGCGGATGGATAGTAATTTTGATGTTGTTCAGGGATTTTTCAGTCGGGGCTTTACGGGATGCGGCGGCACAGCGGGGAACTATAATTGCCGCAGGTTTCTGGGGCAAGATAAAAACTGTGTTTCAGATGGTTTCATTAGGTTTTCTTATATTTTATGACAGCCTTATTTTTTTACCTCTTTCAGCTTTCGGATTATATCCGGGAGACGACAGATTGTCTATTCCCGCAGATTACACCGCAACGCCGACTTTTTTGATCGGTATGGTTCTGATGTATATTGCGCTTGCGGCGTCAATTTTTTCATGTGTTATTTACTTTAAGCAATATTACAAAATAATTATAAATGGGGAACAGTAACCTTTAAATACACATTTTCAGACGCTTTGCTGCACAATATGCTACATTAGTGACCTACTTCTTATATCCCGCATATAATAAGCGCTTTTTTACAGCAGTTCAACTCGTCATTGCGAGGAACATCGTGACGAAGCAATCCATGCAGGTAAAAGCTCTAACTGGATTGCAACGCTTGGCTCGCAAAGACGAAAAATGAAACTATTGTATTGATTGCAAGTCGGTATGAAAAAAATTATACAAAATTACCGTTATTATAAATAATTTTCCCGTCAATTTCGGCTGAACCGCCGTCTTTCATATCTTTTATCAGATCCCAGTGCAGGGCTGATCTGTTTTTACCGCCGGTTTCCGGATATGAGGCGCCAACCGCAATATGTATAGTCTGTCCGATCTTTTCATCAAAGAGTATATTTTTACTCTCTTTCTTTATATTATCGTTCAAACCGAACGCGATTTCGCCTGCAAATCGTGCGCCTTCATCAGTATCCAGCATTTTCAGCAAGAAATCGTTGCCTTTTTCAGCGTGGGCTTCAACCACTTTCCCTTCGCTGAAACGCAGCGTTACTCCACGGGCTTCAACTCCGTTGTAGTTTGTAGGTATATCAAAATATATCTGTCCTTCTGCGCTGTTTTCCACAGGGCTTGTAAATACCTCTCCGTCAGGCATATTGCGCTGACCGCAGCAGCTTTTCCATTTACGACCTTCCACATTCATAGTAAGGTCCGTATTTTTGCCACGGATACGGATTGTTTTGCTTCCGGTAAGAAGCTTAACTATATCCGCTTGAAATTTGTCAACCTCAAGCCAAGCGGCTACAGGGTCTCTTTCATTTAGTTTACAGGCATTGTAGACGAAAAAAGAGTAATCCTCATACGACATCTCTGCATCCTGCGCCATAGCGGGAGTTGGATACGGAGCGATAACCCAGACAAACTCACCTTTATCTTCACGGTCTAACATTATATCTCTCAGGTTGCCGCGCACTTTTTGATTTATGGCGATTTTATATGAGTCTGCCCCGGTAAGTTGTTTAGAGTTGACTGTGGAGTCAATCGCAATTTGCGCGGTAACTGTTTCCGCCAGTAATTTGTCCGCTTCCGGTATATATGAGAAGTGATGATCCTGCCCGTATTTAAAAAATATGGCGCTCTGCTCAGAAAAAGAGATTCTGACGAGAGGATGAGCGCCTCTGAGCAAAATTTCCCTAAAACACGCTTTTATCAGTGACTCAGCACAAGATTCGCCGCGTATAATTACAAGATCGTCTTTTTTTATCTTTAAACTGTAATCACATAAAAGTTGAGCCAGTTTTTTTTCATAACTCATAATTTTATTCAGTAAAAGTTTTCAGTATGCGGCTGCGTGTCGGGTGACGCAGTTTGCGCAGCGCCTTTGCTTCAATCTGACGGATTCTTTCCCGTGTGACGCTGAATTTACGACCAACCTCTTCCAATGTATGATCTGAATCGCAATCTATTCCGAAACGCAGACGCAGTACGCTCGCCTCCCTTGGGCTCAGAGTATCCAGAATACCGCTTGTGTGTTCACAGAGTTTTAAATAGATTACTTCATCCGAAGGGTTTTTTGCCGACTTGTCTTCTATAAAATCACCAAGGCTGGAATCTTCATCTTCACCTATAGGTGTTTCAAGGGAAACAGGTTCTTTGGCAATCTTTAAAACTTTTTTGATCTTCTCCAAAGGGATATCCATTTCAGTGGATATCTCTTCCGGCGTGGGTTCACGACCATATTCCTGTTGTAACTGCCGGCTGATCTTTGTCATTTTATTAATGGTTTCAATCATGTGTACAGGGATACGGATAGTGCGCGCCTGATCGGCTATAGCCCGCGTTATTGCCTGACGTATCCACCAGGTGGCGTAAGTAGAAAACTTATACCCCTTAACATAATCAAATTTTTCAACGGCTTTCATAAGCCCGATATTACCTTCCTGAATAAGATCAAGAAATTGCAGACCACGGTTTGTATATTTCTTTGCAATACTTACCACAAGACGCAGATTTGCTTCTATCAATTTGGATTTGGCAAGCTCTGTCTCACGCTCCCCCTGCAAAAGGCTTTCAAAAATAATATCAAGCTCGTTTTTATCAACACCCATATTTTGATACGATTTATTCAGAACTTGCAGAGCCTTGTCATATTTTTTTAAAATAGTATCTATTTCATTCTTTTTATAATTTGATTTTTTAAGATTTACCGTCAGTTCTTCCGGACTGATATATGTGCCGTCGCTATTGTATTTTCCCTTATCAGGAATGCCTAAGCTCTTGAGTATCCGTACCACGTCGCTGGCATTGTTGGAAATATCGGAGTAGCATTTGCGTATGTCATCAGCAATAATACATATATGATTAAAATTGAACTTTAATTTAAGCAATTTGTTGGTAATTTCATCACGATCATCGTTGATCATGTCTGTTATCGCCATGGCTTCGTCATGGTTTGTTTTTTCTTTTCTGATTTTTTCAGCCATATTAATATCGGCTGTAAGTTTACCCAGAATAAACTCAAACGTTTCCAAAAATTGCTGCGCTTTAAACTGTATTACTTTGTCATCTACAATTTTCAACTGCGTATCTTTGTCATATTTTATCTGGCGCGAAGCGTTTTCGTCATTTTCATCATAATCCGCTTCAATGACCTCGTAATCAATATCTTCCTCTATGTTAATTATATCTTTAAGTTTAATCGTTGAAGTGCGGACCATTTCCATAATTTCTGCAAATTTCCGGACTGTATTCGGAAAAGAGAGGATGTTGCGGATCACTTTACGCTGACCTTCCTCTATCTCTTTTGCGACGCTTACCTCCTCTTCGCGGTTGAGAAGAGCAATATTTCCCATCTCTTTCAAGTACAGCCGCACCGGATCATCTGTATTGAGAGGGTCTTCAATATCTTCTGCGCTGATTTCACCGTCAAACGGCACAGAAACGGGGTCATCCGTATCATCTTCTATTGCGGAAGCGCTAAAAATTCCATTTTTTTTGGTTTTATTATCAATCACGTCAATTTTCATTTGCGCAAAAAGAGTTAAAATATCATCCATTGACTCTGATGAAGTCGTATCTTCGGGCAAACCGTCATTAATTTCATCCCATGTCAAAAACCCTTTTTCTTTGCCGAGCATTATTAACTGCTTTACCTCAGGCGATTTTATTTTTTTAGACATTAAGCCTCCGTAATGCTGCCTTTTCAATCTTCCCCTGTATATGTTTTTTTCTGATGTTTATTGATATTGCGTAGATATTCCATATACGCTTCCAAGTTGCCGGACTCACCTGTTGACGTTATCTGATCCGCGATCTTATACCGTTCTTTATCGCAAAAATTAATCATTAACTTAGTTTTGCAATCAATTGCCGCTGAATAACAATCGGGGGTATCTTTTTTATTGATTAGCATATCTGCTATTGTTTCACCAACTTCAGTATCATTGCGCAATTCTATAATATTATCACCTTGTGCGAAAAATTCAAGAATTTTTTTATATATTAGACGAAACGTTTCATCGTCAAAACATTCCTGCGGCAAATCAGCGGTTAAATGTTCCGTCATGTCTTCCGGAAGCAGGAAAAGGTACGTGATAAAATCTTTTTCAACCATAAAGTTTATGTTGCCGGTTTTTTTAGCGTACCTAATCACAGCATTTTTAGGTTTACCGCTACTGACATCATCGCTTAGGGTTTGCTCTGACACTTCAAATAGTGACGCGGTTTCTTTCAGATAGTATTCCTGTCTGTAAGGGTTTTTTATCTTTTCCAATATACTTTTTATATCATTAAGACGGTTAAAGCGTTTGTTATTATCCGTTCCTTTGCCGCGTTCATTTTTTATTGTGTGTATCAGCAGATCCTGCCGCGTTTCCAGAATTTTATCAAAACCCTCCTTCCCGTTATTTTTCAGGAAAGTATCAGGGTCTTCCCCTGCCGGAAGGAAGATCACATTCGGGTATATATCACATTCTATGGCTATATCCCTGCTTTTCATCATCGCTTTTATTCCGGCTTCGTCCCCGTCCAGAATAAGATTGTACTCCTCCGCCGAATATCTTTTAAGCTGAGCCACCTGTTCTTTTGTGAATGCTGTGCCCATGATGGCCACCGTTTGTGGGAATCCGGCAGCCACCATGCGTATAGCGTCAAAATACCCTTCCACAATGAAGCATGATTTGTCTTTTTTCATAATCTCTTTAGCATTGTGCAGATTGTAAAGTTCATGCCGTTTTGAAAATAATGACGTTTCGGGGGAATTTATATATTTTGATCTTTCCGCCGGATCCATTGTCCTGCCGGAAAAACCGATACAGGCGCCGGTTGCGCTGTGTATGGGAAATAGTATCCTGTTTGCGAACAAACATTTTCTGTACTTTGAAAAAATACCGGACCCGGCGATAACAGCCCCCGTAAAAGAGTTTTCAAAGGGGGTTATACTGATATCAGGAGGCGCCCAGCCAAGATCAAACCGTTTTATAATATTCTCTTCAAACCCTCTGCTTTTCAGATATTCCAAAGCGGCAATCCCTTCCGGTTTGAAAAGGCTGATTTTTGCGCGTTCCGCAAACATTTCATGCAGGGCTTTCATATCTTTAACCGGCTTCTGTGGCGTGTCTTTTGAATCGTATTTAAGTTCTATGTTGTATTGTTCACATATGTAGGTTACAGCATCTGCGTAATTCAGTGTCCTGCGCTTCATTATAAATGTAATGGCATCCCCCTTTTCTCCGCAGCCAAAACAGTTAAAAAATCCTTTATCCTCGCGGACGTTAAAAGAAGGGGTTTTTTCGGAGTGGAAAGGACACAGCCCCACTGTTGCGCGACCTTTACGCATAAGATTTACATGGGGGGATATAATATCCGCAATGTTAATCCGGTGAATCTCATCTATAACGGAACGTGCTATCAAAATACAAACCTGGCAATGGATTTTGCAAAATTTTGTTGTGTTCCAAAATAATGCCTTAAACTGTTTTTTTCAAGAGAAAAATATTGTTGGCATAAAACTTGCTTGAAAGAGAGCGTTTTTAGCGCTCTGTCCGCTCCCAATATAGTTTCTTTCCAAATTTAACAATATTTGACGTGAATTTGACGTAATCCAGACGTAATGTCCATAACTCAGCATCTGTCAGGCATACGAATGGAAATCGTTTACTATAGCTTTGTCTCATCTGAACGGAATCTGTTATACGCGCAACCCCTTTAAACTGCACCCCCTGAATGCGAAAAACCGATTTTGTCTGCCGCGATATAGTCCCCGATACATATGGGGTTTGTAGCATTAATTTTGCGTGCCGCGTATCACTGTTGGAAAGAAAGAGCAGAGCCGGATCGGAGGGGATGAACGAATAATAACAGCAGCAGCTCCAAGTATATTCTTCGTCCCGTATGCTAAGCGCCGCCACATGGTGTTTTGATATAAATCTTACAATATCGTCGTGCATTACCACTGCTTCCATTTTGCTTCCAGCCAGAGCTTTTCCATCGTTTCCAGATTGCTGTCAGTGAGCTTTTCACCGCGTTCCGACAGAGTGTCCTCTATATAATTAAACCGTTTCACAAATTTAACATTAGCCGCACGCAACGCTTCGTCCGCTGAAAAACCGTAGTGACGGGAAAGATTTACAAGAACAAATAAAAGATCGCCCATCTCCTCTTTTATCATATTAAAATCTCCACTGTTACAGGCATCCCTCAGTTCATCATATTCTTCGGCAACTTTCAGCATAACATCTTCCGCCGTTTTCCAGTCAAAACCTACTTCCGCCGCCGTTTTTTGCAGTTTTTCAGATTTCGGTAGAGTCGGGAAACTCTTATCCGCTTTATCCAGAGTATGAGAGATGTGTTGATCCCCCTTTTCCTGAGCTTTAATGGTTTCCCATTGTTTTAAAACTTCCAAGTCGCTTGTGATTTCCGTTTCGCTGAATACATGCGGATGTCTGCGGATAAGTTTTTTCACAATATTGTCTGTAACATCATCTATATCAAAAAACCCGTCCTCTTCAGCTATCCGGGTATGCATCGCTACGTGAAGAAGCACATCCCCCAGCTCTTCGCATATATTTGGCATATCTTTTTTATCTAACGCCGAAATCAGTTCATATACCTCTTCTATTAAATCGTCTTTTAAACTGTATAACGTCTGTTTTTTATCCCAAGGACAGCCATCAGGTCCTCTGAGTTTTGCAACTGTTTCCAACAGATCGTTAAAATTTTTTTTCATCTGTCCCTCCGGAATGGGCATTGTGGCATAAAGAAAGCTATCACACAACCGCTTAAAAAATTGTTGCGCTTTTTATCAGTATAATACACTCTCAAAAGGATGGATAATAACAAGTTTAATAAAAAAGACAGTGATAAAAATTGTTTCCGCTGCGGAATGACTGCTCTGGCGGGGTTGCCGAATGCCGGAAAATCTACATTGCTTAACGCCATTTTGGGGGAGAAAATAGCAATAACATCCTCAAAACCTCAGACCACCCGTAATGCGATTATAGGGATAAAAACCACTGATGATGCGCAAATAATATATGTTGACACTCCGGGTTATCATACCGGCGGGGGGAAGATGAACCGCGCAATGATCCGGCAGACGGAAGAGGCTATTTTATCGGTAAATATTGTTTGTGTGCTTGCCGATCCGGCAGAGCGGAGGATTGACGCTTTTAAAACTCTTCTGGAAAAGGTAAATGCGGGCGGCGCTCCGGTTATACTTGTGATTACGAAAACAGACAGCCGCGGCAAAGAGGATATTTACAGAGCGGCTGAATCTCTCTCAAAACTTGCGCTGTTTAAAGAGATTGTGCCTGTGTCTGCCCAAAAAATGTTTAACCTCGGAGTTTTGGAAGAATTGATTATCAGGGAACTACCCATCGCGCCGCCTATATATAACAGGGATGAACTAACCACACATCCTGAAAGTTTTATTATTTCTGAATTTATCCGTGAACAAGCGTTTACGCTTCTTAATCAGGAGGTGCCTTACGATATACTTGTGGAAACAGAAAAAGTTGAGGAGACTGACGGTAAAATGAAGATAACGGCGGCTATTATAGTTTCCAGAGATAGCCAGAAGGGTATCGTAATAGGGAAGGGCGGTTCAATGCTTAAAGAGATCGGTTCCAGAGCGCGTAAAGAGTTGGAAAAGTTTTTCGGAATGAAGATACGCCTTGATATTTGGGTAAAAGTTAAAGAAGACTGGTCTTCCAAGGATGATTATTTGCGTATTCAGGGGTTGTATAAATAACATAAATGAAAAGTCTGAATACTCCGGCTATAATTTACCGTTTAACCCGTTATTCGGACAACTCTGCCATCGCTTTGGCTTTTTCACCCGAGTACGGCAAACTGAAACTCTTTATGCCTAACGCATACAGCAAAAAGGGCGGATTTATGACGCTTACCCCCGGGAACCTGACCTTTATAATGAAGGACACTTCCGATTTGCACAGGTTTGTCGCATTCAGCCATAATCCTGCATACCACTATTATTCACAGACTCCGGAAATCATCGTGCGCCTGAATATCTGTTTTGACTTTTTTGAACACCTTTTTCATTCAGGTGAACAGTGCCGTATATTTTGGGAAATGTGTCTAAAATACAGCGAAGATAACTGCCGCAAAGCGGGGCTTTACACCATTTACCGCCTTATGAAAGAGGCGGGGGTTATGTTTGATCTGAAGTGCAAATGCGGTTCCGCGCAAGGGGATATTTTACTGAAAGACGGCGAGCTTTTTTGCGGGAAATGCGGCGTTTCGCAAAGTCCGGAAGAGGGTATTCCTATAAGCGGCAAAATGTATTCCAACCTTTTAGCTTTCCCTCAGAATGAGCTTTTCAAAAATATCAATTTTACACATGAGGAAGAGCTTAAACTTTTAATGCTTTTTAACAACCATTTGAGCGTTGTGAGCGGCAAAAACAAAATGCTTAAAAGCGTCAGCGTCTTTATTTCTATGCAGTAAAAGCTGTTTTAAAATCATTTTTGAGAAACCATTTTGAGAAACTGTAGCGCTAGACTTATTGCATTTTCTTCTATTTATGTTATATTTATTATTAAATGAAAAAATATTTTACGGGAGTGAGCAGTTATGAATATTTTAGTGTGCTGTAAAATTGTGTATGAGGAGCAAGACATCTCTGTCCTGCCTGACAGGGGTCTATCATACGACCGTGCGGAGTTGAAGCTGAGTCTTTATGACTTGAACGCGGTAGAACAGGCGGTACAGTTGTCCGGTAACATCAGGGCGCTGAGTATAGGCGGCAAAAATAAAGATAACGGCAAAATCAAAAAAAATCTTTTATCGCGAGGTCCTCAGGAGTTGTATATTGTGACGGATGAGGCGCTGTCCGGCGCCGACACTCATCAGACCGCCACGGTACTGGCGGCTGCCGCAAAAAAAATCGGTTTTGATCTCATTTTGTGCGGAGAGGGGTCTGCCGATCTTTACGCCCAGCAAACCGGAATACAGCTAGGAGAGCTGCTTGGCGTACCGGTTATTAGCTCAGTCAGTAAACTCACTGCCGCGGACGGAAAAATTATTGCTGAACGCACCGCTGATGACTCGGTAGATGTAATTGAAGCGCCGCTGCCTGCCGTGGTATGTTTGACTTCAGATATTAATGAACCGCGCATACCCGGAATGAAAGATATTCTGGCGGCGGGCAAAAAACCGGTTACTGAATGGAGCCTTGCCGATCTCGGGATTGCCGCGCCGGAAGTGACTGTTGATGTTATCAGCATTCTGGCGCCTGTAGGGAAAGACCGTAAACGGATTATCGTGGAAGGTGATGACAAAGCCACGGAACTGTTTGATAATATTAAAAATGAGGTCAGGAGTTAATAATGAAAATATTACTGTTCAGCGATAATAATGAAAATTACGGGGAGCTGTGCGCTGCCGCGGGAACTCTGGGGGGCGAGATCACCGCTTTTATTATCGCGGATAAAAACGATGCCGGAAACATTCCTGTTAAAAAGGCGTTTTATGTAGAACCGGATGCCTCAAAACTGTTTGAAAACTATTACGCCTCTTTTAAAGAGTTAGTTTTTAATGAGAAGCCTGATGTTATACTCATTTCAGCAACCAAAAAGGGCAGATATATGGGCGCACGCTTGGCAGCCGCTCTGAAAACTTCAGTATTAACCGATCTGTCAGATATGGAAGCTGACGGAAACGGTATAAAGGGCGCTCAGATGTACTACGGGGGCGCGGCGGTGCGCACTGTCAAAAGTAAAGGAATGGCTATAGCTACTCTGCCGCAAGGGTCTTTTGCGCCGGTTTACGGAAAAGCGGAAGATGTTGTGAATATCCCATATAAAGACGACGGTTCGCTGCTTAAAAAGGTAGAGACGCGAAGTAAGGCAGGGCGGACAGTCAATCTTGTCACCGCAAAAAATGTTGTGTGTGTAGGCAGAGGGGTCACCCAAAAAGAGGATATAGCTCTTGCCGAAGCTTTAGCCAAAGCAATCGGAGGTGAGGTAGGATGTTCCCGTCCGGTCGCGGAAGGATCGGGTTTTTTAGATACAAGCCGCTATATAGGAGTTTCAGGATTAACGCTTAAGCCGGATGTTTATTTTGCCGTAGGCATATCCGGTCAGATACAGCATATAATCGGAATAAATTCCGCCCGGATAATTATTGCCGTTAACAAAGATAAAAACGCGCCTATATTTAAGGTTTGTGATTACGGGATTGTTGGAGATTTATACAAAGTGTTGCCCATATTAACCAAAATGTTTGAGGGTAATTGATGAGTGAAGAAAAATTTGATGTAATAATTGTCGGCGGAGGAATAGCAGGATCTGTAACGGCTCTTTTGCTTGCCCGCGCAGGGTTGGAAGTTGTGATGATAGAGCGCGGCAACTATTCAGGGGCAAAAAATATGACCGGCGGACGGCTTTACAGCCACTGTTTTAACGGAATAATCCCTGATTTTGCGGAAATAGCGCCTATTGAACGCAAAGTAATGCATGAACGAGTCAGCATGATGACCGAAACTTCAAATTTTACCTTTGATTATACTTCAGACAGGCTTGCACAGCCCGGGAAGGAATCTTATATAGTGCTGAGAGGGATATTTGACCGCTGGCTGGCGGAGCAGGCTGAGAAAGCTGGCGCGATGGCAGTAAACGGAATCCTCGTGGAAAATCTTATTATAAGAGACGGCAAGGTTTGCGGAGTAATTGCCGGAGAGGAACAGATGTTTGCTGATACGGTTGTCCTCGCTGATGGCGCAAACTCTCAGCTTACGACAAAAGCAGGTCTCCAGCGGAAGCCTGTAACCCCGCATCAGATCGCTATTGGCGCAAAAGAGCTTTTTGAACTAGATGAAAAAAAGATTGAAGGCAGGTTTAATCTTGCTCCGGGCGAAGGTTCCGCGTGGTTATTCGCCGGCTGGCCTTCCGGTGGCATGACAGGAGGCGGTTTTATATATACAAATAAAGCGTCAGTTTCGTTGGGTATTGTTGTTACCGCTGCTGAATTTATAAATGCACGCAAGAGCGTAAATGAACTTTTGGAACAGTTTAAAGCGCACTCTGCTGTAAAACCGCTGATTGAAGGGAGCAAACTGATTGAGTACTCGGGTCATATGGTTGCCGAAGGCGGTTACGGAATGCTACCGCGCCTTTACAGCGATGGTGTGGTGGCAGTGGGAGACGCTGCGCACCTTGTTATAAACGCGGGGTACACAGTACGGGGGATGGATCTGGCTGTAGGTTCCGCAGCCGCCGCAGCCGCCGCGATAATATCCGCAAAAAGCAGAGGTGATTTTTCTGAAAAATCGCTGTCAATGTATAAACGGCTTTTGGATGACAGTTTTGTTATGCGGGATATGAGACGCTTCAGAAAATATCCGCGTTTTATGGAAAACCGCAGAATTTTTAACGAATATCCGGAAATGGCGGATGAGATTTTTGCTGGTGTGTTTGTTACGGATGGCGCGCCGCAGGCGTCAATGTTTTCTAAGATATTTAAAACTGCAAAAAAAAATGGGTTGCGTAATCTGGCGAAAGACTGCATAAAAGGGGTAAGTACATTGTGACGGATATAAAGGGGAGAATGTGTTATGACAGAAGAAGAAAAGTTGGGAGTAAATAAATTTCATGTAGATGAAAACTTTTCTCATATTGAAATAAATAAAGAGGCGTGTCCGGAGGATATTATGACGCTGGTGCGCGCCTGTCCCGCGGGGCTTTACAAATATAATGACGGTACGCTGACTCATGACTGCGCCGGTTGTTTTGAATGCGGCGTCTGCCGGATACTCTCCGCGGGCAAGGTTGTCTCCAGATGGGAGTTTCCGAAGGGAGGTAAAGGTATTGAATACCGGTTCGGATAATTCTGTGTTTTTCAGAACCAAGTATTATTACAAACTATTTTAGATAATGATAAAATTCATTTCCGGTCATTTGCTTTATAACCTGTTTATGCTGTGCTGGCGATTTGCCGCGTCCGTCTGGTACGCTTTCCGGTTTATGATTAAGCATAGAGTTAATGCACACGCTGCATCGTGTGCGTATTATTTTCTGGTTTCATTTGTTCCTGTGCTTGTCATTGCCGGTTGGGGGATTACTGCGCTCGCTGACAGGTTCGGATTTATGCATCTTGAACTGCTGGAAAATATCCGGCTTTATTCACAGATTCAGAGCCTGTCATCTTTTATGGGCATTGCCGCGCCGCCGGTCTCCTTTAAGGCATTGGGGGTTTTAGGCGTAATATATGTAGGTTGGAGCGCTTCATCACTGATAAAGGCAATACATGAAATTTTTGCGGCAATATTCCCTGCTAAAACGAAAAGTAAAGGGATAATAACAATGATTACCGTTAATTTTATGATCCCTCTTCTGATGATAACAGCGATAATTGTTTCGTTATTAAGCGCCGTTATAACGCATATTTTCCGCTGGCTGCTGGTGGATATGACGCATTTGATAAACCGGTCAATTCCGGTATCCATACTGACCCCTGTTTTAGCGATGCTTGTTGTCGCTTTGGTGATGTATGCCTGTTTTATGCTCCTTGCTCAGGGAAAACCTAAAAAAATACCGGCTATTGCAGGTTCTTTGCTGTTTGCTATATATTTTATGCTTATTCAGCATGGTTTTTCTATAATTATGGTAAAACTAATCGCCGTTTACTCTCGGTACGGAACTATGGGCAGCCTTCTTCTTATTTTATTTTGGGCATTTATGATATTTTACGGGATGTTTATAGCGGCGGAGTACGTCCGCGTAATAGATAATTTTGGCGATATAAACTATATTCAGTATATATACGTTAATTTAAAAAACAGACCGTCTTTACTGGAAAAAATTATGATGCTTAAACTCCATTTCGGAGATAGTTACCTGACTCATTTTTTCAATGGTGAAAAAAGAGTATATGACGGTGCAGCCATTGCGCTTTTTAAAGTAAAAAGCGGAGAGATAACGGCGAGCTGTAACGGGCAAAAGCTGCCATCTCTGCAAACCGGTGAAATATATAATCAGATAGGTGTCCGCCCACTCACTGTAGAGTTTACCGCCCTTTCAGACAGTAAAGCGCTGATTGTGCCGGATAATGATGTAAAAGAACTTCTGAGCAGACATCCGGACGTATGGACAACCATAAGCGCCGGAGAGGCGATTGGCGTTTCAAATAAATAATAACAATAAATAAGGTGTATTATGTATAAAAACATTGTAATACTGACTGGCGCGGGAATATCAGCCGAATCGGGCATAGCCACATTCCGTGACAGCGGCGGGTTATGGTCAAACTATAAAGTAGAGGATGTTGCTACGCCGGAAGGATTTGCGCGTAACCCGGGTCTCGTACACAGCTTTTATAACCATAGAAGAGGGGAGCTTGCAAAAGTTTTTCCAAATGCCGCTCATACAGCTTTGGCTGATTTGGAAAAGAGGCGCGGCGGCGGGGTTACGGTTGTTACACAAAATGTGGACAATCTGCATGAACGTGCAGGAACGGTAAATCTGATTCATATGCACGGAGAGCTTACCAAAATGCGCTGCGGAAAGTGCAGAGATGTAATTGTTACGGAAGAGGAGTTTTCAACGGAGTCTGTCTGTTTAAAATGCGGCGGCGTAGGCTCAATGCGCCCGCATATAGTATGGTTCGGCGAAACGCCGATGAAAATGGATGAAATAGGCAATTTACTGGAAAAATGTAATCTTTTTATATCCATAGGCACTTCCGGCGCGGTTTATCCCGCGGCGGGGCTTGTCCGCATAGCCAAAGCATCCGGCGCTCATACCGTTGAGCTGAATCTGGAGAGATCGCAGGGAGCGTCTCTTTTTGCTGAGAAGATATACGGTAAAGCCACGGAGGTAGTGCCGGAATATACCGGAAAACTGTAAAAAATATAGGAGTTTTATGTATTCTGTTGTCAGAAATGAAAAATTGCGCAACATCGCAATCATTGCGCATGTTGATCACGGCAAAACGACCCTTGTGGACGCTATGTTCCGTCAGGGTTCAATTTTAAGGGAAAATCAGACGCTTGAAGAGCGCGCCATGGATAATATGGATATTGAGCGGGAGCGCGGAATAACTATTGCGGCTAAAAACTGCGCTGTAAAATGGAAAGGGGTCAGGATAAATATTGTGGACACGCCCGGGCACGCTGATTTCGGCGGCGAGGTTGAGCGGGCGTTGTCAATGGCGGACGGAGCTATACTGCTTGTGGACAGCTCTGAAGGACCGCTCCCACAAACCAGATTTGTACTGAAAAAAGCGTTGGAGCGCGGACTTAAAATTATTGTAGTTATCAATAAGATAGATCGTAAAGACGCCCGTCCGGATGAGGTTATAGATGAAATAATTGATCTGTTCATAGACCTTGACGCGTCTGAAGAACAGCTTGAGTTTCCGTTGCTGTACGCGATAGGCAAGGATGGAGTGGCTCAGAAAACACTTGATGAAAAAAGCGCAGACCTGTCGCCCCTTTTTGATACAATACTGGAAGCGATTCCCGCGCCGGAGGCGGATACTGAAGAACCTTTCGCCATGCTTGTAAGCGATATTGGATATTCTGATTATCTTGGACGTCTTGCCATAGGTAAAGTGCACTCAGGACGGGTAAAACAGCAGGATAATCTTGTACGGGCGGATGAAAAAGGGAAATATAATAATATTCGCATAAGTAAACTTCAGATATATGAAGGTCTTTCGCTTCATGAAACGGAAAGCGCCGCCGCAGGGGAGATAGTTGTGCTTGCGGGGCTTGCGGACGCTTTTATTGGCGATACTATAACGACCGCCGCCCGTCCGAAAATCCTGCCGCGCCTGATGGTTGATGAACCTACAGTATCAATGCGGTTTGGTACCAACACTTCGCCTCTGTCAGGTAAAGAGGGGACGTTGCTGCAATCGGCGCGAATCAAAGAACGGCTTGAAAAAGAAATTTTGCGTAACGTAGCTATACAACTGGAGTTTCCGGACGATAAAGACAGCTATATAGTTAAAGGCAGGGGGGAGTTCCAGCTTGCCATACTGATTGAGACTATGCGCCGTGAAGGGTTTGAGCTTTCGGTGGGGCGTCCTGAAGTTATTTACAGAACATTGGGCGGCAGAAAGACTGAACCTGTTGAGCGTGTGTATATAGATTGTGAAGAGGCATTTTTGGGGGTTGTAACTGAAAAGCTATCTATGCGGAAAGGACGCATGACCAACCTTATCAATAAAGGTTCAGGCAGAGTCAGGGCGGAGTTTAACATACCAAGCCGCGGGCTGATTGGCTACAGAGATGATTTTATGACTGATACAAAAGGTACTGGGATTATGAATACGCTCTTTTCCGGATATGAGGAGTACAGAGGGGATTTTCCCAGCCGTTTTAACGGATCTCTGGTGTCTGACAGGGCTGGTAAGGCTGTAGGTTACGGACTGTTTCACCTTGAACCGAGGGGGAGACTTTTTATAGCGCCCGGCGATGTGGTTTACGAAGGGATGGTTATCGGTGAATACAATAAAGATAACGATATTGATGTAAACCCGTGCAAAGAGAAGAAACTGACCAATATGCGCGCTGCGGGAAAAGATGAAAATATTATTCTACGCCCTGTGAAACCACTTACTTTGGAGGAGGCGATCCATTTTCTTTCACCGGATGAACTTGTTGAGGTTACCCCGAAATCAATACGCATACGCAAAACAGCGCTGAGCGCGCAGACAAGGCACACAAACCGCGCCAGGAGTCTTAAAGAATAGTAATTCCAATTCTAAATTAAACGTGCGTTAATTTAGAATTGGAATACACGGCATGGATGCCGTGACAAAATGCTTGGCATTTTGGAAGGCAAGATAACACTCTTGCCGTAGCCGGTAAATA
>JAIRQX010000101.1 GCA_031256375.1 Deferribacteraceae bacterium
TATTTACCGGCTACGGCAAGAGTGTTATCTTGCCTTCCAAAATGCCAAGCATTTTGTCACGGCATCCATGCCGTGTATTCCAATTCTAAATTAACGCACGTTTAATTTAGAATTGGAATAACTCAGCAACTCCTCCGCCTGCCGCAGGGCTGATTCCGTCATCTCCCCGGCAATCATTGAAGCGATTACATTCCGCCGCTCCTCCTTGTTAAGAGACAGAATTTTGGTTTTTGTGGTGACGCCGTCGCTCTCCTTTACAATTTGAAAGTGCGTACTGCCGAACGCCGCTACTACAGGCAGATGCGTAATCACAATAACCTGTTTCCGCTGAGAAAGTTGTCGCAATTTTTGTGCCACTTTTTTGGCTGTTTTCCCGCTAACCCCTGTGTCAATTTCATCAAAAAGCATAGCTAGTACAGGGTCACTGTCGCTGAATACAACTTTCAGCGCCAGCATAACCCGCGATACCTCTCCGCCTGAAGCTACATGGGCGAGAGGCGCCGGCTCAAAACCAGCATTAACCGAAATATAAAACTTCCCGTCCGTTCCGCCTCTGGAATCTAACCCGTCTTTGCGCGTAAAAACAGTTACAAATTTACTGTCGGGCAACTCCAGATCGTTCAGTATCTCCTTTATTTGTTCTCCAATCTTTAATGCGGTGGCTTCTCTCGCCTCCTGTAATTTATCAGCCGCCTCTGACGCATCTTTTAATGCACGTTCGGTTTTATCTCCCAACTCACGCAAAAGCCCATCTCTGTTTTCAAAACTGTTTAATCTTTCTTGCAGCTCTTTACGCTTCAAAAGCGCCGACTCAAGAGAACCTCCATACTTATTAATAAGTTCCTGAAGCATAAACCTGCGCCGTATAAGGCGGTCAAGCTCGTCAGGGGAAGCCTCCTGACGTTCAAATAGTATGTTCAGCAATCCGGAAACATCGTTGATCTGCTCAAGAGCATCATTAAGGCTGGTTTCAGCAGATGCAAACTCCGGGACCACACTTGAAATTGCCGATACAGCCTTTATCGTTCTGGCAATCAATTCGGAGGCGTTAAACTCCCCGTCAGACAGAGCATTAAGTGAAAGCGCGCATATCTCTCTTATTTTTTCAATATTTGACAGAAACGCAATCTTTTCATCAATACCTTTATCCACTTCAGGGTTTATGGCTGCCGAACAAATCTCGTTTAACTGATAGCGCATTATCTCAAGGTGTTTTTTAGCTTCATCCGTTTCAGATAAAAGTTTATCAAAATCTTGCCGGGCTTTCTGATAAACAGTGTAAAGTCCGGCATATCTAGTCTTTACCTCTTCAGGCACAAGGTGGTCAATAAGTTCTATATGGCGTGATTCATCCATTAGCGCCTGATGTTCATTCTGACTGTGAATATCCGCCAGATACGGGGCAAATTCTTTCAGGTTAGCTACAGAAGCGATACGGCTGTTGATAAAAACACGGTTTTTGCCGGTTGCGTCAACTTCGCGTCGCAATACAAGCTCGTCATCTATTTCAAACTGCTCTTTCAGTTTAGCGGGCATCCTGCTGAGACCGTCAAAAGAGCCTTCAACAAAAAGCCTGTCTGTGTCCTCACGCAGCATTGTTTTATTAAAACGTTCACCCATTAGCAATTTAAGCGCGCCAACAAGCACAGATTTGCCGGAACCTGTCTCTCCTGTAAGCACGGTAAGTCCGCCGGTCAGCTCTAAACTGACGCTTTCTATTACGGACACATTTTTTACCGCTAGGTAAGTCAGCATGGAGGGGTCCCCCATCCGAACCCGTCTCTCATGCGGTCATAAAAATTGTGTGGAGGTATATAATAGAGAAGGGTATCAAAAGGGGTTTTTCTGATCACAAGGTATTCGCCTGCATGTAAATACCTCCCCACCTGCCCGTCCTGAGAAACAAAGATATCATGGCGCGCCTCAGTGAGTTTTATCCGCACAACAGTGTCTGAAGGCACAATAAGCGCTCTGGAGTTTACCGAATGCGAACAGATGGGAGATAACACTATCAACTGCATACTTGGCACCACAATGGGACCGCCGGCGGAAAGTGAATAACCTGTTGAGCCTGTCGGGGTGGAAACAATAAAGCCGTCCGCCCTGTAGCTACTAACCCGTTCATACCCTGCAAATACGTCAAAATCAATCATTCTGGCAATGCCACCCTTATTCAGGGTAACTTCATTCAGCGCATGCTCTTTATAAACCAAAAATCCTTCACTGTTAATAATTTCACATTCCAGCCGCATCCTGCGGTGCGTTGGCAAACGTTTGTTCATGGCGCTTTCAAGAGCCTCAAAAAGCTCATCCTGGCTAAACACCGTAATAAAACCAAGATTCCCCATATGTACGCATAAAATAGGGATTTCGCACTCCCCAACTATCCTCGCGGCGGAAAGGACAGTGCCGTCCCCCCCAAGAACGATTACGAAATCAGCTTTGTTGCGAATATCTTCATGCGACGAGTGCCAATTTACCTTTATTGCTTCAGATGTACGTTTTTCCAAAAGGACATCTATCCTGAACCTTTTCAAAAAATCAATTACTTCATGTACCATTTGTCCTATATTAGCGCTCTTTGGGTTTGCCACTATAGCAACAGATTTTACAGCCTGCAAACCTTTATGACTCAAATACCGCCTCCGGTTAATTTTTTTTCTTTTTGCGCTTCACTGCAGATTTTAAAACCGTGGTGAAGCTCCTACAGATTTTCTGTCAACGGCAAGCCTTTTTTGCAGCCGTTTTTCCTCTTCAGATTTAAAGACAGCCTGTGTCCTGAACTGTTCTTCAAAATCTGTATTTTTTTCTTCCCCCGCTTCTTTTTTCTTTGTATCTATAAAATGTTTTTTTACCAATTCAAATTCGCGGACAAGAAAATTCAGAATAGTGGAGGTTTCATCCCCTTTCAGATTCGTTTTTGACTTCATTATGTTAAGAAGACGCTCCATCTGCGAAAAGGTTCGCCGGTTAAGATCGCTGTATCTGAGAAGCTGTTCATCCAACTGATACTTGTAGTTCTTTATAGTTTCATTGGCGCGCATCAGTTTACTGCGGAATTCCATTAGTTCCGTGCGGACATTCAGCAACTCTTTCGCTTTATCTTCGGATACCAGACGTTCTATTAATTTAAGCATCTTGCTGTTTTTGTCCGTAAGATGTTCATGCTCTGAAAAAAGCTCCTGATATGCCTTTTTAACTTCAGAAACCTCGTGCATATCTTCAATGCGAGCCTTTTTAAAATCGCGCAGCTTCTCCTTAAACTTAATCAGAGAGTGCGCCAGTTCAACCGATTCTGTTTTGTCCGTTATGAACTCAGCTACCTCAGTCAGATTTTTTTCAGAATCAAATATTGGCAGGAACAGAATATCCAAATGTCTTTCACTGTTATCATTACTCACTACCACAGATATTTGCACAGGTTCGCCGCCAGATCTGACCTGTTCCAGCATACACCACGAACACTCATTTTTTATTTTATAAACCGTTTCATAGCACTTTCCACCCACGACATCGGTAGCTTTTTTCGCCCCACAAAATGCCGTCAGAGCTTTATTTATTGTAACAACTTTATTTTCGCGGTTAACGCTGAAAATAGGTTGCGAAAGACCGTTTATAAGCTCACTCAGCTTATCCCTGCTTTTACGCAGCATATTGCTCAAATCTGTAGCGGAATCCGCACGTTTTGCCAAAACATCAAACTGTTTTGTATTATCCTCCACAGTTTTGCGCATATCGCACATCTCTTGTTCATATCCGCTGAAAAGGCTCTCTTTTTCATCCAGTAAATTTTGCATATTTTGGCAACGTTCTTCATATTTTGTTACTGCACTGTTAAACTCCGTAATCTTCAGCCGGAGAGAGCTAATATCATTATCTTTTTCATGGGCAGACGCCTGCATTTCCACAAGGGTTTTTAAAGCATTTTCATAATTTTCGTCTTTCCGGTCATTGAGTTTATTGGCATTTTCAAGCTCCCGCCTCAAAATTTCGCACGTCTGAGTTAATGTCCGGTCAGAAGAGACTTGCTCCCCCAACTCCTCAAGCTCTTTTTTTGCCGCGCATATCTCACGGCGCACAGTTTCATTTTCATTTGTAGCGGCATCCAACCGTCTGGTCAGTTCCGCAACTATTTCAGCGGAAACGCTTTGCTCTGAATCTTTTTTAAGCGCTTCATAGGCGTTTTCCAGCTCCTTATTCTTTTCCTGTAAAGTCAGTAAAACGGCATCACGTTCTTCCGGTTGCATCCGGTTCAGAATTTCTATGTTTTTAATCTGTTCCAGTTCAGCGGACAGCTTTTCTACTTCTGTTTCCCTGTCAGCTAAAGATGTTTTAAGAGAATTTATCTGATTTTCAAGTTCAGACGTCTTTTCCGCCGATGCTCTGAGGCGGGCGAGTTCCTCCATGGCAGCCTCTTCCCACAACTTGCGCAGGTCATTGCTTTTATCCGCCGGCGGTTCAGCGCACGCCATATTTTTTACAGAAACAAGCTCTTCCTCCAGCGCTTTTTTCTCCTCTCTGGCTGAAGTTATGTCTGTCTCAGCGTTTTGGACATATATTTCAAACTCTGTCTTAATTCTTTTGATTTCACCGGAATAATCCTCATCTTTCTCTTTCAGAAGTCCGCTCAATTCGTCCACCCTGTGTTCAAGCAGTGATATTATCCCGTCTTTTTCGGCAATTTCTATATTTTTTTCATCAAAGTCAGAAGACGGCTGCCCGATAACGGTAAAAAGGGCGGATATAAAACGGTTCAGACGCGCTCGCTTCTTGTTATCCTGTACTATTACGGTGTGTGTTTTGCTATCAGCCTTAATGCGGATAAAATATATAACCATACGGTTACCGCCCTGACTGAAATGTGTGCAGAAAGTGTTTTGGTCGTTTAAATAAGGCTTTATACTGTCAGGCACCTCAGTTTCCGTAACATCTCCTTTATGCAGACTCAGCATACATCCGGACTCATCATCATAAAACAGGACAGGAAAACCCAGCGTTTGAGTTATAACTGAAATAGCAGTTAAAAAAGGGTTTCCTTGAAGCAGGTTATTTGTCACCTCGGCACTCCCGTCAGCAGGGTATAGACATCCACCCACGCCGCGCCGTTTTTTTTCAGCGTTCTGGCAGCCTCTGTAACTGTAGCGCCGGTGGTGATAACATCATCAATTATAAGTATGCGCATACCGTTTACATCTTTGTTAATTTCAAAAGCGCCTTTTACATTAAGTCTCCGCTCACTGCGGCTTAATTTAGATTGATACTCTGTATGCACTGTTCTGGCAAGTGTTTTTTCACAGATAAAACCGCGCTGTTTAAACGTTTCAGTAATAACTGAAACTGGCTGCACATACCTTACAAACCGGCGTATAAAATGAAACGGGATTGGCGTTGTCTTATCGTAATCTTCCGGTTTCAGCTTTGAGGCTTCGCATAACTCCCCGAGCTGATTTGCCCCCCGCCAGCGCCAGTTAAATTTTATCTCACGTATAACGTTACGCATAACGCCAGTGTATAAATAGTCGCTGAAATAACGGTTAATTCCGGTCCCCCTGTCTTCACAATGCTTACAGTACTCAGCCGGCACAGCCAGAGGATGCCCGCATCCGCCGCAGAATATCCTCGGACGCGGCAACAAAGCGACACATTCCGGACAAAGTATCTTGTTAAAGTTACAATCCCTGCCGCAGCCGGCGCATAAAGATCTGAAGGCTTTATGAAACAAAATCAACCCTTATTTAATAAGGCAAACACCTGTCATCTCTTCAGGCTGCCTGAAACCGAATATTTTCAATATTGTCGGGGCAATATCCGCCAGTTTTCCCCTTTTGGCGGTTAATTCACACGGATAGTTGTGTATTACAAGATGCACGGGGTTTAATGTGTGGGACGTATGCGGTTGGTTATTGGCATAATCCCACATCTGTTCGCTGTTACCGTGATCAGCCGTAACGAGCAAGACCGCCCCTGTTTTATCGGCAATTTCAATAATTTTACCCAGCATTTCATCTACCGCTTTACAGGCGGCGATAGCCGCATTTTCCACTCCTGTATGCCCTACCATATCAGGGTTTGCAAAGTTCATGACGGCAAAATCAATGCAACCCTTGGAAAATTCCTCTTCAAAACGTGCGGCGACAGCCCTGACGCTCATCTCAGGTTTAAGGTCGTAAGTAGGCACATCTCTGGGCGACGGCACAAGAACTCTCTCCTCATTTTCAAACGGAGTTTCAGAGCCGCCGTTGAAAAAATAGGTTACATGAGCGTACTTCTCAGTTTCAGCTATACGGAGCTGTTTTAATCCCGCATTTGATATCTCTTCCCCCAAAATCCTTGTCAAAGCGTCACTTGGATACATAACCGGAACTTGCATGGATTCGTCATACTCTGTAAGGGTAAGAAGTTCTAAATCAGGCTTTTCCCCTCTGTCAAAACCATCAAAATCATCTTTGTAAAAAACAGACAGCATTTCACGAACCCTGTCCGCCCTGAAATTCATAAAAAATACGCCGTCCCCGTCTTTTATCGCTCCGTCAGCGCCGTTTAAAATTACAGGAAGGATAAATTCATCAGTTATATTATTTTTGTATGAGCTTTGAACAGCCTCTTTAACAGAAGAGGCGGAATCCCCTTTACGAAAGCGCAGCATTTCATACGCCTTCTGAACTCTGTCCCAGCGTTTATCCCTGTCCATGGCATAATAGCGACCGCTTATATCTGCAATGGTTCCTGCATTGTTTTCTTTCATCCACTCTTCAAGATTTGTCAGATAACCAAACCCGCTTTGGGGCGGAGTATCCCTTCCGTCCGTGAAGGCATGAACATATATATTCTGAATGCCTGATTTTTTTGCAAGCGTAATGACAGATTTAAAATGTTCTATATGGCTGTGCACACCGCCGTCGCTTATAAGCCCTAACAGATGCACACGACCTGATTTTCCCGCCGTGTTTTTCAAAAACTCAAGGAACGCTGTATTTTTTGCAGCTTCACCTGATTCAAAGGAACGGGATATTTTCAGCAGATCCTGATAAACTATCCTGCCCGCGCCTATATTGGTATGTCCGACCTCAGAATTACCCATCTGTCCGGCGGGAAGCCCGACGTACTCTTCGCTTGCGTCTATTAAAAGGTTGGGATCGTTAGCCAGCATACGGTTAAAATTGACAGGGGAAGACAGCGACACGGCGTTATGCTCTGAATCCGCCCTGTACCCCCATCCGTCCAGTATCAATAATATAACTTTCTTTTTATGCATATTATAACCCTTCTGAATCGGAAATATAACACACCGCAATTTATATGTCACGCAAAAGTTAAATTAGCCTATCTACTTGCCTATATAAGTATTGATATTATTTATAAGATTAGCGGAATAAGATACGACCAGTTGAAGCATCCAAGGGAAAAATAAAGCTGCGCTTAAAACAATCGCGAGAATTTTCGGGATAAAAGCGATAGTCATCTCCTGTATTTGAGTAACAGCCTGAAATATACTGACAATAAGCCCCACCACAAGACCGAACAGCAACATTGGCGCCGCTGCCAGCACTGCGATCTGAAGCGTTTGTATCATAAGGCTGATTACAAGATCCGCATCCATAAACGTAATTATATAAGAACAAATATGCCGACGGCAAGTCAATTTTTTATAGAATAATCCAAACTGCTATAAGCTAAATCCGACAGCTTTGTATCTTCGCAATAGCCTTTCTTGCCGCCTCTTTCTCCGCGTTTTTTTTATTCCGCCCGCATCCTTCGGCATTCACTCCCCCGGCTGTTACAGACACTATGAAGTTTTTTTCGTGATCAGGTCCGCTCTCCTCTACAGTTTTATATTTTGGAAGGGTACTGTAAAGCTGCTGCGTCAGTTTTTGAAGTTCAGATTTGCTGTCTATATAAAATTCCTCATCGTGGGCGCGTTTTATCTCCTCACTGATATGGTGAAGGATAAAAACTTCGGCTTTTTTATATCCGCCGTCTATATGCACAGCGGCAATAACCGCTTCTAATGTATCAGCAAGGAGCGATTCTTTATTGCGTCCGCCGCTTGCCTCCTCCCCTTTCCCAAGGTTTAAATATCTGCCCAAATTCATCTTAACGGCAGCTTCATATAAAAAAGGCTCGCTTTCACAGTAGCTGCGCGAAACAGAAAGCTGCCCTTCATTGTCTTTCGGATATGTCTGCATAAGAAATTCGGTAAGTACAAGGTGAAGCACAGCGTCACCCAACAGTTCAAACCGTTCGTTGGAGTATTCCAAGGTGTGTTCGTGGGAATATGACGTATGGGTGAGGGCCACCTGAAGATAAACTTTATTACTGAAAGTATATTGCAAATCTCTTTCAATGTCGCTTAAATCATGGTTCATATCTTTTAAGCACAAGGCAGGCGTTAGTGCCTCCAAAACCAAACGAGTTGCTCAGTCCGTATTTGATCTGCGCTTGCACAGCTTTGTTCGGAGTGTAATTCAGATCACACGCCGGATCGGGGGTATCTAAGTTGATTGTGGGAGGGATTACCCCATTTTGCAGGGCAAGCGCCGTAAATATCGCTTCAACAGCTCCCGCAGCGCCCAACATATGTCCTGTCATTGATTTTGTTGAGCTGATATGAATTTTTCTTGCATGATCTCCGAAAAGCTCTTTTATAGATTTGGTTTCAAGCGCATCATTCAGTTCGGTAGATGTACCGTGAGCATTTATATAATCTATATCAGTCAGGTTTATCCCCGCGTCACGCACAGCCATCTCCATACAACGGCGCGCGCCTTGACCGGTTTCATCAGGGGCTGTGATGTGAAATGCGTCGCTTGTAAGTCCGTAACCTACAACCTCCGCCAAAATATTGGCGTTGCGTTTAACGGCGTGATCATAGCTTTCAATTACAAGCACTCCGGCGCCCTCTCCCATTACAAATCCGTCCCTGTCTTTGTCAAACGGGCGGCTAGCTTTTTCAGGCGCGTCATTGCGGCGGGTAAGCGCTCTCATATTAGCAAACGCGCCTATAGCTGTGGGATATATACATGATTCAGAACCCCCTGCCAGCATAATATCAGCATCGCCGCGTTCTATAAGTTTTGCCGCATCCCCGATCGCGTGGGAACCCGTTGCACACGCTGTTACCACACTGGAATTAGGTCCAAGAAGTTTATAGCGGATAGATACAATACCGCTTGCCATATTAATAATGCTGCCGGGGATAAAAAACGGAGATATTCTTTTATATCCGCCATTCAGGAACGCTTCATGGTTGGCGCATATTGACTCAAACCCGCCTATGCCGGAACCTATTATTACTCCGGCGCGTTCTCCGTCAAACTTGTATGAGGTTAGCCCCGCGCACTGCATCGCCATTTCAGCGGCTGCAATAGAAAGAATTACAAACGGATCAAAACGGCGCGCCTCTTTTTTATCTACAAAATCCTCACTTTTAAAATCTCTTGCCTCGCCCGCTATGGTAATGGGAAAGTTTTCCGTATCAAACCTCGTAATCCCGCTTATGCCGCTTTTCCCCGCAGCCAGACTTTCCCAGTTTTTATCCAGACCTATGCCTAAAGGCGATACAACACCCATTCCGGTTATAACTATACGTTTTTTCATTTTATCTTCCTCAGACTTTTTTGATAAGTCCATCCGCTACAATCTGAGAGAGGGTGATACTAACCACCTCCGTCTATCCTCAACTTCCGTAGTATTATAGCAAACAAACTAATGAAATATACATTGCAGGGGAGACCGGTTTTTATCCTCACTTACACAAGCTTGCCCCCGAATTTTTAGCCGGGGGCGGTGATCGCCCGCTGTATTATTTACTCAATTATTTTATTAGTTTGCCGTACAGCAGGGGTTTAACCTTCTTCTGATCTGTTTTTAATATAGTTGAGTGAATCGCCCACTGTCTTAATCTTATCAGAGTCATCATCAGAAATTTCTATACCGAACTCCTCTTCAAATGCCATAACAAGCTCAACCGTATCAAGAGAATCCGCGCCAAGGTCATCAATAAACGAGGATTCCAGCTTTACCTCTTTTTCGTCCACATTCAACTGTTCAGCAACAATTTTTTTTACCCTTGTCTCTAAATCTGCCATTTTTAACGTCTCCTTTTTTAAAATTTAATATTTTTTTATAAATACATTCCACCATTTACATGGATAACTTGTCCTGTAATAAAATCCGATTCCGGCGATGCCAAAAAATATACGGCGTTTGCTACATCGTCAACACATCCCAAAGTTTTCAGCGGCGTCTGTTCAATCATCGCCGCTTTTATCTCATCCGACAAAACATCTGTCATGTCTGTTTTAATAAACCCCGGCGCCACAGCGTTTACCCTTATTCCTCTCGCGCCCATCTCCCTAGCGGCGGATTTTGTCATTCCGTAAAGACCGCTTTTAGAAGCGACATAATTAATTTGCCCCGAATTACCTGTAAAACCCACAACGCTTGTAACGTTTATAATCTTACCATAACGTTTTTTCATCATACTCCGGACAGCATAACGCATACAATAAAAGGCGCCTTTAAGGTTTGTATCAATAACCGCGCTAAAATCCTCATCGCTCATACGAATCATAAGGTTGTCCTTAGTGATCCCTGCGTTGTTTACCAGTATATCAACAGCGCCAAAACTTTTTTCAATCTCAGTGAACATATCTTTTACATCTTCAGGATTACTGACGGAACACTTTATCGCAATCGCTTCACCTGCGGCGTTTTTTATATGTTCCGTCACTTGCAAGGCGCTTTCTTCAGATTTGGCGTAGTTCACAACTATCTTTGCGCCGGCTTCCCCAAGTTTTAAAGCAACCGCTTTTCCTATACCTCTGGAAGCTCCTGTTACAAGAGCTACTTTACCTTCAAAAATTTTCATCCGTTTACCTTTTTTATATCATTGAATACAGAGATATTAACGCAAGAAATATTTATGTCAATTTTTTTAATTAACCCTGACAAAACCGCCCCTGCGCCGATTTCAATAAAAGTTGTAACGCCAAGGCTTACAAGAAGTTTTATCGTCTGCGTCCACCGCACCGCACCGGATATCTGACGGACAAGAGCATCCTTCACCTCTGCGGGTTTGCATTCAACACAGGCGTCAACATTGTTCACCACCGGAACAGTCAGCGGCAATATCTTTATCCCGTCAAGATATTTTTCAATAAGCGCCTGCGCCGGCTTCATAAGTGAACAGTGAAAAGGCGCGCTAACAGGCAGAGGGACAACTCTCTTCGCCCCGCGTTGTTTAATCTCAACGGAAAACTTCTCAAGAGCCGCAGTATGCCCCGCAATGACAATCTGACCGTTAGAGTTATAATTGGCAGGTTCCACAACGTTTTCCGGTGAGGAAATCTCTTTGCATACCATTTCAACATCAGCGTCCGCCGCCCCAATAACCGCCGCCATACCTCCGATACCCACAGGAACTGTTTCCTGCATAAATTTACCGCGGTTATGCACAGTTTTAACGGCGTCCTCAAAAGTTAATCCGTTTGCCGCCACAAGAGCGGTGTACTCTCCCAAAGAGTGTCCGGCAAAATATGACGGGTTTATATTATGTTTTATAAGTGTCCATAAAGCGATACTGTGTGTTAAAAGCGCCGGCTGGGCGTTTTGTGTCAGCCTGAGCGTTTCTTCCGGACCTTCAAACATTATTTTGGTTAGTGGGTAACCCAAAACCAAGTCCGCTTGTTCAAATAGCGCTGTGGCGGGTGTGGTCAAAAGATCCGCCCCCATGCCGACTATTTGTGAACCCTGTCCCGGGAAAATAACCGCTGTTGACATATAAATCCCGTCTTTCCTTTGTTTAAAGTGTAAGAACTGCGGCGCCCCAGTTCATACCGCCGCCAAACGCCGCCATCAGTATATTGTCGCCAAATTTAACTTTGCCTGAGCGGATACCTTCATCTAAAGCCGTAGGAATGGTTGGGGCGGAACAATTCCCGCGCCTGTCCAAGTTAATAATAACCCTGTCCATCCCCACTTCAAGCCGTTTAGCGACAGCCTCCACAATACGAATATTTGCCTGATGAGGCACCACAAAATCTATATCGTCTGATTTAAGACCGCTTTTTTCAAGAGTTTCCGCCGCAGTATCGGACATAGCCCGTACAGCCAGTTTAAACACATCGTTACCTTTCATTACAATCATCTCATCATCAAGGTTCATCGTATCCCTGTTAGCTAGATATGTGGAACCCATTCCGTGCATATACAGCAGATCACCGTAGGAGCCGTCAGCATAAATACTACAGCTTCGTATTCCGTGCTTTGTATCCGCCCTGACTACCGCGGCGCCTGCCGCATCACCAAAAAGAATGCACGTAGCGCGGTCACTGTAGTTTGTTACTGTGGAAAGCCGTTCACCGGTGGCTATAAGGATTGTTTTACACTGCCCGTTTTTGATAAAGGCGTCCGCAATATTTAGTGCACAGATAAATCCCGTACACGCCATATTCAGATCAAATGCAAAAGGTCCGGAAATACCCAGTCTGCCGCCAAGTACAGCCGCGGCGCATGGTAATATGTAATCAGGCGTGATAGTCGGAAAGATTATCCCGTCTATTTCAGACGCCTTGACCCCCGCCATGTCGAGCGCTTCTTTAGCGGCTTCATAAGCCATTTCAGAGGTCGCTTCGTTCTTTGCGGATATATGCCGGGTATGTATCCCTGTACGCTCTACAATCCACTTGTCATCTGTATCAACCATCTTCATAAGATCGGCGTTTGTTAATATTTTCTCAGGAAAATACGCTCCGGTGCCAATAATTCTTGAATAAAGCATTAAATTTCCTTTTCAACCTCTTTCAGCAAATTAAATGAATTCTTTACATCAGTTTCAATGGAATTATTAATATCGTGGTTTATCATTTCAATAGCTACACGCACCGCGTTTTTTACCGCAAAAGCGCTCGAACTGCCATGTCCGATAATGCAAATACCCCCCACGCCGAGTAAGGGAGCGCCGCCGTACTCTTCAGGGTTAACTCGTTTTTTAAACCTCTTAAGCCCAGTTAACATAAGAAGCGCTCCCAATTTGGATATTATACTCTTAGAAAGCACCTGTTTCAAAAGGGCGGCAATAAAAACTGCCACAGACTCGCTGGTTTTCAGGGCAATATTGCCTACAAATCCGTCACATACAATAACATCCGCTTTCCCTTTGAATAACTCCTTTGCCTCTACATTGCCGGTAAAATTTATAGCCTTACACTTTTTCAGCAGGGCAAAAACGGTCTTTGTGATTTCATTTCCCTTGACATCCTCTTCCCCGATACTTAAAAGCCCTACCTCAGGGGATTCAATATGCAAAACACTTTTGGCGTAGGCAGACCCCATGATGGCAAAGTGAAGATAGTTTTCCGGCTTGCTATCCACATTTGCACCAACATCTATCATAACGAAGTGTTTTTTTACAGACGGAAGAACTGTAGCGATAGCAGGTCTGTTTATTCCGTCCAGAGTGCGCAGGGTTAACATAGCCGCAGCCATAACCGCCCCTGTGTTTCCCGCGCTGTAGAAGGCTGAGGCGATCCCGTCTTTGACTAGCTTCAAACCTGTATGAACTGAAGAATTACGTTTCCCGCGTATAATCTGTGACGGGATATCATCCATATTTATTATCTGTTCGGCGTGCTGCACCGTTATCCTCGGATCGCCCGCGGGGAGGATTTTTTTCAGCTCCGCCGTTATAACAGATTCCTGACCGACAAGTATAACGTTTGTGTCATATTCTTTAACCGCATTCACAGCGCCGGCGATGATACTTGCGGGAGCATAGTCCCCTCCCATAGCGTCAATAGCAATTTTCATAAATATTAAAGCTCTTTCTTTTTGACTACTTCACGTTTGTCATAATAACCGCAACCCGGGCAAACAGTGTGCGCCTGCTTCATCTCACCGCACTGCGCGCATTTGCCTGAGGCGAGAGTTTCCGCATGGTCATGGCTGCGGCGGTTATTACGTTTTGATTTAGTGACCTTATGTTTCGGATTACCCATTATCTATTTCTCCTATAAAAATTCTGTTTTAGTGAAGACAAGCTCTTTAACGCGAGATTCGGCTTTTCATTCGCTTCACCGGCATAGCCTGCGTACTCTTCTGTCTCTTCGCCTTCGCAATCCTGACGGCAAAGCCGTTTCAGGGGGAGCTGTAAGACCGCTTCCTGACGCAATATTTCAGATAGATCAATGTAATCGGGGGGAGTTGTATATATGTCGCCATCGCCGTCTGTCATCTCGTATTCAGCGCCGGTGAGCTTGACATCCGCTTCCGGTTCAATGCCTACCTCAAAAGTGTGTTTTACATTTATTACTGCGGGTTCCGCGCAGCGGTCACAAGCGCAGTTCAGTTCAAATTCCATCTCTCCCTGCAAAAAATAGATTTTATCAGTTTTAAACAGAGCGCCCGTAAAATTTTTTATATTAATTAACTCACCGTTTTCTTCAAAACTAAAAGCTGTCGTAATATCAAACCTGTCGCCTTCTATACCGTCATAGTATATCTCCACTTTTAGAAACCTCTCAAAAGATGTATTATATAGTAATGTATTGGCGTTTTGTCAATTATTTTATTAATCCGCGCGCCAAAAATTTTTGCCCATTATATTAAGGTAGTGAAAAGTCATTATCTTACAGAATTGTTGCCAAAAACTTTGGGTGCGCGAGAACATTTGTTATTGCGTATCTCTTTTGTTTATGTTATAAGGTTTTTCCCAAAATAAACACGCCCGGTTTAACTTGATGGGAGTTTGCCGCCGCTTCATGTGCCTTTCAAAAAGGTGAGCGGCTGTACGGGCGGAAGTTCAACAAAGGAGGACCCGTGTCTTATATTTCAATGAAAAGCCTGCTTGAGGCTGGTGTGCATTTTGGTCACCAAACCAAGCGATGGAATCCGAAGATGAGTAAATATGTCTTCGGGGCGCGTAACGGAATCTATATTCTGGATCTTCAGAAAACTGTCCAATGTTTTAACAGCGCTTACGAATTTGTCCGTGATATGTCTAAAAAGGGTTCCCGCTTCCTTTTTGTAGGCACCAAAAAACAGGCGCAGGAAGCTATCAAACAAGCTGCCGAGAAGTGCAATGGTTACTATATCAATCACCGCTGGCTCGGCGGCACTATGACCAATTTCCAGACTATCAAAAGCCGCGTAGACCATTTAAAAGAGCTGGAAAATATGTTGGCTACAGAGTACATCAAACGTTTCACAAAAAAAGAAGCTTCTCTGCGTAAAAAGGAGTATGACAAGCTGGAACGCAACCTTGGCGGCATTAAGGAGATGAAAACGACGCCCGATGTTCTGTTTGTTATAGATATAAAAATGGAACAGAACGCCGTTCTTGAAGCCCGTAAACTAGGTATCCCGATAGTAGCGATAGTTGACACAAATTGCGACCCTGAAATGGTGGATTTCCCGATTCCGGGCAATG
>JAIRQX010000097.1 GCA_031256375.1 Deferribacteraceae bacterium
GTTCCGCGTTCAAGGGCTTTAACGTCCCGAAGGAGTTCTTTTCCGGTGGGTTCGGCGGCGTCAGACTTTTTCTTTTTGAAGTAGGTTTTTAGTTCGCGGGCGAGTTCCTGCGCTGTCGGATCGCCGCGCTTGGCCATCGCCTTGACATTGTTGTAAAAAAGCAATGCCATCGAGTACGCGTCATCACTGTAAATCAACATGGTGTTGGTTGCGGCGCGCCAGAAAGCCAAAAGCTGAACACGCCAGCGAACAAAATCGAAAATGCGAGAGAATACAGACCTGTAAATAATTGCATATAGAGCAATACCCTTACATTTACCCGGCTTTGACTTTATCGAGAATAGGATAATTTGCCGTTAAAACCTCAACTTTATGTTTCTTATTTAAGTATCGAGAAGCCATGCTCAAAGCCATTTTTATCTCTACGGTCTCCCACTTGTGTTTTTTACTATAAGCAGTTAGCGCTGAATTACGGTATGAGCTGAGCAAAAATTTGCCTTTCACTTTAGAAAGCGTATCCAGAAGCCGGTGTTTGTTATTTAATCGCAGGCTGATCTTTCCGTTACGGTCGAAACCGAAAGAACCATCAAGTTTTGCCCCATAGGAAGAATTGGCTAGCATCCAGACCGCCCATGCCCGCTTTACCCGGTCAAACATATCCGGGTTGGCATAGACTACTTCGGCGTGATGATGAAGCTTACGGCTGTGCAGGCTGATTTCAATCTCCTGCTGAAGCGCTGAAAATTCTCGTTTAAGAACTTCATAGAAGTTTATCAATTCACCGTTTGTGTCATTGATAATCTCGCTATCAGACGGACTCTTGGCAAAAAAGACAGCAGCCCCGCCGATAAACGGCTCAACATACCTCTTATGTTCTGGTATCAGTTTAAGAATGGCGGCAGAAAGCTGCTGCTTACCGCCGTAATACGTCAAGGGAGTTTTCATAATCCCCTCCTTAATAAAATTTTTTGAGGGGCTTCTATCTACAGAAAAGACAACCGATAATTATAATACCCTATCTGGGGTCGGGTGGATGCCGGTTATCCGGTAAGCGTTATCGCGCTTTTCAGTGTCTTGTACACACTGATGTCTGCCCGTTATTGTAATCCGGTAAACCGGATATTACACATATTTTTTTTTTTTTTTTTGTTTTCCTTAATTGATATTCTGCTTTCGCATCAAAAGGTTCATCGGCAATTTCAGCTTCTTCTTTTAAACGTCTCACTTCTTGTTTTGCGGCCGTCAGGGCTGCTTCTTTTTCTTCTGTTTTCTGATCGGGGGTGAGGTCTGCGAGACGCGCCGCTTCAGTTTGTTCCGCAATCTCCGACTGCTGTATTTGTGAAAGTTTTTCTGGCAATACTGCTTTTGGGAGTAATGCTTCGCCTAAGCGCTCGATCTTCTGTTTGCTCCAGACGCCGCTTTGTTTTATCCAGTATTCCGTATTTCTCAAGTCAGCAATGACCTCGCCTGAAAGCAGCAGCTTTTCATTTTGGTCAAGCTTGTCAAAAATGCCTTCCAATTTTTTACCCTCGTCATCATCAACATTTTTTTGACCTTGACCAAGACGGGCAAAAACCATATTTTCTGTCAATAATTCTTCGCGTGTTTTTCGCAGCAGAATATCAGGATTTTTTGCGATGACGGCATCAACCTTAGTATTTGTTTCTTCAGGATCGGGTGAAGCAGTGTTAATACTTGCGATAATTTGATAATTTTCGACTTCTACGAAAGTAATTGTTTCCATTGAAAACCTCCATACTTAGCATCCATGATAAATCTGAATATGCTCCAAAATCCAATAACCGCCGTTATTGAAAATAATTCCTTGAATTTAATTTCCTTACAACGGCGGGAAGATTAGAGAGTTTATCGGGGATGCGGGGAGAAAATTTACCGGAACTTTTGTATCTTATGCTATAGCTGCTGAAGGAATAGTTAATTTAGGCGGGGTTACTGCCAATCTTGCAGGCGGTGTTGGGGCTGGTATGTACTATAAGCATATAGATTCCTCCCTTCAACTTCCTACAGCTTATGAATTCCGCTCAGCATCAATATCAAGAGTTGAATACATCTCATACTGATTCCTTTCAACGGAAAGTTTAATAGGAGATGTATTCTAAGCGAGAGATAGACGCTGAACGGTTTTCGTATGATGTAATAACATTCGGACAGTGGGAAGCGTCAAATCTTAAAACAGAATAATTTGTCCAAAAGCCGTTAACAATATAAACTCCAAGGCCAGAAGCTACATTATCCCAATATAACGCTCCAGATGAATCTGATGCGCTCATTTGGTTGTCAGGTGTTATTGGAAGTGCTCCTCCCCAAATATTCCTTATCGCATCCCCGATAAACTCTCCAATCTCCCCGCCGTTGTAAGGAAATTGCAAGAGAAACCGATAATATAAAACGGTTTACCAGTAGCCGCATCCGGTAGTTAAGTTTTAACTCTGGTGCGGCTGTCTTTTTTAGGAATTACCTTTACAAATAGTTAAGGTCTGAGGTAATATATAACTATGATTGCAATGGAAAGCTTAGAACCAATTTATAGTAATGACCAAAACTGTAAAAATTGTTTTGATATAATTAATTTTAATAGATGTCCGTTTACCGAAGTAGGAACAGACATAATAATGCGGAAAAGACTTATATTAGACTGCATAATTGCTGATAAAATATCGCCTAAATATTCAGATACTAGTCCATATATAAAATACTAAGTTCCCCTCCCAGCTTCAAGGTTAGTACAAACGGCAGGCATTAACCTGATCCCTGATTTTAACGGCGGTGCGGGTAAGAGATTCAACCCCCGCATGACGGTAGCGCCTTGTCATGGCTTCCGTGTTATGCCCCATTAAAAGCTGTACGGTTTCTGTTGAATTAGTTTCAAGCATCATTGAGTTAAACGTATGCCGCAGCCAGTACGGTGTTATTTCCATTTTGTCTAGCCCGGCGCGTTCTACAGCTTTATGAAAATTCCATGACAGCCGGTGTGTAGAATAAGGAACGCCGTATTTGTTGGCGAAGATATAATCATCGGGTCTCGGTTTTACTTTCCTGCGCAATGTTTCAATCTCCGCCGCTGTTCGGTCGGCGGTGATAGCAGGTTTAGTCGTTCCTGTTTTAGTTTCTTTTTCTCTGCTTTTACTGCCTGATTCAATAGCCCTTAAAATAGAGAAAAACTTAATTTCAGGATTCCAGTCCCGCCATTTAAGCGCAATTAATTCACCGGGTCGCAGGCCGGTATCGCGTAAAATTAAAAAAGCGCAGATATATTTTTGCGTTCTCCATATCCGTTTTAATTCTGTATGGTTTTCAGGGAATAGCGTTTTAACCTCTACGGCAGGTAGCGCGCTTCTTGGACGTTCAGGGTAAGAATTACACCGCACAACATCCCGAACAGGATTTATCCGCAGCAATCCTTCCTCAATAAGGTGGACATATAGTTCTGATAACACCGACAGTATCCGGTTCCTTGTCGCTCCCGCCAGAGGGCGTTTGCTCAAACCGGATATAACGCCTCTCATTGATTTATCTATGATCTGTACAGTCAGCCATTTAGGGTTGTATTTTCCCCAGAGCGGTACAATCCAGTTTTTCAT
>JAIRQX010000103.1 GCA_031256375.1 Deferribacteraceae bacterium
TTTATAGTCCTGATTTAAATCCTATTGAGATGATGTGGTCTAAAATCAAAGCTTATCTGCGAAAAGTAAAAGCCAGAACAAAGGAATCATTGGATGAGGCTATAGCAAAAGCTCTTGAGCTTGTTACCGCTACCGATATTTCAGGTTGGTTTGCAGAAGACGGATATAATATATGTTAAATCAAATTGCTATAATCGCCTACATATCCTTGTTTTATAAGGCTTTATGGCTATGCCTAAAATTCATTTTTGACGCTAACAAAAAGTTATGAAATCGGGACTTTGATAATTTTAATGCCTAATTTTTGCGGAATTTTGGAAGTTGCGAAAGAAAACAACTAAAAAAGGTGTATTTTCACAGCAAGAAATATAATGTTTTGGGTCGTAAACCCTGTGCACGGCTTTTTCATTTTGACGCCGTTTGAGACAAACGCATAACCCTTACATTGGTGAGTCTTTCATGAAACGCTCCGCGTTTCGTGTGTCCGCTCAGGTTCAGATGGCTTACAACCACTCTGGATGGCAGAAGCAGTGTGACAGAATCATCATTATTTTTTACTTCAAAAGACCATATTGCGTGAATTACGTAAGGATCATTATTAACGCTTCCAAGATAAAGCATTATATGCCCAGGAAATTGCAATACGGTTACTCCCGGGACTCCGGAAGAGACAACAGTTTCCTTTTGAATGTACTCACTTACATTGTTAGAAATATCATTTATAGAGTTGTCGTTAACTTTTTTAGCAGTTTTTTTTGCGGAGTTATCACTATTTTTTTTAGCAATCTCCTTTGCGGAATATATAATATCTCCTGTGTTACCCTGCTGGGCTGAGTTTCGGGGCAGTATCAATCCCATCGCGCTGAACACTTTTATTATAAACCCTGAACAGTCATCTTCCCCGTTCATCCCCCCCCAACCATAAGGGGCGTGCAGCATCTCAAAAGCGAGATTAATCGCATTTCTTGAAGTATATGGTAAATACCCGCCTGAAATCGCACTGTTCTCTACATATCCTGTGGATACTTTTAACCATCCAAGATTATTTCTGTATGGCCATAAAATAGCTGTACAGTTATTTTTTTTAGGCGCTGTTTTGTCCACAGGCATTCTGCCGCCAAGAGTAAGCCAAGAAATGTACTCATGCAGTGAAGGATCACTATAAACAGATGTCTTATATTTTTTGTTTACTACAAATTTTTCAGGATTTTCCCATACTATTATTTCATTACGGGAACAAAGAGCCACATGTTCAGTTTTTACCCAGCCTATTGTCAGCGCAGACTGTACGAAAAGCCAATTTTCGTCTTTTGTACTCCATAATACGGCTACAGGAGCGCCCACATTCAGAGAGTTCATCTGAAGTCTGTCTAAATAACCGTAAGTTGCGCCTTTACGCATAAACATCCTGTCTGTGGGAAGCAATCTTTGAGAGATATTCTGGGTTATGATTCCGAATGAAACGGAAATTGACGATTTGTTGTCTAGCTTATCAAGCTGAAGCTGATCATATAAAGCTGAAAGGCTTGCGTTGTCGGCATATGAACCGTCTTCAAAGTACAAATCTTGGTCTGACATTGCGTCATACAATCTTTTTATTGATAGATATATATCTATGTCCGGTTTGTAATCTTTATATGTAGAAATTTTTGCAAGGCGGTGGTTTGTTGTGGTAACAGAGTTAAACATCATGATTTCGTTGGCAGACATAATAATTTCATCCGGTTTATCCGCTTTGCCGATCCAGTAACCCGCCGTCTGCATTTCAGGTAAGATATCCGGCATACTCTGTACTATTGGATTATTTGCCAGCGGTACAGCGGTAGTGTCGTCATTAATGACAGTTGCGCAACCTGTAATAATTACAAACAAAAACATCACTAAAATAGCAGTTTTTTTCATTGTTTAAGGGTATTTTCGGGGCAGTAACGTTCCCTGATTGTTTCAAGCGTCTCCGCTTCAGATGCCATCTCCAGCTTCATACCGCTTACAACATAGTATAATTCTGTTATATCTGACCCGACAGCATCTTCTGTTTTTCTGATCTCACCGGTATTGCCTTTGTGAAAATCGTTTATAAAAAGCATAACTTCATTATGCCATTGCTCAAACTCTTTCTGAGCGGGGGATGGGTTTACAGACATCTCCCTGCGCATTGCCAAAAGTGATTCTTCTGATATATGTGTGTTGTTATCGCTGAACGGTTTTTCAAATTCTTCCATAAGCGTAATTTCTTCACTCAGCATCCTGCTAAATATATCCGCAAGCATTGTCGCGTCTTCACAGGCAATAGCGGTACTCCCTTTTCTGATATTACCGACGGTTGCGTTGGAAACAAAAGGATCCTTTTTCTGCGTTTTAATCGCAACAACCGATACAAAAACAACCGCAACAACTGTAAATATCAGTATAACTAACCTTACGGGCATATTATCCGTTTAAAATTTATAAAATAGATGCCTGTCATGCAAAACCAAAATCCGATAAAATTTTGTCATAATTTTTCTTTTCCTCATTTGATTCAAGCGAAGGTTTCATAAATCCTATCATCGCGCCCAATCTTGCGCCTATCTCTTCGACTGTAAGGATGACTTTATTTATTTTTTGCTGTGTTATATCTTGAAACTCAAGAGCTTCAAGAATATGAAATCCCAAATCATCCGCTTCCATAATATGGCTTGCCAACTCATTTTTATGTGTTTCAAATTTGTCATTGTCCTTGGCTTCAATCGCTTTTCGCATGGACTCAACATTACGCTGAAGAGATTTATAAAAATCTGCCATAGCTTTGGCGCTTCCCAGAAGGTTAAAAGCTGCTTTTTCGGTTGACTGATTAACATCTGTCAGGGATGATACGACACGCGGAATATCTTGCTGAGAGGAGAGTACATTGGGGGGGATTTCGTCAACGCGCTTTTTTATGTCTATCAGAAGCAGTAACAATTCCGCTATTTCACCTTTAACGGCATGCTCCAGCTTCCCTGATTCACCGGATATGATTTTGTTGGAGATATCTTTTAGTTCATCAAGAGACATACCTTCACTGTCCGACTGCGGCGAATCTTCCTCAATAGCAACGCCACTGCTTAACTGCGGCTGCTCCTCAGAAACAGACTCAGCTTTTACGGAAGATGTATCTAAAGAATTAACTGAATTTATGTCATTTTTTTTTTTCAGCGTTATCCTGTTCGGTACGCCGTTTTTTGTTTAACTCATCTGTTTCAGCTTCTCGTTTGTTTAGCTCTATCGCAATCAACTCCTCTATACTGAGAGCATTTTCAGGATTCTTATTTTTTGGTTGTTCATCCACAACATCAGTTTCTGTCTCGTCGTCTGAAGGGGATTTTTTCATAAGTGAATCAAGATCTTTCTGTTTGACATGCGCGTCAGGATAATTAGGCACACTGGTTTGTTCCGATACATCCCTAAGAACTTCCTGAGCTTCATCAATATCATCTACATCATCATAGTCGTTATCATCTCCGGAAACTTTAGTAATGGTCGGTTTGGAGATTGCGTCCGCCTCATCCGCCATGGAATATTTCCCTACATTTTCTGAAGAGGTCGCCGCAACAGGTTCTTCAGCATAGATATTCTCTACATGTTCACGCACTATCTTTTTCTCTTTGGAACCCAAAAAGCTTTTGCGCAGAGCGCTTTCAGCGTCTTCACCAACTACCCGGTCTATATCCAAAAGTATTATCAGGCGTTCCCTATATTTGCAGATACCAAGAATGTACTCCTGCCCCACAGCCCCTACGAGCGGCGGAGTGGGTTCAACCATCGCCTTGTTTATACGGATAACCTGAGTGACTTCATCCACTACAAAACCTATGTTTTCTTTTTCAAAACGGACAACAATAATCCTTGTAGATTTGTCAAAATCAACTTTATCAAGATTAAAGCGTATGCGCAAATCTATTACAGGAATAACTTTACCGCGCAAGTTCATTACACCGAGCACATAGCCTTCTGAACGCGGAACTATTGTAATCTCAACTGTGCGGATAATTTCCTGAATTTTGAGTACGTCAATAGAGTATTCCTCTTCGCCGAGCTTCATGCCAACAAGCTGAATAACCTCCCCTTCTTCACCTGTCTGGGTGTTAGTATCATTCAAAATAAGTTCACTCATAAAGTTCCCTCTGTTTAAAGTTTAGCAAGCAGCATCTTGCGTATGTCATCTATACATGAAACCGTGCCGCTGTCACGGTTTGAACAGTAAAAGGGCTGCATTATGCGAACACTTTCACTGACCTTTTCATCATAAGGTATAAAACCTAACTTTTCAATAGTTATACTCAAATATTTTTTTATAATTGTTTCAAAACCGTAAAAAACATTTAACTCTTTTTTAAATCGCACCAAATTCAATACAATACCTATTCTATATTCGCTGATAAATTTCTTGATCATCTCCGCCACGTCAGGGTCTATCTTGGTTACATCAGACACAATCCCGTCAATGCTGGAATATGTAAGGCTTTTGTTACGCAACCTTCTATTTATCTCTTCAAATGCGCGGTTTGATGAAAGAAACCTTTCCAGATAGCGGTATAACGCAATTTTTATAAAACCGTAAGCATTTTCAACAGAGGTGGGTTCGGAGTTCATAACAATCACTTTACGGTTTGCCAGATTGAAAAAATCAATAGTATTAAAACTGGTTCCCGCTCCCAAATCCATTACCACATGAGTATAGCCTAAATCTCCGAGCCTGTTTATAAACCGCGCCCGCTCTATTTTTGTAATATGCGCCATACCCAGTACATCGCCTGAACCTGCCACAAAATCAATACCCAACGGTGTTTTTGTTATAATATCTTCTATATGCGTTTTTTCCCGGAGAAAATTATACACCCCCACGGGAGGAACTTTGTAGCCCAAAAAATTATGCAGATTCGCGCCGCCCAAATCCGCATCCACCAACAGGGCAGGATCACCAGCGTCTGTCAGCGACATTGCAAGGCTGGAAGAGAAAAAACTTTTTCCCACCCCGCCTTTGCCGCTTGCGACAGCTATGATATCAGCCATTTATGTCAACCTTTATATTGGCGACATATTTTTTTTTGTTTGCCCGCATTATCTAAAGACACCACCTATTGCACTGTGCTGCGCCGGTTCTTAATACAACGCTCAATACTTATACATCTTCATTATATAATAGACAAGCAAATATGTAAAGACTGATAATATAATTCCCGCAACATGAGTGCCGACCATGAAGGGTAAAAAAAATGATTTCCCTGTACTGAGAAGTGTTTTCAGGTTCATATCAGACCAGTCTATCTTTACGGTTATGTCCATATTAAGCAGCCACATACCAAATTTTGTGGTTAATGTAAATACAAAGGGAATTGTTATGGGGTTTGTAAGATTTACCCCGATAATAACCGGGTATATAGGTACTTTAAACAGGGATGAACAGGCTATGGCAATATAAGTCTGAAGACCTACATACGGAGATATGCCTACAAGCATTCCCAGCGCGCAGGAGAGCGCCATTTTATGCGGAGGGGCGTTGATGCTCATCATCAGCTTAAAATGCCCCAGCAACTTATCTTTCAACGCAGGACGTTTTGACATAATTCAGGCATATAATATCATTATTTCCTGTTAAGTAAAGGGGATAATCACATGAACTTAATTTGCCCTCAGATGCGCTTGTGTTGTTTGGTAATACTCAAACTCAGCGTCAATATTCACCGGAGTTGTTCGCTTTTGCCCAGATTTTAGGATGACAATTCTAAGAAAAAGGTTCAATGACACACCATTATATTGTTAATAAGACGGCAAATCGTTCTTTTCGAAGGGGGATAATTATATGAAGGCTGATTATACACTGGCGGTTGATATACTGGCAGTCGATACACTGTTAGGTAATCAGCGCTTCCCATTGCAGCTAATACTAAAAATAATGTGGTCAAGTCCATACTTACCATAATGCTTAACCCGCCCATTTCATATTTTTGGTTATTGACGCTGTATCTGAGAGTTAAGCCAACAAGGAAACCATCATTTGACACATACCTCGCTCCTGTGTCTATAAATGCACCGTAGCCAGAAAATTTAAGATTATCTATAGCATTGTTGTTGTAGCTTAACCCTCCATCAAAGAAAAATTCAGAGTTCACCCCTAATGGAAAACGAGTTGCCACTCCACAAGCTAAACTCATGATGGACATACCGCCTCCAACACCGTTATAACTGATTAATGGAGTTATCCCAATGTTCTCGCTGAAATAATGTGCGAATTTTAACCCAGTTGATACGCCGCATGTCCCAAATTCTTTATCATCCTCTTCAACATTCATGCTATTAGCTGTTGGACTGAACACCCCAATATCTAACATTATAGCATTTCCACTATATATTAGTGATATATCCATAACATTTAAACCAATTTGAAATATCTGAAATTGTAAAATTGTTTAAAGTGGAGTACTATAATTTTTGTTGACTCTTTAAATAGGTGTAATAAAAAAAAAGAACACGAAGGAGTCAAAGAAATGGGAACGAGAAGAAATTACGACAAGAGTTTCAAAGCAGAGGC
>JAIRQX010000126.1 GCA_031256375.1 Deferribacteraceae bacterium
AACGTATTCCGGAGGCGTGCCGCCGCTTCCATCATTACCGCCTGAACTGCCCGAATTGCTGGAACTGCTGCACGCTACAGTAAAAAATAACGTAAACAACAGAAATATTACAACAGACCTCATAAACACAAACTTCATAAAAACCTCCTATAATGTTTTATGTGCTTATAGCAAATAACATATCTATTATAATTTGTAAACAGCGAATAGATATTCTAATTATCCGCCATTAGCATATAATTATGAGTATGATGAAAGTGTTTGTCTTCAATATGAAAAAATACCGCAAAAAAAGACGGCTTTCACAGATGAAGCTGGCAGAAATGATTAATACGTCAGCTAGTTATATCGGAGAGATTGAAATAAACAGAAAAGTTCCCTCTCTGGAAATGGTTGAAAAAATCGCGAATGCCTTGAATGTGGAACCATTCAGGCTCTTTATAGATGATGATGACAGAAGCATCGGCGGTACGCCTACAGCGGATAATTATCTCAAATCTTTAACCAAAGGTGAAAGAGATGATTTGGCAAAACGAATACTTTTTAAAATATCAAATGATGTCAGACAAATCCTACTGATTGAAGATAACTGAAAATTTACTATAAGATTTTGCGTATCAAAATCAAGTTGCTCTATCCCGCTCTGAGGATTGGGATGGGTCTTGCAGACAGCAATAGCTACTTTACAGAGTAATACTACCCTACGCGGGAGTCGCCTTTGTTCCGGGAAGAAAGGCTCCTCTCACTGTCTCAATATTTCCAATCTTTAGCCCTGCCTGCGTCATGTTACCCCGTACAGTCTTTCCACAGGCATAGGTGACAAGCGCCCCGTCATCGGCAAGAAGTTCGCGCATGCGGCGGAAAACATCCGTTGTCCACATTTCCGGATTTTTGGAAATGCTGAACGGATCAAAATATATTGCGTCAAAAACACCGCTTATATTATAAATCGCAATCAGCGCTTCCATCAAATACATCTCCATGGAAAAACGCCCCGAAAAACCATTTTTCAGACACCCGCGCACAATTCTGAATCCCTCAACCGGCCAGAGTATTTTCAAATCCGCTACCAACACAGGAAGATGCGCATCTTTCTCTATACTGACTATATGAATTTTATGCCGTGAGCTGTCTCTGTTTGCGTAATCAAAGGTTACCGCGCAGTTATAGCCCAATCCAAAACATAGATCGAGTATCCGCACATCTTTTAATTTTGCTTTATTCAGTATCCCGCTTGCATTTACAAATTTGTGACAGCTCTCAGTGAACGCCCCGACCGATTTTGCCCGGTATGTTTCCTCATAAGCCATATTATAAAAGGTGACCGAACCGTCTGCGGACACTGTCAGCTTTTTGTCCGCAAAAATCGGGGCGGGCAGATTCGGCATATCTGAAGTATCACCAATCCCGTCTGAGATATTTGCTGTAATCCTGTGACTGTGGGGTATAATCCGTATCAAACAGTGTGCTGTGAATAGCAAAATCCGCAGAGGCAAGATTACATGCCATAATAATATTATATATCACCGCAACCCTGACCAGAGCTTTCACATCTACGTCATGCGGCTGCGGGGTCATCGGATCTGTAAGAAATATAAGAAAATCTATCTCCTGATTGCATATCATTGCGCCGATCTGCTGGTCTCCTCCAAGCGGACCCGATTTAAGCAGCGTAATATCAATATGATCGTCCGGGTGGGTTTTGTTAAGCATTTCCAGTATGAGCCTGCCTGTTGTCCCGGTGCTGATTAGCTTATGTCTGCGTAATATATCGGCGTTGCGTTCCACCCAGTCAACAATATCTCTTTTCTGATTGTCATGCGCCACAAGGGCGATTCGTTTAACTCTCTTCATATTTACTCCTAATTATTATCTAAATTATTTAATATTTTCAAAGCCTCTTCCGCATATTCCGCAGGCACAAATATATGATCATGCCATACAGCGGCGACTGTATTGCAGCTAATCCCCGCATCGGAAAGCGCTTTTGAAAAAGCTGCCGTTATACCAAGACCGGAAAGGTCTGTCTGTGTACCAAGGGTAATCCATTTTGATCTGAATCTGCACTCAAACCCTGATTTTACCGCAGCGCCCTCCTCTATAACCACAGTAACCCCTTCAGCTTCACGAAATATAAATATATAGCCGTCCGGAACCATATCTGTATCCGGTACTGAAAGATAAACATAAACGCCGTCGTTTAATCTGGGCAGCAGCTTCATATAACGGTTTATTTATAATATAATTTTGATATTATGTACACATGAAAAACAAATGTTATATCTGAAACTTGCTATCTTAGAACTATTGTGGTAATTTCGCTTATGAAAAAAGACGCTTATTATGCTGATTACTTATGGTACAATTCAAAACCTGTTGAAAATTCGTGGCTTCTTGTACATAGCGGAAAAATAACCGGCTGTACGGCTCAAAAACCGGACGAAAGTTATAAGCTTCACTATTTTGACAAATCAGCAATTTTCCCCTCGCTTATCAATACACACACGCACCTCCCGATGACTTTCCTGCGCGGATATGCAGATGACCTGCCCCTGCATGAATGGCTTAACAAACACATCTGGCCGGCGGAAAAACAATGGCTTTCCGCTGAATTTGTCACGGATTTTACCATTCTTTCAGTAGCGGAGCTTATACACAGCGGAACCTCCTGTGTGAACGATATGTATTTTTTTACTAAAAATATGGCAAAAGTGTTCAGTAATGCCGGACTCAGAGGAACGCTCGGGTGTGGGGTGCTTGATACCCCCGGGGATAAAAAAAATCAAAACAGCTTATTTAAAAATGTTGAGAAATTAATTGAGATTTACAAAGATAATCCTTTAATAAATATAGCATTTTGCCCACACGCGATTTATACCGTATCACCGGATACTTACCGCCGTGTAGTAGAATTTGTACAGAAACATGATCTGCTTTTGCACACCCATTTGTCAGAAACGGAATGGGAGGTGAAAGAATCTTTTTCAAGGTATGGTAAGAGACCTGTGGAACTGATGGATAGCCTCGGCGTATTTGACTGTAAATCCGTTTTTGCCCACTGTGTACATCTGAACGATGATGAGATAAAACTTATGGGTCAGAAAAAAGCAAATGTGTCCCATTGTCTGCAAAGCAATTTAAAACTGGCAAGCGGTTTTGCTCCCATATCTAAACTGACGGAAGCCGGCGCAAATGTGACAATAGGCACTGACGGCGCTGCCAGCAACAATGATCAGGATATGATTTCTGAGATGAATACGGTCGCGCTTTTTCATAAAGGATTTATGAATAGCCCCACTGTGTTCAGCGCAGAAGATGTCTTTAACTGCGCTACAAAAAACGCCGCCCATGCGCTTGGGCTAACCAACGTGGGTGAATTAAAAAACGGCTTTCAGGCTGATTTTATGGTTGTATCGTATGCCTCCGCTCACATGCAGCCGGTGTATAATCATCTGTCACATCTTATTTACAGCGCGAAAAAAAGTGATGTTACAGCTCTTTATGTTGCCGGCAATCCATTAATGGTAAATGGAAAACTTAAAACAATAAATGAAAAGAAAGCTGTTAAGGATGCCTGTGGATGGTCTGAAAAAATCAAAACATGGCGGCAGATTTAAGTAGCGTGTCAAATTTTTTTTTTTGACACGCCACTCCCAATTAGCGCCATGGATGCGCGTTATCAATTTGCACAGGATGTGCGGCGCGAAGCGTAATAACTGAGGAGTTTTAAGAGAAAAAAAATATGAAAGATAGTATGTATTCTGCCTACAACACACCTTTTAGAGAACGTTATGCCAGCAAAGAGATGCTGGCGCTTTTTTCTCCGGATAAAAAATTTAGTACATGGCGCAGGTTATGGATAGCGCTTGCCGAAGCTGAACAGGAACTAGGACTGTCAATAACCGATGAGCAAATCGAACAGATGAAGGCAAATATACTGCCGGTTGATTACGATTTTGCCGGCGGAATGGAGAAAAAATTCCGGCATGACGTTATGGCTCATGTGCATACTTATGGTTTTGTCGCGCCGAAAGCAATGCCCATAATTCACCTTGGCGCGACAAGCTGTTTTGTCAGCGATAATGCTGATATACTGATTATGCGTGAAGCGCTGACTCTGATATATGATAAAATATTGAATGTACTTGCGCAGCTTCGTGGATTAGCTCTTAAATATAAAGATATGCCTACCCTCGGGTTTACGCATTTTCAGCCGGCTCAGCTTACCACAGTGGGTAAACGTGTTTCGTTATGGATGTATGACCTTTTAACGGATCTTGATAATATTGAATTTACTATAAACAGCCTCACACTTTTAGGCGCCAAAGGCGCTACCGGAACACAGGCGTCTTTTATGTATCTGTTTGATAATGATCATGATAAAGTTAAACGGCTTGATTTGCTTGTGGCTGAAAAAATAGGGTTCCCGAAAGTGCAGCCAGTAACAGGGCAAACATACAGCCGTAAGCAGGATTCACGCGTACTTGCTGCATTAGCCGGGGTTGCGGAGTCTGCTCACAAATTCGCAAATGATCTCCGACTTCTTGCAAGTCTCAAAGAAACGGAGGAACCGTTTGAATCCACCCAGATAGGTTCCAGCGCAATGGCTTACAAGCGCAATCCGATGCGCTCAGAAAGGGTATGTTCTATAGCAAGGTATGTAATAAGCCTTTCAGCAAATCCATATTACACCCATTCAGTACAGTGGCTTGAACGTACACTGGACGATTCTGCAAACAGACGTATGTGCATCCCCGAGGCATTTCTTGGAATAGACTCTATTTTAGAACTGCTCATAAACATAACTGACGGTATGGTTATATACGACAAGATTATAGCCAAAAGAATAAATGACGAACTGCCGTTTATGGCTACTGAAAACATAATCATGGAAGCGGTTAGGCAAGGCGCAGACAGACAGGAGATGCATGAAAGGATACGCATACACTCTATGGAGGCGGGAAAACGCGTAAAACAGGAAGGGCTTGAGAATAATATGATGGAGCTAATGGCTGACGATAACAAAATACCGCTCAACAAAGAGCAGATTTTAACACTTTTAAACCCCAAAAATTATGTAGGGAGAGCGCCGGAACAAACAGCGGAGTTTATCTCTGAATATATTGACCCTATACTGCAAAAATATAAAGATGTTTTGGGAAAAAGCGCTGAAATAAAGGTGTAAATAATGTATTTCTGGGATTTTTGGGTTTTTATTCTGACTGTTATATCTGTTTATCTGTTATGCAAATTGTCAGCCGTTTCTAAAGCAGTAAGAAATATTGAAAATATACTCAGCAGGCAACAAAATATACCGGAGGAAAAGAGCGTTTTCGGAGTTTCTCAAAAAGAAACAACGCAGGAAAAAACAGTGACCGGTGATATCCCCCCTATTCCGTCAAAATCTTTATTAACAAAATCCGGAATACCTGCAACAGAAAAAAAAGCCTCATCATACACAGCAGTTTTAAACAACCTACCACAAATGTCCCAGACTGCTAAAGCGATTTTTAATTTTTTAAAAGGTGGAAATATATGGGTGACCGGAGGCGTTGTTTTTATAACTCTGGGAGTTGTTTTCGCATTCACATACATATCAAAGAATTATTATATCCCCGATGAAATCAAACTGGCGGGCGCGCTTCTTCTGGGTTTAGTTTTATTTGTGTTCGGCTGGCGTCAGAGATTTTTGAGACAAACCTTCGCGCTTGTACTGCAGGGTGGAGGTATAGGTATTATTTACCTTTCCTTTTTTGCTTCAGTTAAAATATATAAAATCTTTCCTGTTGAAATCATATTCCCGCTGATTGTTGTATTGATATTTCTTTCAGTAGCGCTGTCCGTACTGCAAAACAGTCAGGTCATGGCGCTGTTTGCCACAATCATAGGTTTTGCCGCGCCATTGCTTCTTTCTTCAGGCAGCGGCAATTATATTGTTCTTTTTTCATATTACACTCTACTGAACGCCGGTATTTTATGCATCTCATTTAAAAAATACTGGCGCTATCTCAACGCAATAGGTTTTATTTTTACATTCACCGTGTTAATAGTTTGGGGGTTTCAGAACTATCAGAAAGCTTTTTTTGTAAACGTTGAAATATTTCTTGTGATTTTCTTTCTTATTTACACCGCTGTCAATATCATCTCCATGTTAAGGCAAACCGGCGACCGGATTGAAAATGCCTTTGCGGTTACAACTTCATTTACTTTTATGCTGATACAATTAAATCTGACAGAACGTTTCGACTATGGGCAAGCGATAGCCTCTTTTCTCCTTGGTTTGTTTTATATAGTATTAACTGTTTTTTTAGGGCGGCGGCTTCGTGAAAAACTTAAAACGCTTATCACATTGTATCTTGCGCTGGGCATAATATTTGTGAATATGTCCGCGCCGATGTTTTTCAGGGGTGAATTGAGCGCGGGTCTGTGGGCAGCGGAAGGCGCCGTACTTGTAATACTGGGGGTTTATCAAAACAACAGATTTTTCAGATATTTTGGTATGATTATTGCATTAGCGGCAGTTATCAGTTCATGGATTCTACATACAACCCCTTTTCACACTCCGTTTTTGGACGGCGTCTGGATATCTCGCTTTTTATCCGCCTGCGCCCTTCTCATATCATCAGGCGCTTTGTTTAGAATGAATAACCGCGAAGGATATACGCTTGCTCCCGGATTCTTTCTTTCCGGCGTTATTATGTGGTTTGCCGCATTCGGAGGTGAGTTCTGGTCTCAGGGATATGGTCTTGAAACTGCATTTTTGGTTTTGACGCCGATTAGCGCTCTTTTATTTACTTTAGCAGGAAAAACAATTAAATGGGAACTACCTCAAATGTCAGCAATATTGCCTACGGCGTATGTAATGTATCTTTTTCTGCCATCCCTGTTCACTTTTTTTTCATCCATTTTTATGTTTAACTATCATTTATCCTACTTCAAATTTTTTCCGCTGGCATATTTGTGGACAAACTGGCGTTGGGTCGGCTGGCTGGCTTTTTTTGCCACATACGCGGTTTTACTCTATATTTACAGGGACAAAGAGAGCAAGTTGTTTTGTTTTGTACGGGCATCATTGTTTTTTATATTTACGCTATCTTGCGCTACTAATATTCAGGAGCTTTCAGACTATGTTTTTAATAAAGCCGACATCACCTTCTTCTTTTACGGAGCCCAAGGGCTTTTGCTTACGGCAGCAGCTGCAGCGTTGTTTATAAGACTGAAAATTTTTAAAATGTGGGAAACAGCCCGGATATGGGGAACAGGCGCTATTATATTATATCTTTTAATGTGGGTTATAGAGTCAGGACAATATTCAATGCAAGCCAACCGACTTGAGATACTAAATCTGCCATTTCTAAACCCAACGGACAATGTGATAATTGCAGTGATGGCGGCATCAATACACTGGCTACTTTACACCAAATACCGCTCTGTATTAATACCGTTTTTAAAAGACAAAGAGAAAATTTTATTTCCGTCAATCGCCGTTGTTTTTTTCTACTGGCTCCACTGCGCTATTGCCAGAGCTGTTTGTTATTATGCGGACGGATTTTATAACATTAACTGGTTATTCAATTCAGGCGCATATCAGTTGTCTGTCGCCATATTATGGGGAGCTGTAGGTTTTGTAATTATGCTGACCGGGCACAAAAAACATATACGCATATATTGGACAGTGGGCGCGGTGATGCTTGCCGTTGACGCGCTAAAACTTTTTCTGATAGATCTGTCTCGTGTAGGAACGTTTCCCCGTATAGGTTCATTTATGGCTTTAGGATTTCTTTTTATAATAATAGGTTACTTTGTACCGTTGCCTCCTAAAAAGGAAAAAATATGATAAAGTTTTTGTATATTGCGCTATTTTTGGCAGTGTTACTATCAACAGCCCACGCCGCTAATATATTGCAGCCATCTGATTTTGAATACGGGTTTAAAGTTGATGTGCCGCAGAGAGAAGCTCTATACGGTTTAACCCTTCCGGCACATTTCTACGAAAATATAAAAAACGCCGATGCTTCGGATATAGTCGTTTTTAACGCTGACAATGAACCGGTGCCTTTTACTGTAAGACGACCTATGTCTAATAATTACAAAATACCGGATAACCAGCCCGCGCCATTTTTTATTATTAATGATGAAACAAAGAAAAACCTTGCTGAAATTATAATTGATCTCACAAATCTTTCCCAAATGCCCGATATGCTTAAATTAACTTTTGCCGGTGATAAAGAGTTCAACGCTTCTGTAAACATTTATGTATCATCAGGTGAGCTTAATGACTGGTCTGTTGTTTCCAATTCTGTAAATATTGCGCAGCTTACTTCTGCAGACAGCATAATAATAAAGGATACTATAAAACTTCCGGCGCTGCCGCTTTCTTCAAAGTATCTTAAAATACAAACATCTCCGCCTAAGGTGATATACGGCGTTAATTCCGTATATTTTTCCTTTCCTCCCATGCCGGTATATGAAAAAGCCCGGGAGCTGACAGTTGAAAACGTTTATGATATATCGTTAAACCGCAATCATGCGCTATTTGACACCAAAGGGCATTACCCTGTTGAATGGATACACTTTGATATTCCGCCATCTTATTTATTTCCGGATTTTACACTATCTGTCCGTAACAGTGACAATGAATCATGGCAAACGTTACGCAACCGCGCACGTATTTCTGACTACCCTCTTAATACCGCAGTGAACGGTATAGGTGTCCAGAATACAAGAAGCCGCCACTGGCAGCTTACCGTTGAAGGCGCGCTGCCTGCTCAGAATAGTTCCGCTGTGTTTTATTGGAGAGCGGACGAACTTATATTTATCGCTAAAGGTACAGGACCTTATACCGTTGCATACGGTTACAACGGATTCAAACCAAACGCCGCTATTGCATCCGCCTCGTATGCATTAACCAATTCTGAAATGACGGTTTCAAATATATCTCCCGCTATCAAACCAACATTTATAGGTGAAATTAATCGTGACACAGACGATTACGGCAATATAAAAAACTATTTACTGTTTGGCGTTACACTGCTTGTTATAGCCGTTCTTACCCGATCCGCAGTAAAACTAATCAGGGATGTAAATAAAAAAAGTGACTGATAATTCTGGATTGGAATTAAACAATCTGACTGTAAAAGTAAAAAACGCCGGAAATGATGAATTTTATGTCCTGCGTAATGTTTCATTTTTACTGAAAGCCCCTGAAGTATTGGGCATATTGGGCGAATCCGGTTCAGGGAAAAGCATATTGGCAAAAGAGGTGTGTGGGCTAAACTCATACCCTGTAAAAAAAATTTCCGGCGATGTTTCTTTTGACGGAAAGGTTTTGTCCATGGAAAAAGATTACGCCGGGGTCAGAGGAAAACAGATAGCAATGATATTTCAACATCCCACATCTGCATTAAACCCTGTAATAACAATCGGAAAACAGATGACAGAAATATTGCTTCATCATAAAACAGTTACGGATAAAAAAGCCGCCGCGGAACTTGTCGCATCAATTTTGGAAGAAACAGGGATAGATCATTCGGCAGACCGTATGCTTTCATATCCGCATCAGTTATCCGGAGGCATGAACCAACGGGTTATGATTGCTATGGCTATATCCACCCAGCCGCGCCTTATGATTGCAGACGAACCCACTACCGCACTTGATGTAATTACTCAGGAACAGATAATAAAGCTGTTGTCTGATTTGGGTAAAAAGAAAGATTACGCCACACTTTTTATAACGCATAATATATCGTTAATGCAGAAAATAGCAGACCGCGTTTTGGTCTTATACGCCGGAGAGATGATGGAAATACTTACCGGCAAAAGCCTTTCCGCAGGCAAGATAAAACACCCCTGTACTATTGCGCTGAAAGAGTGCCTTCCTACACTATCTCACATCGGTTCCAGCTTGCCTACAATACCCGGGCAGATTGCTAGAAATGATGAGAGGTATGATAACCGCTGTGTTTTTTATGAAAGGTGTATGTACACACAACCCCGTTGTAAAAGTGAAAAACCTGATTTTATTGACGGCGTGCGTTGTTTTTACCCGTTATAGTATTATATAAAAAGCCTTATAATGAGACTGGCGCGGAGAAATTAATATTATCGTTGCATTTTCGCTGTACCAAAGGTAGAATTTCTGATTATGGATATAAAACATAGGCTAAAAGAGTTGCTCAGAAAGACTGGTGATAAACTATATACCAGTGAAGTCAGAGCAGCGGAAACATCCCTTATTTTAAACGGACATATCCTCGGAGAGATAAACGCGTCAAAGGATTTTGTTGAAGATCTCGCGAAAATGGAATTTAAGGTATTTTCTCAGTGGGGGGAAGATGGGATTATAGACTGGCTTTTGCGCCAACTACCCGAGGTTCCGGAAGTTTTTATAGAGTTTGGCGTGGAAGATTATTCCGAATCAAATACTCGTTTTTTACTAAAAAACCGAAACTGGCGTGGACTTGTATTTGACAGTTCCGAAAAAAATATTACCCATATTAAAAATATGAATCTCTGTGTAAATTATGATCTGCAGGCAAAACCAGCTTTCATAACAAGAGAAAATGTGAACAGCCTTTTTAGTGAAAGTGGAATTACTGGAGAAATAGGTCTTTTGAGTATAGATATTGATGGTAACGATTACTGGATATGGGAAAGTATAGCTTGTATATCCCCCGCCATAGTTGTCTGTGAATATACAAGCCATTTTGGTGATATATACCCTATTTCAATACAATATGATCCGCATTTCACAAGACAGCGGGCGCATTATTCATTGCAGTATGCGGGAGCTTCGCTTCCGGCGCTGAAACATCTTGCCGCGAAAAAGGGGTACGCCTTTGTCGGAACTACTAAGACAGGTCCAAACGCTTTTTTTGTAAGAGATGATCTTTTCAGCAATCTGTTGGGCAAACTAAAAAATTTAAGGGGGTATCCGTCCAGAGGCACCGATTGCAGAGATGTAAAGGGACGTATGATTCCTATGCGCGGCTACGATGTGATAAATCTTATAAAGAACATTCCTGTAGTAAATGTGGTATCGGGAGAAACAGTTAATATTGGCGCGCTGGGAGAGCTTTATTCCGATGAATGGCGGCGTGGTATGATTTTGGGTAATGGTTAGCTTTATGGGTCTGAGTTAAGGCATAAACTGCTATAGCTTCATACCCATAATAGCCTTGCTTAAAAGTGAGAACATATAAACCAGCGGTATTCCTAAAAACAGCGTAAGTCCCAGTGATTTGGTGACCTCAAAGCTGGTGAACGCCAGCATTCCAAACGATAAAAAAGTAGTTGTGCATGAAAGCATCACGGCCGCGGCGGAGTATTTTAATCTATTTGCGTTTTCCGTATGAAAAACAGAATAATCTATACCAAAACACAGGATCAAAAAAAGCGCTATTACATGAAAAAATGATATACTCACCCCTGTAAATCCGAATACCGCAAGGACCGTAAGTATAGCTAAACCCGGCGACACGGCTGTCATTGCACCATTCCTCAACCCATAACGCGCCAACATAAAAACCAATATAGCAGTATATGACAACAATAGCATAAATGTTACCTTATATCGGTAACCGGCAAGCATATCACTCAAATCACTGATTTTATTCATATAGTATATGTCATTATCCTGAAAATTCATCAGGGCTGCATAATCATTCACCCCTTCGGTCAATACGACTGAACCTTGCCCCTCTATCCAGAGGCTTTTAAGAATATCAAAATGTTTATTTTTTAACACATCATCCACTGTCAGATATTTACCCTCCCCTGACATTATATATTCATTCATTATTGTAATGCCTGTATCATTAATTCCGGTTAATCCCGCAAGTTTTGTAATCTCTGATCCGAAAAACTCCGTTGACAGGATATAATTCTCTTTCTGTTTTTGAATTGAAGGTACTAACTGGGAAATAGCCTTATATCCGGTTAAAATACCTTTACTGACAGCATTATCCAGATTTTTCCTCAATTTTTCTTCATTGATAAGAACATTTTCATCATCTGTGCCGCTGACAAAAAAGAATGCGGGAGAGAGTTTTTGTTTACTTACGTCAGAAAAGAGTTTTTCAGCTTCCGCAAGAGTTGGTGATGGTCTGTACAGATGCTGAATACCATCATCAGATTTGAGCATTAAAATTCCGGTTCCGGCTATAACAACGAACAATATTGCTTTTATAAAAATATATTTTTTTGAAAACGCCACAAAAGCGTCTGCCACTGATTTTTCAATATTCCTTAACTTATCAGGGGAAACTTTTAATATATCTCTTTTAAAAAAGAGCGGATAAATTATCATAACCGTCATATACGCATAAAGTAGGCCTGTAATTGAAAAAAACGCTATCTGTTTGAGAAGCGGCATACCTGACATAGTAAGCGCCGCAAAACCAATAATACTTGTTATAAGGCTTATAGTTACAGCTATTTTTATCTGTTTCAGGGTTTCGTATGAATCTTTAAGTTCTCTCCTTTCCATCACATAATGCAGGCAGTAATCTACAGAAAGCCCTATAAGACTTGTTCCGAATACGAGTGTCAGAATATGCGCCTCTTTAAATACTATATTGACTGACATGAACGCCACAAAAACTGCGGACAGTATGGGAAAAAAGGTGGCTAAAATTAAGTATAAACTAGGCATGGCTAAAAACATCGCGGCTAAAACCAATAAAAGCGACACTGCGCTGATAATGCCTACCTCTTTAACGCTGGAGGAGCTGACATGATAGGTATGAACAGGTATCCCCGTCATATTTATCAATATATCCGGAAATCTTTCAAGTGTCATAGCTTTTGCCTGCTCCAGCTCACCCATCGCAACAGAAAGTGTTTTAGGTGAAAAAGTAACGCCCTGCTCCAGATTAACCGATAAAAAAGAGTATATCTTGCCGTTATAAGCGGAAACAAGTACAGACTGCTCCGGATGAAAGCCACTTTTCAACAGACCAGATTCCATTATGTAATTGCTTAAAAAAAAGAATGGGTCTTTCGCAAACGGTACAATAGCAGCGTTTACCGGGCTATACAATATGGAGAGCGCGCTGTCTGTCAATTCATCATAATTTTTCTTTTCAAGCAGCAACCTATATCTGTCAGAAAGCAAGTTATAGTTATAAGAAGCAAGAGTATTCCAAAACGGTTCATCTATCGTCTGTTCTACTTCATAATTAACATTTCCTTGTGTTATAAGTGATTTAAAGTATAATCCCGCCTCTTTTGATAACGCTGTATCATCAGCTCCAAAAAGGATGTTAATCCTCCCCATGGAGTTTATTGATACATGATTAAATACCCTTTGTTTTAAGTCATTATCGCTTGTCGCAGGCAGCATAGCCAGAAGATCTGTTTTCACGGATATTGGGTTAGAAAGAAAGATAATGGTAATAATAGCTGTAAAAATGAGCAATAAGAATACATACAGAAAGTGTCTATTCAGAACAACTGATTTTTGGCGCATACTCTTTGATTTCTGAAAAATTTATTGTTGTCCGGTCATTATTCCGGTCGGAAAATTCTATCTGTTCAATATATTTACTGCCCTTTACAACCATATTCTGTATTACGCTTGATATTACAGAATCTTTTGTTTTCAGACCAAGGGTAAACTCTTTTCCGCTTTGAAAATAAAGCTGAAAATATTTTGATATTCCGTTATAATCTCTTGTAAATATACTGTTAATAACATTAAGTATCTCTTTTATCGCGGCATTATCGCTAGAACTGATGTTACTCTGTTTTCCGTTCGCAAAAATACATATAGTTCCGTTTTGAATGACAGTAACGTTGCTAACAGGCTTTGTATTGCGCCACATTAACCCTGATTTTTTGTCTATTGCAAACTCTCCTTCAGATTTCAGAGTTACATCTAATGACGATATATAGCGTGTTTGTATAAATTTGCCCGATATAACGTCAGGGTCGTACATGGTTTTGTTAAGACTGTCAATATCTTTCAGCGGGTGGTCAAAAACAGTTCCAAAACTTTGTGAAAACATAAAAAATATAAATAATACCAAATATTTAACCATTAAAATAACCTTCAACCTTATCCCTTAATATTTTCGGAGATACAAAACAGGTTTCCATGGAACTGATTTCAATACACATCTGAATTGTTTCAGCTTTTGAAAGAAGTTCGCCGCTTTCGGCGTCTGTAATTGTATATTTTATCCGCAGACGGTTTTCATACTCTGCCAAAATTGCCTTTACCCGTATTTTTTGCATAAATACACACGGTTTTATATACTTTATATTCATTGTTACCACAGGCCACGCATATCCGCTGTTTTTCATATCATTATAGTTATATTTTAATCTGTTTAAGAGACCACAGCGTGCGTCTTCCAAATATTTAACATAGTTGCCGTGCCACACCACATTCATGGAATCCGCATCATAAAACGGCACTGTTATTACTGTTTCCGTTTCAATTTTCATAATTTTTCCTCATTAAAGCAACCGGCATTGTAAGTAATAAATAGCTGTGCAGCAATGAGATTTTAATATTGTCCGTCAGCATTCTATAGTTAGAATACCCCCCTTCAGGATATATCACATTAACCGGAAGGTTTATTATTTTAATTCCAGCTCTGTGTATTTTCACAACTATTTCAATATCAAATCCCATACGTTTTGAAAATATTGTTTTCATAATACCTTTGACTTGCGCAAGCGGGTACAACCTGAACCCACACATGGCATCTTTAATATCAAACGATAACGTTTCCAGAACAACCCAAAAATTTGTTATCTTACGCCCCCAGCGTCTGGCTGAAACAGCGGAATTGTCATATACAGGGTATGAATTTATTAAGGCATCCGGATTTTGATCTGATTTTATTATGAAACGGTTTACAGCAGACGGATCATGCTGGGCGTCAGCGTCAATTTGCAGTGCGTGTGTGTATCCCATACGCTCAGCTTCTTCAAAACCTGCCAAAACAGCCTCCCCCTTCCCTTTATTTTTATTCAGCGATACAAGACAGGCTCCGGTACGTTGGGTAATCTCCTTTAAAATATTGTTTTCCGTTATGTTATTTCCATCGTTCACTATAATTACAGGCAAATCTGTAATCCCGGAAATGAATTTATCCAAAACGTTCGCGTGCCTGTAAACAGGTATCACCACACAAGGGTTAAACATGTATAACTCCGGATGAATATACCTTTTCATTTAAAAAATATTTGAATGTAAAACCATCGGATACTTTACTAATTGATAAGGTTATCGTTTCCCCCGGAGTAACAATGTTTGTAAATTTAAGTTTTATGATCCTACTGACTTTAAACCCTTTCATAAGGTATTTTTTAGCCCAGTGTATAGCGAAATGGGTTTGTATAACTCCGGGCAGAATTGGGTATTGAGGAAAATGCCCTTTGAAATATACGGAATCTTTCAGAAAAATAAGCTTCAACAACACGGTATTATCTGTTATCTGTTTGTTAATGATTACAGGTTCGGCAATATTATTGGAAAATATATTCAATATTTTTTCCGGCAATACTTTCCCCTGTGTGTTCACCGGTATTTCCTCTATTATACGCCATTTAGAAGGAATACATACAATATCTGTATATTTTGACAACTCCTTTCTTATAAAATCAACTATACCTTTTTTACCAACTTGTATTATCTTTTTTTTACCTTCGCCGTTCAGCGTTACACAGCAGCCTATGAACGGCTTATCGCGGCTGACGAGGATAGTATAGGCATTATCCACAAACGGGATATTTTTTATATATGATTCAATTTCAGGTAGCGAAACACGTTTTTCCTCAAATTTTATAAGCCTGTCCGTGCGCTCTTTCAGTATAAACCGCCTAGGTTCTATAAACTTTATCTTATCAGCCATTTCAAACGGAGCGTCAATAAACCCTGATTTCACTAAAAGACATTCGTTTTGCGATAATACGGCGTCTACAGGGTCAAATATTGTCCAGCCATTTACTGCGCTTAAAACAGAGTGCGCTACCCCTCCTGTTTCGGTACTGCCAAAAATCTCCAGCGGATATACTCCGAATTGTTCATAAACATTATTTGCCGGAGATTCTCTGAGCGGTCCGCCGGAAGATGTAATACATACAGGGGCTATATCAAATCGATACTCATCTTTATATTTCCCTACCCTTTCAAGAAATGAGGGGGAAGAAACAAGAAATACTTTATCATAATTTTTTAAATGTGACATAACTTGTTCAGGCGTCAGGACAATATCCGCGTTTATAGGAAGCATTTTACAAAACGGCGCTAAAAAAGCGTAAAATATGCCGTACATATGATTGATATTTACAGTTGTAATAAATGTTGGCTTTTGTTTTATATATTCAGACAGAAGGGTTAAAAGATATAACGCTTCCGCTTCAAGATTGGCGAACCTTTTTTTTATTATTTTTGGAACGCCTGTGCTTCCTGACGTATGAAACATTATATTGGCTTCGGATGATATTTTAGGGATAACAATCTCAGAGAGTTTTGTATCATACTCTTCCACCGGTAATAAGGAGAAAACCTCACCCGGGTTAGGATTTCTGTGAGACGGAAGCGCAACGTCTTTTCCGGCGCTCAAAACTCCCAAAAAACTTGCCATAAAAAATAACAGATCGTCACAATACAAAACAACTTCTTTGGAAACGCTTTCAGATGCCGACAGATAATATTTTTTTACAAGGTTTGCGAACCGTGCGTAGCTTACCGGGGTATTTTTGTAGTAAAATCCAGTCTGTTCGGAATCACTGTTCAATATATTTTCTATTATATCAATCATTTTACAATTTTTCCCTGACATTTATCCTTACGATGTACTCTACCACAAATATCGCGCCAATTACCATATAGGAAATGAATCCGTTATATATAACCCATATTTTAACGGGCATAAAAACTGTAACCGCCGATATGACAGCATTGATGATGAAGAACAGGCTCCATACTTTGGTAACCTTTACGCAGTAAACTACAGCTTCCTCCGGTAAATCCGGGGTAGTTATTCTGGCAATTCTTTCCACTACTGACGGTGGATATTTTAAACTTGAAGCAAACAGAAAAAGAAGCGCCGCATTTATAGAAATGGGGTATAACTTTGTTATCACTGAGTTGTTTATTGTTATAAGTAGAATTATCATTGTGAATGAAATAAAAATAAAAATATACTTCAGTATGCCCGCTTTTTTGTTAAACAACTGCGCAAGCAAAATAATTACGAAGACGGCTGACATATAGCGCGGTTCCATATTCATATTCAGCATATACAAAACGGCAAACGGATAAGCTATTGAAATTAACGCAAAAATTATCTTTATAAGCGGTTTTAACATAATTAACAATTTGCTGCTACAACTGCAGCGCCTTGACAGGCGTCACACGGCTGGCGCGTATGGCAGGGTATAATCCTGCTATGACCCCTGAAAAAAATGCTGCCCAAAAACCAAGCAGCGTACCCAGCAACGATATAAACGGAGGTAAATTCGCGATAAACGCGATTAACAGCGATATAATCGCTCCCGTAACTATCCCAAGCCCTCCCCCAACTACACCTATATACCCAGATTCTAACAGAAACTGTATCAGAATATCTTTTTTTGTGGCGCCTATTGCGCGTTTAATCCCTATTTCCGTTGTCCGTTGGTTTACTATCAGTAACATAAGGGAAAATATCCCTACTGCGCCGATAAAAAACGATATTCCGGCAGAAATACTTCCAAGAAGTGACGCCATACGGATAAGAGTTGTGGACATTTGCTGTTCATCTATGGGGTTTACTATATCAAAATCGTTTGGTTTGGAAGGGATAATTATACCGTGCCTCTGGCGGAGCACAGAGGCAATATCCCCCATAACCGCTTCATAATCGTCCCAGCTTCGTATCTGTACAATAATATCGTTCAGGTAATCCCTGTTAAGCAAACGGGTCAGAGCTGTTTCTACCGGCACTACTATTATGTTGTCCATACTCCTGCCACTTGCATCAGAGCCTTTTTCGTTAAGCACACCTATAACTTTAAATGTCATTGTGCCAATATATATGGTTTCCTCTAAAGGGGAAATCTGTCCGAAAAGATCAGATGCCACTTCACTGCCTATAACGGCAACTTTAATCCTTTCCCTGCGTTCAGTAGGGTCAAATATCCTGCCGTCAGACAGAGAAAGACCGCGCATATCAAAATATTCCTCACTTGTTCCTATCACGCCTACAGGGATTGTACTGTTTTGATATTTTACCGTAAAAGATCTGCGCACTGACGGGGCAGCCTGAATAACATTATTTACAGTCATAATGGCATCCGCATCTGCTATTTTCATGCTTTTAACACGTTCACGGCGCGCCATATGCCCGGGAGCATTAGGAACACGGGCAAAAACCGTTATAACACGGTCGCCGAACGCTTTAATATCGTTCTCAACTTTATGCCGCAGAGAGTTTGATATGTTCTGAACTATAACAAGCGCCATCGCCCCTAACAGAACGCCGATAACAGCAATGGCAGTGCGCGCTTTATAAGCGCGCAGGACAGCGTTCATCTGTGAAAAAAGCATTAAAAGACGTTTCATTTACAATGTTCTTATCGCTTCTATCGGAGTAATCTTTGCCGCTGATTTGGCGGGCAGTATGCCAAACGTAAGCGCTATAGCCAACGAAGCCGCAGCGGTTATAAGAAAAACAGGCAAAGTAATTCTAACTTCCAGAAAACCAAAAGAGGTTATCACCGCGGACACGCTGCCACCTAAAATCAAACCGAACAACATACCGCAGAAAGCTATCATAATAAATTCAATAATAAATTGCTTGAATATATCGCTTTTAGTCGCGCCAAACGCACGCCTGATACCAATCTCTTTTACCCTTGTCTGGGTGGATAAAAGAAATATATTTGCTGTCACAAAACCGCCCACTATAACCACAACAAGTGTAATAGTTCCCAAAAATGCCCCTATGGCTCCTAAAACAGCCATAAAAATACCCGCAAGCATGGACGGGGTAAATATCTGGAAATCATCCTCTTCACCTTCATTCAGATTATGATTATGCCTTAAATATTCCCGCACAGATTCCACCTGTGTATCAATAGATTTGGAATCATAAAAGCGCATCCTTAATCCTAGCATAAAGTTTTTCTGCCACGAGAATTTTTTTAAAAACACACTTTCGGGAACCATTACAAACGTATTCATATGATCATCAAAAGCGCCTATACTTTTTTTCTGTGTGACTCCTATCACTTCACACATATTTTTTCCCAATTTTATCTGTTTGCCTATGGGATCACCATCACCAAACAGGGTTTCTCTGACATAAGAACCTATTACACACACATTAGCGCTGAATTCATTGTCTTTCTCATTGAAGTCACGACCGATATCAACAGTCCAGTTCCATTCAAGAGTCGCGCTTTTAAGAACTCCGTCAACTTCCGACATAAGTTTGGAATTCTGATAATATACCATTAAACCCGGATGCCAGCGCAAAGCGGACACAAGATATGCGTCAGGGAAGTTTGCCCTAAGACCTTCCACGTCATCAACAGTCAACGTCCGCTCCCTGCTGCCGGCGGCAAGTTTTTTTTTCCCTCCGCTGAAAATCATAACAGTGTCAGTACCAAATATATTCATTAATTCAGCGCCTTTTGATATAGCTGCGGCTCCGAGAGCAGTTACAAGAGTGACACCCGCTATGCCAAGCCCTATACAAAGAGCGGAAAGAGCTATTCTGGACTTAGAAGCCAAAGTAGCCCTGACAGCCTCTTTAAATAAACCTGAATATTGTCTGAATAATTTATTCATCCCTTGCGCGGTCTAGTCCGTAAGCTTTTATTTTACGGTGCAAATAGGTGCGTTCTATGTCCAAAAGCTGCGACGCTTTTGTAATGTTCCAATTTGTTGCCCGTAAAGCCTTTATTATATATTGTTTTTCAAATTCATCTCTGGCATCTTTCAGCGGAGAATCAACGGATAACGTTATTTCTTCCATCTGTAAACCGCCTTTCATAAGGTAATCAGGAGCGTCATTTATATCAAGAATTTCATTATCTGACAAAACAACCATCCTTTCCACCACATTCTTTAACTGCCTTACGTTTCCGGGCCAGTCAAATTGTACAAACAGCTCCATAAGTCCGGGCGATATCTGTCTGAGGTTAAGCCCGTTAAGGGAAGACGCTTCCGATAAAAAATGGTTTACAAGATAAGGTATATCATCTCTTCTCTGGCGCAGCGGCGGAACCTCTATAGGTATAACGTTAATCCTGTAGTATAGGTCTTCACGGAAATTTTTAACTACAATCTCATTTTCAAGATTTTTATTGGTTGCGGAAATCAAGCGAAAATCGGAACTAATCATATCAGTTCCCCCTACCCTTGTGAATGTACCCGTTTCCAGCACCCTAAGCAGTTTTGCCTGCATCTGGGATTCCATGTCACCTATTTCATCAAGAAAAAGGGTAGCGCCGTTAGCAATTTCAACTTTACCGAGTTTACGCGCTACAGCCCCTGTAAAAGCCCCTTTTTCATGCCCAAAAAGCTCGCTTTCTATGAGTTCCGACGGTACGGCTGAGCAGTTGATCTCCACAAAAGGTTTATCAGCGCGTTTGGACAGCATAGGTATCAATCTTGCCACATGCTCTTTGCCTGTGCCGTTTTCGCCGCTGACAAGCACCCATGCGACAGACGGAGCTATCTTTTCAATCTTTTTGCGCAATGTTAAAAGCTGAGGGCTGTTTCCGATAAGATCATATTTTTTCAGAAGGTTAAATTTTGATTCTCTGAGATCATGTATGAGTCTAATCTTATCCTGCAAATGTTTGACAATAACAAGTATTCGTTCAAGCGAGAGAGGTTTTTCAAGAAAATCGTATGCTCCCCAGCGTATGGAATCCACTGTGTTTTCAATATTGCCGTGTCCTGAGATCATAACAACCTCCACTTCCGGCATATAACGTTTTATATCTCTTAACCCTTCAGTTCCGTCGCGGTCGGGAAGCCATATATCTAAAAATACAACATCAAACGGTTCCTCTTTAAGAGCTTTAAACCCGTCCGTAAAATTAAGCCTGTACTCGCAACAATAATTCTCGTCCTCTAATATCCCTTTAATTGCAAGGCATATATTTCTTTCATCATCAATAACCAGAACTTTCATAATAACTCCGTAAACCGTCAGGTTAAGTGTATATGAAATGTTGTAAATTCTCCAGCTTTACTTTCTAATGTAATATTTCCCCCATGCTCCTCAATGATTTTTTTGACAATAGCCAGCCCTAAACCTGTTCCGTTAGGACTTTTACTGAAATAAGGCACAAAAATATTATCTCTGTCTTCCTCTTTTATGCCGCAGCCGTTGTCTGATATAATCAGAGATAAAGCGTTTTCATGATCCACGCTTGCGGAAATATCAATTTTCCCATCATTTTGTATTGCCTGCATTGAATTTTGTATAAGGTTCACAAGCATCCGTTTAAGCTGACTGTAATCCCCCTTAATAATAATATCGGATGGGATATCTACATTTATCATAACTTCCTGTCTTGCGCGTTTTTGCAAACTTACAACATCCTGCACCAGTGATAAAAGATCAATATCACTTCTGATAATACTTGGAGGTCTGGCATACATATTAAATTCTTCAGCCATATTTAAAAGCTCATCAACTTCGGTTATAATTGTTTCCATGCTTTTATCAACTAACTCTTTAACGTTTGGGACAGGAATCTCCTGACTGCGCCGTTTAACTCTTTCGGCAGTGAGCTTAATAGGTGTTAGGGGGTTTTTTATCTCATGCGTTATCCGTGTTGCAACCTCTTTCCATAGCATTATCCTTTGTAATTTCATAATATGTGTATTGTCATCCACCACCAGTATTATATTTTCCAATTTCCCTTCCGCATCAAGGATCTTGTTTAAATGTGCGGTAAAAAAGTGCCTTTCACCCTTCAGATGAATATTCCCCTGTAATATTTTATCGTGTTCTGAACCCGCCGCAAAATCTTTGACAATGATAAACCAGTCGTTTTTATCTTTTTCACTTACCAATTTGATTAAATCTTCGGCATAGTCGTTTGCTTTAAGCATATTCAGGCTTTTATCCAGCAGTACAAGACCTGAATCCACATTTTTGTAAATGGTGTCAATATATTTTTTATCCTTTGATATCTGATTAAGCGCTTCATTCAGGGCGCTGTTTTTCCTTTGGAGCTCAAGAGTGCGTCTGTTCAATTTGGACGCCATTTCATTAAATGATTTTGAAAGAAGAGTTATCTCATCGTTTCCGCTGACCTCTACCTCAGTGTCATATTTACCTTTTGAAATATCCCCGGCGGCAGTGGCAAGAGCCTTAAGCTGCACGGTTATGCTGCGCACAAAGATTATACTTCCCCATATACAGGCAAAAATAACCAAAAGCGCCACCAGAAACTGCGTGACATTAAATGCTGCGCTAACCGGTTGTGAATAGAATCTCAACTGACGGAACAGATTATTCATATTTTTGATATCGGCGCTGTAGTCAACAATACTTTTGTCACTTATTTTAAATGTAAAAAGCGCCCCGCTGATATTACCCTTGTTATTTTTTATAGGTACGCCGCACCAGAAGTAAGGATTTGAGGTTTCCGTTTCAAGTCCGCTTGTTTTCTGCCCATCCAATATACTGTTTAATAATTCATCGGTTATAAATCTGAAAAAAGCGCTGTTTAAATTTTGCTGTGTGTACATTTTACCATGCCAATATAACGCGGCGCCGTCCGGAAACATTTTATTGATGTAATCATTTGCGTATTCCACAAGAGCGCCGCTGTCCGCACTGCCCACTAAATATCCTGAACCAAGCAAATCCGCCAGCAGCGCGGTTTGCTGTGTGAGAGCGTTAAGTGTGACGCCCTTATATTTTTCAGTCAGGTTCATAGCTATTCGCATTGTGTGACTAACTTTTTCATCAAACCACCGGTCTACGGTTTTTTTTATAAATGTAGCTGACATAAAATACATTGTGAAAACAGGGAACATAACAAGCAGTACTGAAAAGATTACAAGTTTTGTCTGCAGGCGCGAGCCAAAAATCCTGTTTTTCCTGTCTGCCATTAGCTTGGCAATATTCCGGAAAAGAAGGATAAAAAGAATAATTACTAGGATAATGTTGATATTCAGAAGCAGAAAGATA
>JAIRQX010000003.1 GCA_031256375.1 Deferribacteraceae bacterium
GACGTTTGAAAAGATTCCGTAGGGTGTGCACTCGCTATGACAAAACAGATGTAATGTTCTTGGCGTTTATTCAATTTGCCTTTATTGCTATATGGCTAAAATAGTGTCAACACACCCTAACTTTTTCATCTGCCTTCTCCTGCAATTACTATAGAAATAGCGAACTGAGTAGTCACATGATACGGATTATAATATCACCTTGTCAAGTAAGTTTTTTCAATATTTTTCAATAAAATCAATATATTACAGACTTGATTTCAGAAAAATTGGGGGGACGCGAAATGCCGAAAAATCAACAATCAATTCCAAATGAGGTATTTATATGGATTTATACCGGATTGCAATCAATTTATTTACTTTACGATAATACTGTTTTGTGTTAGTAATGAGAGGAACGTTAAAATCGGAGGGATTATACCTATGAAATCCGCAACTGCTGTAAGTTATGAGTTGGACGATTATGCGGCGGCGGCTGAAGAGCTGGTTGCGCAAATAAGGAGCAAACTTACTTTCGGCAAACATACTGTTGCAGTATTACACGGACAACCCGATATGGAGATCGGTAAACTTTCAGCAGCTATAAGCGGTAAATTAGACTGTAACGTTATCGGCGGGACAACAGCCGGCGCTGCCATGCTGACAAAAGAAGGATATCACGAACTTGCCGTAGCGCTTCATGTCATGTCAGGTGACGACTGCCTGTTTGTATGCGCCATCAGCGATTCAATAGAAAAGGATGCAGAAAAAGAGATAAAAAACACATATCAGGCGGCGTACCGTAATCTGAAAGAACAGAATCCGGATGCCGAACCGCAGATGCTTATCTGTGTGTTATCAACTGTGCAAAGCTGTTCTCCGGATAATATTTTAACCGAGATCTCACAGATTTGCGGCAATCTGCCTGTTTTCGGCTATGTTTCCGCAGATGATTTTGAATTTTGCAAACAGCAGGTATATCTTAACGGAGAAATAGGCGACAACCGTATAGCATTTCTGATGTTATCCGGCAATATCAGACCGATATTCCAAGTATCAAACCTTTCATGCAGACGAACGATTGAGAAACAGCTCGTTACAAAATCACACGATAACGTTATCTGTGAAATCAACGGTAAACCGGCATACGAATACATTAAAAAATTTCCGTTTATTAGCGATCAGACGGAGGTTCTATGGAATTACCAATTTTTTGTTGAGATGAGAAACGCCGACAGCAAAGAAATATTTCCGGTATCGCGCGCATTAAATACTTATAACAAAGAAACCGGAGAGGTTATATGCTTTGCGGATGTGCCTCAGGACTCATATATCGGACTGTTATACTGTGACGATAAAGATGTAACCGTTTCCACAGGAATGGCTCTGAAAGAGTTTATGGACAAATTAAAAGCGGTGGACGGGAGGGGGTATGAGTATTCAACGGCGCTTATAGCAAGCTGCAGTTTGCGTAATATGTTTTTAGCGGATCAGAAAGATATGGAGGGCAATCTTATAAGAGATCTCTTTCTTCCGAATCTGACCGTGTCGGGGCTGTACGCTTTCGGTGAAATCGCGCCGACCAGCATTAATAAAGGCAAGGCTGTAAACCAATTTCACAACGCAACGTTTACTATGTGCGCATTTTAAAGCATTTTAAAATCTTTTTTATAATCTGTTAAGGGTGACTTCTGATGAGCGATCTGACAAATAAAACGCAAGATGATTGTAAGGAGCCATCTGTAAAAAATGAAAACAGCGCCCTCAAACGTAAAAACGCAAGGCTTCAGCGGGAATACAACAACTTGCTGCAACTGTACAGACAGGCTGTTACGATGCGTGATTACAACGAAAAAGAGAAAGAAACGCAGATGCGGTATAATCAGATGCTGCGCGACAACAGCCCCGATGATATATTTTTGCTGGACACGAAGCTGAATATTTTACTCTGCACATCATCATTCAGAAAAAGCATTAACCAGGATGTGGCGGGCGAACCGTTTTTACCGCTTATAAAGGAGAATCTCGGCAAGGAACTTGCCTGCAAAATAGAGGAAGCGCTCAAAAAAGTTTTTCAGGTCGGCGCAAAGATTGCCATAGACGCGCAGGTTAATGTACAACCAGACGGGAAGAAAATTGAATCATTTTATTCTTTTCAGTTTTCACCCGTATTTGACAACAACGGCAAGCTAAACGGAATTGTGGTTCTGGCGCATGACAACACAGAGATACATTACGCCAATGTGAAAGCGGAATCGGCAACCCGCGCAAAAAGTAATTTTCTGGCGAATATGAGCCATGAAATCCGCACGCCGCTTAACGCTATTATAGGTATGACACAGGTAGGACTCGCTTCTAAAGAATACAAGCAGATGCTGTATTCTTTAGATCAGATTTCAGTGGCATCTAAACAGCTTTTGTCTCTGGTCAACGATATTCTTGACATATCAAAAATTGAGGCAAACCGCCTTAAACTTTCTATATGTAATTTTGATATAAAATCCATGCTGGCTTCGCTGCTGAGTATGTATTTTGTCCGCGCAAAGGAAAAATCCATTGAGTTCGGCATGATTTTGAGCGAAAACTTCCCCCAATATGTGAATGGTGATGAATTACGCCTTTCACAGGCTATTACAAACCTTATTTCCAACGCTATTAAATTTACGCCGGAAAAAGGGAAGATCACACTTTGCGCTTCAACTTCCGAAGAGCTGACAACCGGCTGCTTACGTCTTGATATATCGGTGACGGACACAGGAATCGGCGTCAATACGGAACAAAGCCATAAGCTGTTTGAACCGTTTGAGCAGGCTGACAGCGGAACTGCGCGTAAATATGGCGGCACAGGTCTCGGACTTACCATAACCAAGAAGATAATTACTATGATGAACGGCAATATCGGCGTAAAAAATATGCCCGGAGGGGGAGCATGTTTTTATTTTCACGCTATAATCGGAAAGGTGGATAACTATGAAATGCTTTCCCTGCCTAATTATGAAATATCCGGCGAAAAACCGGATCTGTCGGAATTTTCATTACTGATTGCCGAAGATATTGAGATAAACAGGGTAATAGCCCTTGCCCTGCTTAAGGATACGCATATTTTTACCGAATGTGTGGGAAACGGGCTTGGAGCGGTAGAGGCTTTTGAGAAAGACCCAAAAAAGTATGATATAATCTTAATGGATATGCAGATGCCTGTAATGGACGGTCTGGAGGCAACACGCATAATCAGGGCTATGAATATTCCGGAAGCGGCGCGTATCCCGATTATAGCCATGACAGCCAACGCATTTGCCGAAGATGTGCTGGAGTGTAAAAAAGCCGGTATGAATGATCATATCAGCAAACCACTTGACGCCGCTGTTTTTGTCAGCAAAGTGGCAGCCTATTTAAAGCATAAAGTTTATTAAAAAAAACAGACGCTTCCCGCCTTATATAATCTGCGTAAGTCCACGGCATTGGAATATAAGAACCCTTTCTGCGCGTGAGCTGAATATCTCCGTAAACCCCTTTACACAAATATATCCTGTGTGTAAAGTTTTTTGTGCTTGCCACAACTACCTTTTCAGTGGCAAGATAACCGGGGTCTATATTGATTATACGTTTGCCGCCGTCTGCAAACAAGGTTTCCGCTTCAATAGCCGTTAATTTATAATCAGGCAGTCTTTCGGGACCGTCCGCGCCTGTAAAAGCCACAAAATATTTCCGCAATCCGGAACCCATCTCAGGCGTGTAATATTCTGTGTGATTAAAATCAAACTCTTCAGAAAGCAGCGCCGGCAAACCCCATATGCGGGTCAGGAGTTCATGCGTATTACTCATTTTAAGCGGATTGTACATTACAGCCGCAAAATAGGCGACATTACCGGGCGGAGACAAACTCATAACCATTTATACCATTCAGCGGTTCAACATTAAAACAATCTGCGTTTTCTGAATAACAGGAAGGTTCCTATACCGATAAACGCCATTGCCGCCAAAACTATAGGATACGCATATTTGAAACCCAGTTCCGGCATATAGTTAAAATTCATCCCATATATGCCTGTGATTACCATAAGCGGCATAAAGATCAGGGAAACCGCGGTCATAACAGTCATAGTCCGTGAAAGTTTGTACTGTAGCTGTGTGAATATCTCTGTCTGAAGTGAATTCAGCGTTTCCCAGAAGCTGTCCACAAGGGTGTTTATTCTGCTCGCGTGGTCATACAGATCATTAAGATAAGGGATCATTTCAGGGTTCCGGATATGTGAATTTTGCTGATTAATAAATACTGATATCATATCCTGAACAGGGTGAACTATCTTCCTGAAGAAATGCAGCTCTCTGCGCAGATTAAACATCTGATTCAGGTTATGCTCCATTTGTGATTCAAGAATTGTATCTTCAATTTCATATACAATTTCCTGATAAGAGGATATAAATGTAAGATAGTGGTCTATTATTGTGTCAAGCAGTTCGTAAGCGGTTTTTTCCGCCGAACTGTAGTTAATGCCTATCTTTTTTACACAATTATTTATAATGTCATTTGTTTTTTCTTCAAATGTCAGAATAAACTCCTTGCTTACAATAATATTTAACGGTGAAGGGCAGAGTTCATTGTCTGCTTTATTGTAACTGAAAGTTTTCATAATAAAAAGGGAGTAGTTTTCAAAACGTTCATACTTTAGCTGATGGCTTGGATTTAAAATATCCTCCAATACAAGGTCGTGAATCTGATAGTGGTCGCAAATTTTTTCCAGCAGCCGTATATCTTTAAGCCCTATTACCCTGAGCCAGATACCGTTTTTGGGAAGCAATTCCGGTTCAACTATATCTGTTCCGTCGTAAACAAATGATTTTATAGGTAAGTTTTTAATGTTCTTTTTTTTCATTTTTTGTAACCTTATGAGTAAACATCTGGCACGGGATGTTGGAATTGCGGAATACTTCAAGTGACGGGATTACTTTTGATTTAAACCCCAATGCTTCGCACGCGTAAGGGAATTGCGGCTCCCATGTAATTTGCATATATTTACATTTAAAACAGTCTATGCGTTTGCCGCTTTTCATAATCTATAATTGGCAATATGCTTAATCATGTCAAGCTGAATTACCTTTATTACGCTTCTTCCGCCTTAAAACGCTTCAGCCGCAGAGCGTTCGTTACCACCAAAACAGAACTTACGCTCATAGCCGCCGCAGCGAACATCGGGTTCAGAAGAGGTCCGCCAAACATATGTAGCAATCCCGCCGCAACCGGAATGCCTATTACATTATAGCTGAACGCCCAAAACAAATTTTGTTTGACATTACGGATTGTCCGTTTGCTTAAATGAATAGCCGTCAGAACATCCATAAGATCGCTACGCATAAGTACGATGTCAGCGCTTTCCATTGCCACATCCGTGCCGGAGCCTATTGCAATGCCGATGTCAGCCTGTGCCAGCGCGGGGGCGTCATTGATGCCGTCTCCGACCATTGCTACCCTGCGGCCGTTTGCCTGCAATTTTTTTACTTCATTACCTTTATCCTGCGGCAACACCCCTGCGAGCACCTTGCTTATCCCTACCTGCGCCGCAATTTTTTCTGCCGTTTGCAGACTGTCGCCTGTAATCATTATAACTTCTATCCCCATTTCCTTTAAGCGTGCGATTGCTGTTTTGCTGCTCTGTTTGGGTTTATCGGACACCTCTATGCGCCCTTTATATTCATTATCAACATAAATGCGTATATCCCGCTTAATTTCCACCTTTTTGCCCTCTATGCCGCCTTCAACGCCATAACCGATAATTGCTTTAAAATCACTGACATCAAGATATTCTCCGCTATAATACCCACAAATTGCTTTTGCTACAGGATGTTCTGAATACCGTTCCAAAGAGGCGGCAATCTGCAAAACATCACCCTCAACCGCCGTAACTTCGGGTTTACCTTCGGTAATCGTTCCTGTTTTGTCAAACACAATGGTATTGATTTTATGCGTGGTTTCCAAAGCCAGACCGCCTTTGAACAAAATACCGTTTTCCGCGCCCTTGCCCGTTCCGACCATAATCGCGGTCGGTGTAGCCAAACCAAGAGCGCATGGACATGCAATCACAAGTACGGAGATAAAAATAGTCAGAGCGAATCTGACATCGCCACCCGTACCGATAAACCACGCAATTCCCGATAACATGGCAATAAGACACACAACCGGCACAAACAGACCGGAGACTTTGTCAGCTATAGCCGCTATTGGAGCTTTATTACCCTGCGCATCCTCCACCATCCTTATGATTTGCGCAAGCGCGGTATCCAATCCGATTTTATCCGCCCTGAATTGAATTACCCCTGTAGTATTTATTGTGGCGGCGTACACATAATTGCCGGCTTTTTTGTCTGCAGGCATACTTTCACCGGTAAGCGCGGATTCATCAACAGATGTATATCCGCCGGTAACAATACCGTCCACAGGGATTTTCATCCCCGGTTTCACTATGATAACATCGCCGATTTTAACTTCACTGACTGAGATCTCTTTTTCCTCTCCGTTTTGAATTATAATAGCCGTTTTGGGCGTAAGCCCCATCAATTTTTTTACAGCTTCGCCCGTTTTCTCCTTTGACACTGCTTCCAACGATTTCCCCAGCAGAACCAGCGTAATAATCACCCCCGCCGATTCAAAATACAGAGATTCCGCCGCCTCGCAATTAGCGTTTGCAATCCGCCATGTATTATAAAGGCTATACATCACTGCCGCCGCGCTTCCGACAGCGACCAGAGAATCCATATTGGGGCTGCGGCTTATAAGCGACTTAAAACCTACGGTATAAAAACGGTATCCCGCGCCGATTACCGGGACAACAAGCATCAACTGCGTCAAAGCAAAAACCAGCGGATAATTCATCATATCAAGCCAATATGGGAAAGGCAGACGCACAAAGCTGATCATCTGAGACATAGCAATATAAAGAAGCGGGAGAGAAAATGCCGCGGCAACGGCGAATTTTGTCCAAAGAGTTCTGATCTCTTCCTGTTTTGATATACGGTTTTTACCGGTAATCTCTGTTTTATTCAGTTCCAGAGGGGTATATCCGATTTTTACGATTGCTTCCTTTATGTCAGATAGCTGTAAACTGTTTTCGTCATATTCCACAAACAATTTTTCACTTGCAAGGTTTACTGACGCTTTTTTTATACCTTGCAGTTTCATAACTTTCTTTTCAATCCGTTGGGCACAGGCGGCACAGGTCATGCCGCGTATGCCGATAACTTTGCCGTTCAAAATTTATCTCTTTTTTGCCGCATATTCTTTTATTGCGTTCGAAAGGCGTTTTATCCCTTCTCTGATAGTTTTTTCGTCCGAGCAGGTATAGTTCAGCCTCATTGAGTTTGACTTTCTGCCATCCGCATAAAAAGGTTCGCCGGGGACAAATACCACATGATATTTTACCGCAACATCCAGAAGCTCCATTGCGGAAAACCCTTCCGGCATTGTTACCCACAGGAACATTCCACCTTCCGGCTGTGTATATGTGATATCTTCCGGAAAATATTCACCCATTGCCTCAATCATTGCCGTGCGCTGGGCAAGGTATCCGGCGCGTATTCTGGCAATGTGTTTGTCTATATCGTTGTCATAAAGATATTGGCAAAGCACCCTCTGTGCGAGATAATTAGTATGCAGATCAGCCGCCTGTTTGGCAATAACAAGTTTCTCCATTATTTGTTTCGGCGCGCACGCCCAGCCGATACGCAGCCCGGGAGCCACTATTTTTGAGAATGAACCCAAAAGTATGCTGTTGTTATGGGCGAACTTTTTGACCGGGGGCAGATGTTCCCCGAGAAAACGTATTTCACTGTATGGATCATCTTCAATTATCACCGTTTCAGTGTCTTTCAGAACTTCCGCGGCTGATTTGCGGTTTTCCAGACTGTATGTCAGACCGCTCGGGTTTTGAAAGTTCGGTGTTGCGTAGAAAAATTTTGGGTTGTATTTTTTTATCGCCTCTTTAAGCTCAGAAATATCTATACCGTCAGTATTGAGTGAAACCTCGTGAAAATGCGGGGAAAATATGGAAAACGCCTGTATCGCTCCAAGATATCCGGGTTTTTCTATTACAACATGGTTACCTGTATCAAGAAACACCTTTCCCGATAGATCAAGCGCTTGCTGGGATCCGCTTACAATCAATATTTCATCTTTTGTGATTTCAATGCCTCTGTTTTTATACCGTGTGACTATGAATTCCCGTAACGGGTCATACCCTTCAGTTGTGGTGTACTGCAACGCCTCCTGCCCATGTTCGCACAGAACTTTATCAGCCGCTTCGCGGACAGCGTCCACCGGAAAATAAACCTTATTCGGTAAACCGCCGGCAAAAGAGATTATATCCGGTGTCTGGGTGAATTTAAGAATCTCCCGAATGAAAGATTTAGGCGTACTTAAAATGTTTTTGGAAAATCTGTACTGCATTTCTAAATCACCTCTGTTATAACTACTCTCCGTAGCAACCCCAGCGGGGAATATCTGTGTTAATATCAAATAAATCCAAAGCTCTGGCAACGCTTTGGGTTACAATTTCCGCTATTGTAGTTGGTCTTGCATAAAACGAAGGAACAGGCGGACAGATAACGCCGCCTGCCTCGGTTACCGCCTGCATATTTTTAATATGCCCTAAATGAACGGGGGATTCCCGTACCATAAGCACAAGTCTTCTGCGCTCTTTTAATGTCACATCCGCAGCGCGGGCGATAAGATTGTCACATATGCCGTTAGCCACACGCGCCATTGTATTGGCGGAACAGGGGGCTATTAACATCCCATTTGTGTGAAAAGAACCGCTGGCTATCGGGGCGTCAATGTCATTAATGTCATATATTTTATGGCTCAGAGACTGAATATAGCTGTCCGGCGTACCGCACTCGCAACGCTGTATTTTTTTTGCCGGTTCAGTTATGACAAGATGAATTTCATACCCGGCGCGGTTCAACAGTTCAAGAGCCGTAATTCCGTATATGAAACCGCTCGCGCCTGTAATTCCCAGCACTATTCTTTTCCCCATCAGCGTATACTAGCGTTGTTACAGATAAATATCAATAATTTATCGGAGAGACGCATCTATAGATTTTATGACGTAAATTACAGCGACTGTACAAATTTTTTCATATCAGCCTTGCTGATATTTAATATTTCAGATCCTTCCGTGACAGTAATTTTTTTTTCATTCACAGCCTTTACCGCCATACTGTACATCCTCTCCTCGATATATAATTTTCTGTTGAGCGGTTCAGGATCTCTGTCATCTTTAAGTTCACCGTTTTTATACTCTTTAAGGAAGCATTCATAGAGTCTGTCAAAATTGCCGAGGCGGTAAAGAACCGTTTTATAATGAACGCCGAATATTTGTTTAACTTTAATCACCCTGTCAGTCCAATGAAGCCCTTTGCCTGAGTTCCAGTAAATATTTAAACCTTCCTCCGGCATTATAAAGTGGCTTGCAAAAAGGTCCGCTTCGTCCTCCTCTGACCATATAATCTCATTGTTTATTTCCTGAAGCCTTTCGCTGTGCATTATAAAATGCCCTACTTCATGCGCTATAGAGAATAAAAGCTGCTCGTAAGTGAGTCTGTCGTTATTGTTGACAATAACGGCGGGACCTCCGTCCTTTACACCCACAGACAGGCTGAAAAATTTGTCTGTATTGACGCTTGCTGAAAAAAGTTTTATCCCCAGCATTGAAAGTGTCCGCGATATATCCAAAACGGGAGATATATTATCCAAACCAGCAAGTGTTCTTAATATTATCGCATTTTCAGCGGGACCTGCAACCGGTTCAACGGTTTTATAATTTTCCGGAAGATAGCTATCTGTAAGGCTTTCCAGTTTATTATACCGGTCCAGTTTATTTATTATGTATGAAATGACGCTTTCTTTGGAACGCATATTCCTGCAAGATCTGAAACGTATAGTTGTCAGCTTTCTGGCAGGCGCCAAAAGGGAATTCATATCAACTGAAAGAGCGTAAGCGATTGCCTCCGCCGTTTTTCTGCGTATGCCCGCGGATTTGCCTGTCTCAATCTTTTTTATTGTTGCAAGCGCAACGCCGGATTTATGTGCAAGCTCCTCCTGTGTAATCTTGTTTTGATATCTGTAACGCTTAATATTTTCCGAAATATTTTTTGCATCATCCATATAAAAAGTATGTAATTACCACAAATTACTCCTGCGGCGCTTCTTCTTCCGTAAAATTCGCGCGCTGGATTTTATTATCCTCCATACTTTGAATCTTTATATTAAAACCGCGCCATTTAAAAGTATCGCCTACAGACGGGATTGCCCCCGCAATGTCATAAATCAGCCCTCCCACAGTGTCATATTCAGACATATCTTCTGTACGTTCTATATTAAAATATTCACAGAGGCTGTCTATGTTGGTACGAGCATTTATAGCGTATTCCCTGTCAGATATCTTTGTAATGTCATACTCTTCAGGTTCGTCATCATATTCATCCCATATATCGCCGACTATCTCCTCCAGCACATCTTCCATAGTGACAATTCCGGCAACGCCGCCGTACTCATCCACCACTACCGCCATATGCTGGCGCGCCCGCTGAAACTCTTTCAGCATATCGTCTATTTTTTTTGTTTCCGGCACAAAAATGGCGCTGTGCATTGTTGCCATTATATCCTTTATATCCCACCGTTTACCCAGCATATTTATCATCTGTTTTATAGAAAGAATCCCGATAATTCTGTCCGATGAGTTTTCATACACAGGAAACCGCGAATATCCCGTCTCCTGAATAAGTTTTATGAATCCGTCCTTGTCTATGTCATGCGGAACCGCAACCATCTCAGTGCGCGGAACCATTACCGACTTAACGTATATATCGGAAATATCAAAAATATTAGAAAGCATCTGCTGTTTCCGCTCTTCCAGAACTCCCTGTTCCTCGCTGACATCTATAAGATATTCCAGTTCATCCTCTGTCAAAATACGTTTTTTGCCGTTGCTGTCAGCGGAAACGCCTGCAACCAACGCCGTTAATGCCGACATTACGGATGTCACGGGATAACAGATATAATAAAATATCCTTAAGATATATATATTGGGCAGTACAACCGCCGCCGCAACCCGTTTCGCCAACGCTTTGGGCAGCACTTCAGCAAATATAACAAGCGTAATAACAATCAGCGCTGTAAAGGCTATTATGTGAACGCCTGCGTAGCTCCGGACAAAAATTGTTCCGACGCTGGTTACAATAACTATCAAAGATATTTTGCAGAACACTATAGTGTTCATAAGTCTGGTGGAATGGTTAAGCCAAAGATTAAATACGCCCGCGCGACCTTCGCGTGCAGCCATAATATGTTTTATGCCCAAATCCCCAAGGGTTGTAAGTGACATTTTTGTTGCTGTCAGAAAACTTAGTGAAAAAATACAAACGATTAATACTGTAATAGTACTAAAACTGCCATCCAAAAGAAAAAACTCCCGGTCATAGTCACAGATGACCATATATTCAATTATTTTTCTCATTGTAGCATAAAAAAATACAGATTGTCAAATTTGGTTACTTTATTAAATAATACTCAATAAATTCAATATGTTACCGATGCCACTGCGAAAAGAGTGGGCGCGCGCGAAGGCATTATACTCTTGCATAAATATCAGCCATATATTATATATCCTTAATTATTTTAAGGAGCATAACAAAATGATTTTGAGCGAAGAACATGAACTTTTAAGAGAGGCTGTACGAGAGATAGCGTTAAAAGAGCTTGCCCCTCGCGCCGAAGATGCCGACCATAATATGACATTTCCCGCGGCGCAGCTTAAGGCGCTTGCCGCCAGCGGTATGCTGATGATAAAGTACCCTGAAAAATACGGCGGCGCGGGGGGAGATAATCTAGCAAGCGCCATTGTAGCGGAAGAAACCGCGCGGGAATGCCTTTCATCATCAACAACGTCTCTTGTGCAGATGCTTTCGGGAGACTGTATCTTTCTTTACGGCACAGAGGAACAGAAGATGAAATATATGCCGAAAATGGCAACCGGAGAGTTGCTCGGCTGTTTTGCCCTAACAGAGCCGGGCGCCGGTTCCGACGCCTCCAATATGTCAACTGTGGGAGTTGACAAAGGGGATCATTATCTTGTAAACGGCACAAAAACATTCATTACAAATGCCGAATACGGCGATTTTATCGTGGCTTTTGTAAAAACCAACCCGGAACGCGGCGCAAGGGGAGTAACCGCAATGATCCTTGAAAAAGGGCAGTTTCAGGTATCAAAACATGAGGATAAAATGGGGATGCGGGCGTCAAACACCTGTGAAGTGGTTATAAAAGATGCAAAAGTTCCTAAAGAGAACGTTTTGGGCAAGCCCGGACTGGGGTTTATCATCGCCATGTCCGCGCTGAACGGTGGGCGTATCGGAGCGGCAGCGCAAGCTGTAGGAATGATGCAGGCTATGCTTGACGAAAGTATCGCTTATGCCAAACAGCGTGAGCAATTCGGCAAACCTATAGGTTCCAACCAAGCTATACAATGGATGATCGCAGATATGGCAAAAGATCTGAATGCCGCAAGACAGCTTACTTACCACGCTGCCGCCCTTACTGACAGCGGCAAACCTTCCTCCACAGAAGCGTCTATGGCTAAACTTTTTGCAACGGAGGTAGGGATAAAACACGCTTCAAACGCTGTCCAGATTCACGGAGGATACGGCTACTGCAAACCTTCCAAGGTAGAGCGTATGTACAGGGATATCAGAATTCTGACCATATATGAGGGAACTTCCGAAGTGCAGCGGATGGTAATTTCAAACAATATAATGAAATAGTGACTTTATTGACAATCCTAAAAACAAAACATTTCAGGAGGATAAAATGCCTACAGTACTAACAAACGATAATTTTGAAAAAGAGGTGATTAACTCAAAAAAACCGGTGCTCGTGGATTTCTGGGCAACATGGTGTATGCCGTGCAAGATGCTGGCGCCAGCGATTGACGCCCTTGAAACAGATTTCACGGATAAAGCGGTTTTTGCTAAACTTGACGTTGATGAAAACAAAGAGATAGCTTCCCGTTACGGTATTATGAGCATACCGACTGTACTTTTGTTTAAAAACGGAGAGATAGTAGAACAGTTTGTCGGCGTCCAGCCTAAGGCTACATACACCGGCGCGCTGAATAAATATATCTGACCACTTTGCAAAAATATAATAAAGGCGGCAAATTCTTATGAATGTTCTGTTTATAGCAAGCGAGATGGAACCTTACGCTAAATCAGGGGGGCTGGCAGATGTAGTAGCTGCTTTGCCTAAAGCGCTTAAATCATTGGGGGTAAAGGTAAAAGTAGTTATCCCCCTATATTCTTCCATTAAATACGACCGGTATTCGCTGAAAAAAATTATGCCCGGCGCCTGTGTGCACATGGGGATATGTGAAGAGTGGTACGACGTCCACCATACCAATGTCCCTCACGGAGTGGATGTCTATTTTGTTGAATTCCAAAAATATTTTAACCGCCCGGGTTATTACCATGACAGCGGCGGAGAGTATAAAGACAGCGCATTCCGCTTTTCTTTCCTGTCCAGAGCTGCGATGCAGATCGCAAAAGACCTGAAATTCAAGCCGGATATTGTGCATCTCCATGACTGGCAAACTGCTATAGCCGCTTATTACATCAAAAAAAGGTATGACCCGTTTTTCTCCGGCACAAAAAGTTTTCTCACCCTGCATAATGTGGGCTACCAAGGCGTTTACGACAGAATAGCCTTACGGTACGCTATGATTGACGAGTGGGACTTTACTCCGGACACTTTTGAGGCGTTCGGTCACATCAACCTGCTGAAGGGGGGAATATCTTTTGCAGACAAAATTACGACTGTAAGCCCTACATACGCTGAAGAAATTCTCGGGCATGTAGGCGCGAACGGTCTCCATGTGTATATCAACCGGCGCAGAAACGATTTACACGGAATCCTGAACGGCGTGGACACATCAATATGGAATCCGGAAACGGATGATTATATCCCCGCCCGCTTTAACGCAAAAGGTTACAAAAAAGGGAAAAAACTCAATAAAGCGGCTTTGCAGAAGAATTTTAATTTGACTGTGACGCCGGATGTGCCTATTTTCGCTTTTATAGGCAGATTCGCGGAACAGAAAGGTTTGCATCTGCTTCAGCCTATTATACGTCCGATATTAAATGACATGATTTGTCAATTTATTGTACTTGGATCAGGGGATCCGTCTTTGGAGAGATTTTTCGGCGAACTTCCCGCTTTTAGTCCGGGGAATGCCGGAAGTTATATAGGGTATAATGAAAATCTGGCGCACCTTATTGAAGCGGGGAGCGATTTTTTTGTAATGCCGTCAATATATGAACCGTGCGGACTGAACCAGATGTATTCACATATTTACGGAACTTTACCTGTAGTACGTTCTATAGGCGGCTTAAACGACACAGTTGAACAGTATAATGAAAAAAACGGCGACGGAAACGGTTTTAAATTTAATGACATCTCCTCATCCGCTCTTTATTATACAATAGGCTGGGCTGTTTCTACATACTACGACAGGAAAACGCATATAAGGAAGATGATTAAGAACGCAATGGCGCGTGATTATTCATGGGAAAAATCAGCGGAAAAATATCTTTCACTATATAAAATGTAATGTCAGCATAAATATTCCGCAAGATTGATTTCCGTGCGCCGCGCTTGAAACTGCTTGCCTTGTTCCCCTATCTTGGTATATCTTAAACAGGTTACAGGGGTTCTCATGCAGAATGAATTTATACGGAATTTCAGCATAATAGCGCACATAGATCACGGTAAATCCACGCTCGCCGACAGAATTATTGAATATACAGGCGGTCTTGACGAGCGCCGTATGAAAGAGCAGGTGCTGGACAGTATGGATATAGAGCGCGAGCGCGGGATTACAATAAAAGCGCAGACTGCGAGGCTCACATATAACGCAAATGACGGTAACAGTTACCAGTTAAATCTTATTGACACTCCCGGTCATGTGGATTTCACCTATGAAGTTTCCCGCAGCCTTGCCGCGTGCGAAGGCGCGTTAATTGTAGTAGATGCGTCACAGGGCGTGGAAGCGCAGACAATCGCAAACGCATTTATGGCTGTTGATCAGAATCTGGAGCTTATCCCTGTTATCAATAAAATTGATCTGCCCTCCGCTGATCCCGACCGCGTAAAAGCGGAAATAGAGGACGCCATCGGTATTGACGCGTCAGAAGCCGTGCTTGCAAGCGCAAAAGAGAAGATAGGCACAAAAGATATTCTTGAAATAATAATTAAACGTATCCCCGTTCCCGTAGGCAATCCGGATAAACCGTTAAAGGCAATGATTTTTGACTCGTGGTACGATTCGTACAGAGGGGTGGTAGCACTTGTGAGGTTAGTTGACGGGGTTATACGGGCAGGCGACAAAATAAAGCTGATGTCAACCTGCAGAGAGTATGAAGTTGCCGAAATCGGCGTTTTTACTCCGCTGTCGATGCCGGTTAGAGAGCTTTCGGCAGGGGAAGTGGGATTTATTACCGCAAGCATCAAGGATGTACATGAAGTTAAAATAGGAGATACCGTAACTCATGCAAAAAAACCTACTACAGAACCTTTTCCGGGATTTAAAAATGTTAAGCCCGTTGTTTTTTGCGGACTTTATCCGATAGATCCGAAAGATTACCAGGAATTGCGTGATGCCCTTGAAAAGCTGATATTAAATGACAGCGCTGTTACTTTTGAGCCTGAAAGCTCTCAGGCTCTTGGATTTGGATTCAGGTGCGGATTCTTAGGATTGCTCCACATGGAGATAGTGCAGGAACGCCTTGAACGTGAATTTAATCTGAACCTTATTTCAACCGCTCCGACAGTTATATTTCAAGTAATTAATACGGACGGCGAAATTACGGAGGTGGATAATCCCGCCCTGCTTCCTCAGCCCGGAGAGTATGAGGCTGTTAAAGAACCGTATATTTCGTCAACAATAATTCTTCCGTCTGAATATGTGGGAAATGTTATGCAGCTTTTGCAGTCCCGCCGGGGCATACAGCGAAACATGAAATATATGAGCGCTGTCAGATCCATACTGGAGTATGATCTGCCCCTTATGGAGGTGGTAACCGATTTTTACGACAAACTGAAATCAGTCTCCCGCGGGTACGCTTCGTTTGACTATGAATTTGCCGATTTCAGAGTAAGTAATCTTGTAAAACTTGATATACTCATTAATAAAGAGCCGGTTGACGCCCTGAGCATAATAGTACACAGGGAACAGGCGGAATACAAGGGGCGGGAGTTGGTGGAACGTATGAAAGATGTGATCCCGCGTCAGATGTTTGAAGTTGCGATACAGGCTGCCATCGGCGGTAAAATTATTGCCCGTAGCACTGTTAAGGCTTTTCGTAAAGATGTCATAGCAAAATGCTACGGAGGCGATATTACCCGTAAACGCAAATTACTTGAAAAACAAAAAGAGGGAAAAAAACGGATGAAACAGATAGGACAGATAGATTTGCCGCAGGAGGCGTTTCTGGCGGTGCTTAAGATAGGGGAAGATAAGTAAAAAAAGGGTATTTTATAATGTCAAAAATTGAAAAAAATGTTGATAATGTTGATAATGAAAATCCCGATAAGGGGAAAAACTCAACGCGGGATTTTATTGATTCACTTGTGATCGCATTTGTTATCGCTATGATAATACGCACATTTCTGCTCAGCGCATACACAATTCCATCCGGTTCTATGCTGGAAACTCTTCAAATAGGAGATTACCTCTTTGTAGGCAAAATCAGTTATCTGCTGGGAAATCCCCGTTTCGGCGATGTGGCGGTATTTGAGTACCCTCTTGAGCCGGAGAAAGATTTTATAAAACGTGTGATGGGCGTACCGGGCGATAAGATAAAAATTGTGGACAGGGTTGTGTATCGCAACGGCGAACCGCTGGATGAAAAATATAAAAGGTTAGTCAAATTTTACAGCGCTGATTATATCTCGGATAATGTTCCTGAATTTACGGTACCGGAAGGTCAGTATCTGATGATGGGCGATAACCGTGATGAAAGCTATGACAGCAGATTCTGGGGATTTGTATCCAGAAAAAGTTTTAAAGGCAAGGCGCTTATAATCTATTGGTCTAAAGAGCCAACTTCCGGCTTTACCGGTTTTGTAAAAGGGATACGCTGGGACAGACTGTTGAATATAGTGCGTTAAGGGGCTTGAATGAATAAATATAAAACAATATTGATTAAGCTGAGCGGCGAAGCGCTTATGGGAACCCAAAAGTTCGGAATTGACGGAGATACGGTGCGGTATATTGCGCAGGAATTCCGTGCGGTATATGATTCAGGTGTACGGATAGGGGTTGTCATCGGCGGGGGAAATATTTTCAGGGGCGTTTCCGGTACCGCGGAAGGGTTAGACCGTGTTGTCGCCGATCATATGGGGATGCTTGCCACGGTGATAAACGCCCTTGCGCTTAAGGACGCCCTTGAGAACGCTGGTATTCCGACACGGGTTCAGACATCCATAGAGATGCGGCAGATAGCGGAACCTTTTATACGTCTGCGCGCTATGCGTCACATGGAAAAAAACAGAGTAATTATTTTTGCAGCCGGTACAGGGAACCCATATTTCACCACAGATACCGCCGCGACTTTGAGGGCATCGGAGATAAACGCGGATGTGGTTATTAAAGCAACTAAAGTGGATGGCGTATATACATCAGATCCCAAAAAAGATCCGGGAGCAAAAAAATTTGATAAAATAAGCTATATGGATGTGTTGACAAAGGGGTTAAAAGTAATGGATTCCACAGCTATAAGTATGTGCATGGATAACCATATACCTATAATTGTATTCAGTCTTTATGCAAAAGGCAGTCTTTTGAAAATAGTAAAGGGGGAACCGGTCGGCACGCTGGTTGAGTAGCTCCTGCGAAGCGTCGGAGGGACGAAGCGGCGTACCGCAGGGCGGATTCACTCCGCCGAGGATAAAGCCGCGTGGGCGAAGTGAGCGCACGATGCGCGAACGGAGAAAAAAATAATATGTAAGCGCCCACAGGATGTGGGCAAGATAACCGCCCGACAAGCGAAGCGGCGGAGGGACGAAGCGGCGTACCGCAGGGCGGATTCACTCCGCCGAGGATAAAGCCGCGTGGGCGAAGTGAGCGCACGATGCGCGAACGGAGAAAAAAATAATTAGGAGACGCAAAAATGTCAAAAACAGTCATTAACGAAATGAAGGAAAAGATGGATAGGACAATTCAGCACTACAAAAATGAGTTAAAAGGTGTTCGTACCGGTCGCGCTTCAGTGTCTTTGTTTGACAATATCCGCGTTCAGGTTTACGGCGCCCCTACCCCCCTTAACGGAGTTGGTACGCTTCATGTAGCTGACGCACACATGGTGACTGTGCAGCCGTGGGATACATCTCTCATCTCTGCCATTGAAAAGGCTATTTTAAGCAGCGGATTAGGGTTTAATCCTTCCAATGACGGAAAACTTATCCGTATCCCTATCCCCAAACTCACAGAAGAACGGCGTAAGGAGATGGTCAAACTTATAAAAAAAATGGCGGAAGAAACCAAGGTAGCATTGCGCAATGAACGCCGCGATGCCAACGAAAAAATTAAAAAACTTGAAAAAGATAAGGATAACCCTATATCTGAGGACGAATCCAAACGCGCGCTTGATGAAGTGCAGAAACTGACTGACGCTCAGATAAAAAACATAGACGACATAAGCGTTGCCAAAGAGAAAGAGTTAATGGAAATATAAAAAGGGAAGGCGGATTACCGATGTCCTTGTCAGAAAATATCCCCCGCCATGTTGCTTTAATAATGGACCGTAACGGCGAGTGGGCAAAGAAGCGCGGTATTGACCGCACCATGGGACATAGGGAGGGTGTACGGGTTATTCAGCGTATTTTAAATGCTGCGGAAGATGCCGGGGTGAAATTTCTCAGTCTTTTTGCTTTTTCCACAGAGAACTGGCTGCGCCCAAAAAATGAGGTTTCATTTTTAATGAGACTTCTGGAGGAATATCTCAAAAAAGAGGCTCAGGAACTAATAAAAAGAGATGTGAAGCTGATCATATCGGGTGAGACAAACCGGATTCCGGAGTCTGCGCGTAGAATGCTGGCGGATTTGGTTGGAAAATCTTCTGCAAACGCAGGGATAGTTCTTAATATTGCGCTTGATTTTGGGGGACGGGCGGAGATAACCGCCGCGGCGTTAAGGATCGCTGAAGATGTAAAACGTGGTATAGTTACTCCGGAAGATATTACTGAGAAACTTTTTGAAAAATATTTGTACTGTCCGGAACTTCCTGATGTGGATTTATTAATCCGCACAGGCGGTGAGTTGCGGATAAGCAATTTTATGCTTTGGCGGCTTGCCTACGCGGAGTTTTATTTTACTCCGGTACTGTGGCCGGATTTCAGCGCGGAAGATTTTAAAAAAGCTCTGGAAGAGTTTGCTCGCAGAAAACGCAGATTCGGCATGACAGACGAACAGATAGAAAACATATAAGGCGGTCAGGTTATGAGTGAACTGATTAAACGGGTAATTGTTTCCGCTGCGCTGATTCCCGCCGTTGTCCTCTTAACTTTATGGGAGAATACTATTCCGTTTGCAGCGGGGGTATATTTAATTATTTTGCTTGGTAACAAGGAGATAATACCACTGATGCGGAAGGCGGGGGAACCGGTCACTCCGGCAATAGCGTGGCTTGGGGCGTTGACAACGCCAATCTGCTTTTATTTTACTGATTTAAAATGGGTTCTTTTTGCCTTTGTAATGATAATGATAATATTTGTGGCGTTCATAACCAAACTTTTCTCAGGCGATCCCGCCGGCGGTACAATAAGGTATGTTTCCTCCAATATCTTTGCCGCCGTATTTTTCCCTATGATGTTTTCCTTTATATGGCTTCTGCGGGAGCTACCCAACGGATCGCTCTGGTTATTTTACCTGTTTGTAGCTATATGGGCTTCGGACATATTTGCATACTTTGTCGGCTCAAAAATCGGCAGACGTAAAATAATACCAAAAATAAGCCCGAAAAAAAGCCTTGAAGGGTTTATAGCAGGTATTACCGGCGGAACAGGGTTGGCAATTCTTTTTTACTGCCTTTTTATTGCGGGTTCGGATCGTGTGCCATTTATAATGATTATTATTATGTCGGTTGATATTGTTGCCGCCGGTATTTTAGGTGATCTTTTTGAATCTATGATGAAAAGAAACGCGCAAATAAAAGATTCCGGCGCTCTGATCCCGGGGCACGGGGGAATACTTGACCGTATTGATTCCATACTGTTTGCCGCGCCTGTTTTATATGTATATCTCTATATGTATGTCAGAATATGGGGGGGGGCATGAAAAAACGCAGAGTGGCCGTTATAGGGGCTACCGGTTCCATCGGGAAGCAGGCTGTTGATGTGATAGAACGCAACATAGAGATGTTTGACACGGTACTTTTAACTGCCAATATAAACAAACCCGCCATGGAAGATGCAGGACGCAGATTATCGGCGAAAAAAACTCTTCTTACAAACAACCAGACCGGAGAGCTTGTAAAAATTCTTGAAGATATTGAAATAGATATCGCGGTCATTGGCGCATCAGGCGCTTCAATGATTATGCCGGCATACATACTTGTCAGTAGAGGGGTTACGCTTGCGCTTGCCAATAAAGAGTGTATAGTTTCGGCGGGCAGACAGATAACTTCCGCCGCGGATGCCAATAACGCGTTAATTATTCCTGTTGACAGTGAACACTCAGCCATATTTCAATGTTTAAAAGGAAACCGCAGAAAGGATATAACTAAACTTATACTGACAGCCAGCGGCGGCACATTCAGAGATCTGCCGGTCCATGCGCTGGCAAATGTAACCCCCGCTCAGGCGCTAAACCATCCTAACTGGAAGATGGGGCATAAAATAACGGTAGATTCTGCAACCATGATGAATAAGGGGTTGGAACTTATTGAAGCCCGCTTTCTTTTTAATATGCCGCCTGACAGACTTGAGGTAGTTATGCATCCGCAAAGCATAATCCACGCGATGGTTTCGTATTTGGACGGTTCCGTAATGGCACAGATGAGTTTGCCTGACATGAAAACACCTATTTCTTATGCTCTCGGATATCCGGAGCGGATAGAATCCGGCGCAGGGCAGCTTGATTTTACCAAAATTATGAACCTTGAATTTTATCCGCCTGATAAGAAAAGATACCCTTGCCTTGATATAGCGTTAAAAGTATTATACAATGACAGTTCTTCAAATATGATAGTTATGAACGCCGCCAATGAAATAGCGGTAAACGCGTTCCTCAGAGAGGAGTTGGCTTTTAACGCTATCGCGCCGCTAATAGAGAAAATACTTGAAAAAGCGGATTTCAGTGAACCGAAAGGGATAGAGGATGTTTTGGAAATAGATAGACATACAAGAGAGTCCGCACAGGCTTTATTGCGGATTAATCAACCGGAGTAAAAAATGTCAATATTACTGGCTATTTTTGCCCTCGGAGCGCTTATCATTGTACATGAGCTCGGGCATTTTTTAGCTGCCAAGTTATGTGGAGTTTATGTGGAACGTTTCTCAATAGGGTTCGGTCCCAAATTGTGGTCAAAAACCAAAGATGAAACTGAATACTGTCTTTCAGCGGTTCCTCTCGGCGGTTATGTAAAACTGCACAGAATGAACGAGGAGGAAGAACAGATTGCAGGCAAGGAGAATCAGGCGTTTTTTAATAAGCCGTACCATAAAAAGATTATAGTAATCACTGCCGGCGTTGTTTTTAATATACTGTTCGCAATTCTTTTGTTTTCTGTGATATTTATGGTGGGTTATAAAGCTCACTCCCCTGTGGTGGGTTCGGTTTCTGAGGGGAAAGCGGCGGATCTGGCGGGTTTTCTCCCTTATGATAAAATAACGGATGTAAACGGCAAGCGTGTGCGTTCATGGGAAGAGTTTCTTAGTCATATTGACAGGCGTGAAAATACAGAGTTTCAGGTCGGTATTGAAAGAAACGGCAAAAACACCGTATTAACATTGCGCCCCGATGAAACAAACCATGTAAACCCGTTAGGTGAAAATGAAATAATTTCCGATGCAGGGATGTCTGTGTTTTTAGAGCCTGTGGTGAGCGGACTGACGCAGGGTTATCCGGCGGAAAAGGCAGGTATAAAGAAAGGTGACAGATTCATCTCAATAAATAACGAAGAAACAAGGGAATGGCACGATGTTGTGAAAATTATACGCACAAACAGGGGAACCCCTCTGGCGCTCGTTATGCAAAGAGACGGCACGGAATATAGCATTAATGTAACGCCGCTGATTTCCGGAGAAAACGAAAACGCCACAGGTATAATAGGCGTATTTTCATTTGAAGGCAATATTATACTCCGCGACCCTCCATGGACAGCGGTCCGGCGTGGCGCCGAAAAGGCTGTAATGATGACAGGGCTTATGTATAAAGGGATCGGTCAGCTTTTATCAGGGAGAGTAGCAAAGGAAAATATAGGCGGTCCGATACTGATTGTAAAAGAAACCGCTAATTCAGTCCAAGACGGTCCTGACAGATACCTCAGCTTTATTGCGTTTATAAGCATCAATCTGGCTGTACTGAACCTTCTTCCGGTACCTGTTCTGGACGGCGGTTATGTTTTGATGTACACTTACGAGTTTATAGTGCGGCGCAGGATAAGCCCTGCCGCGCAGAAGATAGGTCAGATGATCGGGTTTGCGCTTTTGGGCGCGATTATGATACTGGCATTTTATAATGATATAATGAGATTTTTTAGTATAATGTAGAATAAGAGGTATGGATATGTATGACAGAAAAGCAAAGAGTTTGGCAGGAAAAGGTTTTACGCTTATTGAAATATTAGTTGTTGTCGCAATTATAGGGATTATGGTTGCGGCTATCGGACCAAATATTGTCGGTTATGTTGAAAAGAGCAGAGTCGGACGGGTTAAACAAGATATAGTGGTGCTTAGCGGCGCTCTTCAATTATATAATTTGGATAACCATGTTTATCCCACCACAGAACAGGGGCTTAAAGCGCTTGTAGAACAACCCACAAGCGATCCTGTACCCACTGCGTGGCAGCCGGGAGGTTATCTCGGGAAAACAACTATACCTAAAGATCCGTGGGATACCCCTTATGTTTACCGCAGCCCGGGCGATAATGGCGAAGATTTTGTGATTATTTCTCTCGGCAAAGACAAAAGAGAAGGCGGAGAAGGTTATAACGCGGATATAGTAAGTACCAATCTGGAATAAAACTGAATGTTGCGGGAGAAGGCGTTTACCCTTATTGAAATACTTGTGGTTATTGCCGTTATTGGAATAATGATGATGGCAATGACGCCGGTTTTGGGCGAACGTATAGCCAAAGGAGATGCACAAACTGCGTTTTTTAATGATCTGTTAAAAGAACATCTTGAAATAGCCAAAGCGGAGGGTGTTCCTGTAGAAATATTGGGTTTCAAAGGCTCAGACAATATGATCAAATATGATGGCGACAGAATATCAATCCCCGGAATAAAAAGCGTTCAGAGCGCCCGCATAAACGGAGAAAATTCTGAAGGGGTTGAATATCTGATCACGGTCTATCCTGACGGGCTATGCGATCATTTTGTTCTTGAGACGAACAGTTTAATTATTGAATCATCTCCTCTTCTTATGACGGTCAGAATCGGGAAAATATGAACATAAAAGCCTTTACACTGGTTGAAGTTTTGGTCGCCATGTCTATATTGGGTATATCTATGCTGGGCATATACGGAGTACTGAATAATGCGCTTTTTACCACAAAGAACACCCAAAACAGGCTTTATCTGATTGATAAGGGGTATGAGCGGATACTAAAACACACCCACTATCCCCGTATAGCCCAGAGTGACACCGAATCTGACAACGGAACGGAAACAGAATATGAATATATAAAAAAGAACACTTTATTACCCGGGGTTACAGAGATTACTATGGTGGTTAAAAACAAAGACGCAGTTATCAATTATGTTTATTTCGAGCGCACAAAGTAAACGCGGCTTTACACTTATAGAGGTAATGATAGCCACTGCTATCTCAGCCTTCATCCTCTTGGGCGTTTACTCTATGTTCAGCGGGGTTATTAATACCAAAAACGGGCTGGAAAATACAAATAACAACCTTATTTTCAAAGAGACGCTGGAGCGGCTTATAGCAAAAGATATCCGTATGATGACTGCCGGAGTCCCGCTTCTTCCCCCTCCCGATAGCGGAGAGATACGTTTGCTGTCAATGGTTACTCAGAACAGCTTGCGGTTTAACAAGTCGCTGCCTGTTGAAGCGCTTTATTATGTTGACACAACGCTTGACAATGGTACGCTTTACAGACGGGAAAGACATCTGGATATGGGTTATCAGATGGAGATGCCGCTGGCGAAAAATGTTTCCGAATGTACAGTTGAATCGTTTGACGGTTCTGAGTACTTTGATGGTTTTGCGGTAAACAGGTTCATATTCAGGTTTTCATTTCACATAAACGGCAAACTGCTACAGTTTGTGACAGGGCGGATGGTAGACACAATAAATGAATAGCGGAAAAGGGAATGTGCTTGTTACAGTGCTAATTATGATGGCATTTCTGACAAGTATGGTTATTGTTATATATGAAAGATCAACCGCTTCATACAGAGGAGTTCTTGATTTACAGGCGGACAATCAGGGCGGGATATATGCAGGTACGGCGCTTACAGCGCTGCGTGCGCTTATGGAGTATGACAATCCTGAATACGATGATCCTACGGATCAATGGAATATGATTCCGAGCATACCGGTAAAAGGCGGATTTATTTCTGTTACTGTAAGACCGGCGGATGACAGACTTCCTGTAAATGCGCTTGTTAACACAGATAACGACACTAAAAGGCGGATGGAGAAAGCTTTTGAAACTATGTACGCATCTCTCGGATACGACGATGAAATGTGGAAATCACTCAAAGATTGGGTATCCACCTCCACCGCAATACCGCTGTCTCAAACGATTCCCGGCGCGGTATTTAACCCGGGCGGCAATAGTTATACGGCTAAAAACGCCATGCTTAGTTCGCTTTATGAAATCAGGCTGATTCCCGGGTATTCAGGGGTGTACAAAGATATTATTAAACATCTGTCGCTTGGCGAACTGGAACCCAAAATAAATATAAATTTTGCCGACAACCTTACAATACAGTCGTTTCTGCCGGAACTTGCCCCTTATGTGGATAATATTATAGCCGAACGGGAAAAAGAACCTTTCAGAAACAAAAACGCGTTGTATAATATATTAGGAAGCGGTAACAGAGATATTTATACGGCGACGCTTCCTTTTTTTGATGTAAAAAGTACTTTGTTTTATGTAAAAATAGAGGTAGATATTCTGGACACTCTGCAATATTACCATATCCTTATGAGAAGGAACGGGAGCAGATTTACTGTTATAAGATACATTGAAGGCAGAGGGCTGGACTACTTTTAAAGAAGGGGAAATATTGACCGTGTTATCAGTTAAGCAAAATGAGGAGGATATTTATCTGCTTAAGAACGGAATGTTGTATGGTATATCCGGATATTCCGAAGATTCACGGTTGATTCACCGTCATGCCGGTCCTTTTTCAATTTCTGAAATATTGGACAGAGACAGGCGTTTTCAGCTTGTAATAGACGACAGCTACTTTTTCTATGTAACAGTGGGTAAACTGAACATAAGCCGCAGAAAGACGCGCAATGTTATAGAAAACTACCTTCAGTCGGCATTCCCGATGGATCTTTTCTCCGGTTTTGCTGTTGAGGAGAACAAAGGTATTTATACTGCGCTGGTATTCCGTTCCGACCTTTATAACCTCATGTCTGACGAAACGGTATTTTTCCGTAAAGCCAGAAAAATATCCACCCCATTGAGTGAAGTATCCGCACGGTATCCCACATTTCTTTTTAATGACGGCAGCAGGGTATATCAGAAAAGAGAAGACGCTCTCGAAACTATGAGCAGCAAACCGGAGGGTACGCTTCAGGCGGATGATATGTGGAACGAGCTTCTGCCGTTGAAATGCGAAGTTCAGTTGCCCGGCATTCAAAAAAGCCGTGATGAAATAAAAGGATACCAAAGGCTGATTATAGTTATCGCTGTATGTTACATTTTATTTCTGCTGTCCGGAATTACCGGCATAATGTCAGACTCCCGGAGCTTAAAATTTTACGAAAACCAGCTTCAGGATTATTATGCACAGGCGGATGTGGTAAACAGCGCGGATCCTTACGGGACTCTTATATCAAGGGCTCAGCGTTCGGTTTTAGCCCCTTTTCGTGTAATGGATATTATAAAAAATATTGGCGATGTCCTCCCTAAGGATACAATGATAGAATCTGTCACAGTAAATGAAAAAATGGTTAAACTGGAAGGGTTCGTCAAAGATTTTGCCGGAATGGAAACCCTTAAAACTACGCTTGAAAGCAAGCTGAAAAAAAAGATTACTATAGATGACAGCCGTCAGACGGGGGATCAGATAAAATTTACAGTCAGGTATGAGCCGTGAAAGATTTTTTAAACAGACTGAACATTGAAAAATTGCAGGATTTCCATACCCGCCAGAAACTGCTTTCGTATTTTCTCGCAGTAATATCAGTTATAGCGCTTTTTTACTGGACACAAACGATAATATCAACTAAACGGGCGGATATGCAAGCCGCCACCGTCGCCACAAAAGAGCGTATTATCCGTGTACAGGGGGAAATTCAAAAACTTCAGGATAAACAACAGAATGTAAAGTTGCTCAGCACAGGTCTTCAGTCGTATATTCAGATAATGGGGCAGAATATGGGGATATCCGCAAAATTTGTTAATATAAAGCTGATTAATTCAGTAAACAGGCAGGAGCAGGTTTCTTTCAGATCAGAAAACCTTGTGTATAAAGATTTATCAGCTATTCTTCAAGATTTTGAACAGTATGATAATATATGGGTTAAAAGTGTATATATATCAAAACGTTTTGACAACCCCAAACGGCTGGATATAGCATGGGATATAGTGCGGGCAATACAATGACAAAAAAGACCATAAAATATGCGGGGATATTTACAGCTTTTTTTATAGCGGCTCTTTTGGCGTTATTTCCGTATTCGTCAGTTGCGGATAGCGCTCTTATGAAATTGATTACAGAAAACAAACTGCCTGTATCTTACACAAAAGTAAAGAGCGGTTTATTCCGTACCAATATCACGGGAGTAACGTTAAACAATATCACTATCGGGGATCAGATAATTGACAAGATTAATTTGGGCAATATTAAGCTCTCTTACACCCCCTTTTCGTTATTAACCCACAGTGTCAAAGCATTTATTAACTCTGATTACGGTACGGCAAATATAAAATACAGTAAAAATAATGTTATCGCCGATACCGCGCTGAATATTTCAAGGTTAGCCGGCACATTAAAATTTCAGGCTGCCGGAGAGCTGAAAATTACCATCAAATACAATTCAAAAGACCTCAAAGGCGTTTTAAATCTGAATTCAAGTTCATTTACACTCTCTTTACCCGTTTTGGGTCCCGTAAAAGGTGACAGCCTGACGGCAGAATGCACAATTACAGGAAATATTCTGATGATTACATCGTTAAAAATAGCCGGCGACAATCTGACGGTGGAAAATGCCGATGGTCAGATAGAATTAAATAGAGAAAATATTAAGCGTTCAACGCTTAATATTACAGGAAAAGCGCGCGTTATGGGGCTGACAAGTGACTTTGGCATCAGGGGGGCAATCAATTCTCCGCAGTTTTCCACACAAATACAGGGTATGGAGTAAAATATTACGTTTATAAAAAAGTAATTATTAACAGTACTTGCGTTGATAAAAAAAAGATGTTACTTTAACAATATTATTTACTATTAAGGAGATCATAAGGTTATGGCATTAAATCACAATATTCTTCTTGAAGCGGGTACAAATGAATTTGAGATTGTAGAATTTGTAATCCGTTCCTCCGATAGACCATACCACTTTTGCATAAATGTTGCAAAAGTGCGTGAAGTTATAAGGTTTCCTGAGGTAGTGCATGTTCCTGATGCGCACAAGTCAATTATCGGAACAGCAAATATCAGGCAAAATCTTGTACCTATTATAGACCTTGGTTACTGGCTCGGGTTACGGGAGACTTCCCACCGGGATGACAGCAAAGTGATAGTAACCTATTTTAATCACATGAACAACGGTTTTATGGTGGATGAAGTGGTCCGCATACATAGGATCACTTGGGCGGAGATAAGGGATTACTCTTCTATCACTGATTTTCATATGATAGAATCTGTCCTCGGGGTTATAAATATTCAGGAGCGTATGATACAGCTTCTTGATTTTGAGAGTATAATATCTGAGATTAATCCCGGCAGCAATTTTAAAAATTCTGAAATTGATATGACTTTAGCGGATAAACGCAAAAATTTTGACGTATATCTGGCGGAAGACTCGCCTGTTATACGGCGTCTTTTGGTACAACATTTTACAAAAGCCGGATATAGAGTTAGAGCCTTTGAGAACGGCGCCGGTCTTATTAAGGAAATTGATAAAAAAGTGCCTGACGTAGTCATAACAGACTTGGAAATGCCTGCCATAAGCGGAGATTATGTAGTAAAGAAACTGAGAGAATCTTTTTCAATATCAACTCTGCCGATAGTCGTTTTCTCATCTATGGCAAGTGAAGAGAACGAGCGTAAACTTGTAGGGCTGGGAGCTAACAGATTTATAGGAAAACCGGATATTTCCATGTTAGTAACCATTATAGACGGTTATTTGCTAAAGAGGTAAATATGAAAAAAATAGTTTTATCGTTTGCTGTGTTTTATCTGTTTTCAGCCTGTGCAGCAAGTCAGACAATCACAGATGATGCGCTGGTTTCCCACATTGCAAATGAACTTTCAATAGCTCAGGCTTCAATGGCGTCTTTGCAGTCAGATTTGGATGCTCTTACTCTGAAAAACGAGTCAATGAATGCCGAACTCCTGCAAAACACAGAAACAATCTCTGAATTACAGGCAAATGTATCATATCTTATAAATGAGTTTACGATAGTTAAAAAACCCAAGCAAACATCAGCATCACAGTCAACGTCATCATCGGGCGCCGACGCTTCATCTGACAAAACTACAAGAATCGTTATAATTGAAGATTCGCAGGCTATGAAGGACAGTCTTTACTCATATGCTTTACAGCTTTATCAGGATGGAAAGCACAATGAAAGCATTGAGAAGTTTCAGGAATTTCTTTCACAGATGCCTAATGACGCCCTTTCAAATAATGCCCAATATTGGATAGGTGAAAACTACTACAGTATGCGCGATTTTCAAAAAGCGCTGACCGCTTTTCAGGCAGTACAGACAAAATACCCAAAAAGTAAAAAAGTACCGGACGCTATACTGAAAGCGGGGTTTACTTATTATGAATTACGCAATGTAGCTAAAGCCAAGGAATCGTTAAACAGCGTTATCAAAAACTATCCGGAAAGCAGTGCAGCAAAACTTGCCAAACAAACTTTGGCTAAATGGAAATAGCCTGTATTACCGGTAAACAATTTTTTCATTTTATAGCGGTTCAACTTGTCAATGCGAGGAACGCAGTGACGAAGCGATCCATTGGGAGCGTTTCCCCGCATGGATTGCCGCGCTTCATAAAAAACTACTATATAAAAAATTTTGAATTATTCCTCCGGAAAAAACAGTTTTTGGGGAGGGATATTCTTTTAATCTGTTTTATATTTATATTGTGTTGCCCGGCTGCATTCTCTTGGACAGAGGAGGAGGTCTGGCCGGATATGCCCCATCCCGCGCCTGAATATATCTCATTTACAGCCGGCGGCGGCTATTCATACCGTATACCTTCAGGATACAACGGGTTAAAGAATATTAACACGGGTGTTTTTGTTATAGATGCGGAACTTTACGCATCAAGGAATGTGCCGTTATTTTCAAAACTTAAGTGGCAAAGCGCCGCAAAGTTTAATTTATATGAAGAAACGGCAACTGCCGGCAGCCAACCCCCTTCTGAGTATTCAGGATTTATAGAACTCCGTATGCCTTTCACAACATTCTTCCTGTCACGAAACACATCTTGGTTTGTACAGTATAAAAAACGGAGCGATACATTCAGCGGGAAGTTTTCCTCAGATACGTACTATAAAAACGGAGTGATTTTTCAGCCGGGTGATAATGTAACTTTGAATAAACAACTTCAAAAGATTGCCGTTGCCATTGATACGCCAATTACCGGCGAAGATTCCCCTGATTCTTATTCACGTTTCGGAATTTATTATGCTCAGAATATCCGTTCACGCAGCGCAAAACGCCTGGGCAACACGAATACTGGCGGATGGCTGCTGACAGTTCTTGAACAGCACGGCGGTTTATTTTATGACATAAATAAACCCGTGTTTACGCCGGGATTATCTTTATCTTTTTCCCTTGACGCAGGCTTAGGGCAACAGGAGATACTGCCGAACGTCTATGAAATAACCAGTTCAGAGTTTAAAGCCTCAAAAACGCTTTTTTATACGGATTTTAACGCCGGCATTGCCTATAGGATATCAATTACAAAATGGCTTGGGGTTAAAACTTATATTGAATACGGTTATAGTGACATAGCTCTGATGAGCAGCATATCGGACAGCTCTTCAACATTAAACAATAATGGAGAACAATCCCTCCTCGGAGGATTATTATTTAGCTTCATCTTATAATGTGGAAAAGATGTGGATAAAAAAACGCGCGTTAAGATTTGCTCCATAAACATTTTGTGCTGATTTTTCCGAAAAACCTTTACTATACTAACTTTTCATTTGCACTACTATAATGAGAGAAAATTTTGTCAAGTTTTTTTTTATTCACCATTTATGTGGAAAAGGGTTTGGAAAAATCTCTAACTCTTTGTTGAACATATAATACCCTGATTGTCTGTTTTTTAATCAGTAAGGAGGGGTGAAAATTTTTTTAACCGCTATTTTTTACAATAATCTTTCTTGCCAAATTGTCACTGTTGCTGTAATTCAAATAGCGTGAATTTTACGAAAGGATAATAAGATGAAAAAGGGTTTGTTTATATTCATTTTTTTGTTATTTGCCTCATTTATTTTTGCAGCGGATAATTCTGAATTTACCGGATCTAGTTTATCCGATTTCAACAGTCTTTCGGGCGTTATCGATATCGCCGGGGGTACCGCTCATATCCCTGTTATGAATGCAGCCGCCCAGAAAATAATGCGGCATAACGGCAGGATTAAAATTACGGTTGCCGGAGGAGGTTCCGGCGCAGGGGTTAAACAGGTGGGAGAAGGGCTTGTTAATATCGGTAACACTGGACGCGCTTTAAAAGAGAGCGAAATTGCCCAATATGGACTTAAAACATATCCGTTTGCCATAGACGGCGTTGCGGTGGTTGTTCACCCGGCAAACAGCGTAAGTAGCCTTACAAGTACACAGGTTCAGAATATTTTTGCCGGTAAAACAGTTAATTGGAAGGAATTGGGCGGTAAAGACGCTGCAATTAATCTCTATACGCGTGAAGAAGGCTCCGGCACCCGCGAAGTTTTTGCCGATATCTTGCTGAAAGAGGTAGTTATCTCGCAAAAAGCTGTAATTATAAACTCTAACGGCGCAATGAAGACTGCCGTTGCAGGAGACCTTAACGGAATCGGATATGTGGGGATAGGTTTTACAGATAAAAGTGTAAAAGGCGTTGTTCTGGACGGTATCCCCCCTACTCAGAAAAACGCTTCCACAGGAGTTTATAAGGTAACCCGGCTTTTATATATGAACACCAGAGGGGAACCTGACAAACTCACCGGAACTTTTATCAGATATATTACCGGCAGCGCCGATGGCAGGAAGTTTATAGAAGATGCCGGTTATATACCGATTAAATGAGAAAACATTTTCCGGCGGCGGCTGTATATCTTTTTACTTCCTTAGGGTTTTTAAGTATAGCGGCGCTTTTTGCCGTAATTATAAGCGGTTTTTTTTATAGTATTTCAAAAATAGGTTTGGGCGCGGCTATTTCATCCTTTACATTTGAATGGATACCGGAGGGAGGGAAATACGGGATATTGCCGATGATCGCCGGCACATCGCTCATAGCTTTAATTGCCGTATTATTTGCTGTTCCCTTATCTTTTGGGATAGTAACATCTGTATGGATATATAATAACGCATTCAGCGCTTTTCTGCGGGGGCTTTTACGTTTTATGTCCGGCATACCCACTGTAGTGTATGCTTTTTGCGGAATTATTGTCATAATTCCGATATTCAGAAGCGTGTCCGGCGGAAGCGGTTATAATATAATCACCGTCTCAGCGGCGCTTTGTTTTCTTATACTGCCTACGATGACATTAACAGCGGACTCAGCTCTGCATTCATTCATTAACAGTCCGGAAAACCCGGTTCTGACCGCTGATTCTCTGGGTATAAAAAGGGAGAAGAGTTTTATATATATGGTGATGTACGCACAAAAAAAGTTGCTTTTTACAGGAGCGCTTTTAGCTTTCGGCAGGGCGGCGGGCGATACCCTTATCGTTTTGATGCTTTCAGGAAACGCGCCGGTAATGCCCGGAGGTCTTTTTTCATCAGTCAGGACACTTTCCGGGCATATAAGCCTGCTTACCGCCGCAGAAATTACGCCTCAGGCGGAATTTACACTTTTTCTGTCCGGTTTTTTACTTTTTATACTTGCGCTTTTTTTGAATTTTATTGTACGCACACTGAGAGGAAGATGATTAAATATTGGAGTCTTGTTTCAAGCATAGCTGTGACCGGCGCGGTAGTCATGCTTGTAATCTTTTTGGGTGTAAATGCCATTTCAGGTATGTCCGCCGCTCTTTTTTTCGGCGATGTAAAGCTATTTGACGCTGTTTTAGGTAGAGCGTTGGTTTGGGACGGGTTATGGACACCGCTTTTGGGTACATTGCGGCTGCTTTTTTTAACCGGGCTTTTTGCTGTGCCGGTAGGGTTATCTATTGGAATATACGCTTCAGAGTACGCAAGAGGAATTAGGCGGCGCCTGATTGTGATTGTTCTTGAATCACTTGCGGGGCTGCCGTCAATAATAGTAGGGCTTTCCGGTTTTGTGCTAATTCTTTTTTTGCGCAGATATTTTTTCCCTGCTAACACATGTATGTTTTTAGCTGCTTTTTGCCTTGCGATACTGGTATTACCTGTAATATCGCTCAACACATATACGGCGCTGAAAGGAATTCCGGAGAATGTCAGGCTGACGGCGGCTTCTGTAGGACTTGGAAGAGAGACCGGCATATTCATGGTTTTTATTCCTTCTGCAGCGGAGGGTATTTTCAGCGGGCTTTTGCTGGCTGCGGGAAGATGCGCGGAAGACACCGCCGTGATCCTTATGACCGGAGCTGTTGCGGGCGCGGGGAATATAACGGGGATATTTGATAAATTTGAGGCGCTGCCCTTTTTTATATACTACACAAGCGCTAATTACCGGGATGAAACGCAGTCGGCGCAGATTTTTACCGCCGCTTTTCTTTTACTTGTTATAACTTTGGCATTGCTTACTTCAGCAAGCGTATTAAAAAACAGGAGCCGCAGGTGGATGCGGTAAATATAAAAAACCTTTCGGTGTCGTTTGACGGGAAGGAGGTTCTGAGTATATCGGAGCTTGATATAAAGGCTTGCGCTGTCACCGTGATAACAGGGATTTCCGGAAGCGGTAAAAGCACCCTTTTACGCTCTATAAACAGACTTAATGAATGTTTCAAAAACTGCCGCACATCAGGGGATATTACTGTCACTTTGGCAAATAAACCGCGCTCTGTGTACGCTTATCCCCCTGAATATCTGCGCCAGAAGGTGGGTATGGTTTTTCAGCGCCCGAATGTACTGCCTGTCAGTATTGAAAAAAATTTTCTGATACCTTTGGTTCACGGCGCTGATCTTTCACATAAAAATGCTGTGCGGGTTATGGAAGAGAAGTTAAAAACCGTGGGGCTTTGGGATGAAGTTAAAGACAGACTAAATGTTTTAGCAAACGCGCTTTCCGGCGGACAGCAGCAACGATTGTGCATTGCCAGGGCGCTTTCACTTGATCCGGAAATACTTTTGCTTGACGAACCTACATCATCTCTTGACAAAAGGTCAGAAGAGTTCGTAGAAGAGTATATCTTGGCAATCAGCAGTACAGTAACAGTTATTGCCGTTACTCACAACGCGGTACAGGCGCAAAAACTCGGCGCCGGATTTGCAGATATGGATATGATAAATAAATTGTTTTAATAACGCTTGCTTTTGCCTGAAAGAGTGTGTATAGATTATATGGCGTTGGTTCCTTTCACTTCCACGAAGTCTAGTCTGTCTGGTCTGTCTGGTCAATGCTAATGTTAATTGCAGGAGTTGCTTATAGTATGAAGAGGTTATTTGTAGGAAATCTTCCGTTTACCACAACGGATGACGACTTGCAGAAGTTGTTTGCAAGTTTTGGTGATGTCAATTCGGCCCGAGTAATTATTGACAAACAGACCGGACGCTCACGCGGCTTTGGTTTTGTTGAGATGAAAGCGGAGTTAGCTTCCCGCGCTATGTCTGAACTGAATGACAGTGACTACGGCGGCAGAAAAATCCGCGTGAGTGAAGCTCATGAAAGAGAGCAGCGGGAACGTTCTTTTTCCGCACGCGGTAATTAAGCTGCGGAAATGTTATAGTTCCGTATAACAACAAACTGAGGGAACGGGGTTATAAATACCTTTCTTAAAACAGATTGTCCTGTATTTTTTTACCTCAGTTTAGTGTAAAACTCCGGTAATCAGAGATCTTTCGGGGAGCATGACAGACGGTTCCCCGGAGGGTTACTCCGGTTACAGCTTTCTATATAGCTAATTTAATCCTACAAATATTTTTTTTATATTTGATGTTATTTTTAAAAAATAATTTGAGGAATCTTTTATGCGGGTAGAAATAGCGCTTAGTTGGGACAGTAATATTGATAAGGTCACATCAAATTACCGTATGGCTTTAGCATCGTTGATTAAAGAGGCTTTTAACAAATCATCGGAAAAATTCAAGGTTTCGTTGTACGATTCAGGACACAGATACAAACCGTTTACATTTTCAATACATTTTCCGTTAAACAGAGAAAAAAACGAAAAAAATTTCATATATCTGTCAGGCAATAAGGCTATACTGACATTTTCCTCCCCGGATTATGAATATATTATGAATTTCTGTAACGGTATTCAAAAAATAAGGCAATATAATATGGGTTTTCCTGTGTATATAGGGCAAACTATGCTTTTACCCAACGAAACCGTTATGGAAAACAAAAGGGTTTGGCATACGGACGCCGCGGTTTTTCATATGTACGATGATGAAGGCAAGCGTTCAGGGTATGCCAAAGAGGGAGAGTATGGTTTTAATGCGGCTGTAATGAGACATATACAAGCCAAGGTCAGAAAAGCGTTTCCAGATATGGCTGAGGAAGATATCAACACGATCTCAATTCAATGGATATGGGCTAAAAATATTGCGGTATCACATTATAACAGCCTTGTTTCATGCGTTGAGGGAGTCTTTTGCCTGACGGCGCCTTCAGAGGCGCAGCAACTCTTTTATGACACAGGTCTAGGAGCCAGAAATTCTCAGGGGTTTGGAATGTTGTTTTGTGGAGAACACAGAACGCTCCCTAATGGCGGTGTTAAATGAGCGAAATCAAAGTATATCTGAAAGACTGGAGCTTTAACGCCGGCGTAGTGGGATTTATGAGCATATTCGGAAATACTGTTGAGGATATTAAAGGTGCAGGCATAAATGTTGAAAGTAATTATATAACTTTTGATAAATCGTTGCTGGATGGTTTCGGGGAGAGATATAGAGAACATCTGATAAGGTATTTTTTGACTGATAATCTTCTGGACAAGCAGATTAAGTTGCTGGAAGATGAGGAATCTGTAAAGAAACTAAAGAAACAGGATTGGGAAAAATCTGATTTTAAAGTTTTTTATAAAATATTTGAAAATGTGAATATAAAAAGTCTTGATGAGTTAAAATCAAATGGCAAAAGCGCATCGGAAGCTATACGAAAGGCTAAAAATGATAAATATTTTGAAAATGCACAGGAATCTGACGAACTCCTGACAAGCAGATTTATAAATTACGGTGGCAGAAACGCGGTACAAATAGCCGGAGTTAATGATATAATTCAAGCTATCAATAAGTGCGTTGAATATTTGAACACAGAAAACAGTAATCCAAGTAAAAACTCATGCTCAATGTGTGGCAATAAAGATGCACAAAAGAAATATATGTCCTCAGTAAACACAATGGGCGGTTATGGAGGTAGTTCTATATCATGGTTTTATAAGGATATTTATATTTGTTCTGTATGTGAAATAGTGTATAGATGTATGTTGTCAGCTCTTTCAAAAGCGGCTAACAGCATTTATTATTTTGCCAATATCAACACGTCGGTTAAAAATCTTTTTGAATGCAACATGAATCTAAAAACTGTTGAGATAGGTGCAAATGCGCTATTGAGTTACATTGAGCGTATCAAAAAGTTAGCGGAGCTAGATATTGAACGGCGTAATTTTAACTCCTTTCAGTTTATCAAAACAGAACAAAATGGACTGATAGGTAAACCCGGTTACAACCTTTATCAATATCACATCACACAGGAACTTATGAGATTTTTTTCGGAATATCCGCCTCCGTCAGGTTCATATGCCCATGATCAGGGCACATGGATATACATTTACGAATCATGGCTTGAAAAAGCTCTTGTAGGCACACTTGGCTGGGCGGACGCGGCGACGCTTTTTAACGCGGGGATAAACAAAAAAACAAGCGTACTGTTGTTTTACGCTGTAATATATATATCAGCATATCGCAAAATAACTGGAGGTAATATGGATGTAAAAAAAGAAACCAATGTCATCGGATGGGGCGGAAAATGCGGTTCTGATTTAAAAATCAGACTGGAGACGGGAAAAGCTGAAGGGCTTGCTTATGCTTTACTCGGAGCGTTAAAAACTGAAAATATGAACGAGTTTTTGAACAGCTATATGCGCGCAATGATGAGTTATGATCTTCCGCCGACCTTTCCTACGGAACTGCTGGAGGATAAAGAGAGGTTTATCCAATTCGGATATGCTTTTCTGGCTGGATTATTGCAGGGGGACAGAAAAAATGATGATAAAAAAGGGACCGATAACAATTCAAATGCAACAAAGGAGATAGCAAATGGCTAAACATCTTACATTCACAATACTTTTTCAGGGGCGTAACCTTAATTACGGAGAAAGTGTCGGCACCGTAGGCACATTAAAAAAACATTACAGGGACGGCAGGGTTCATTCGTATCTTAGCCGTCAGGCGTTGCGATATAGTCTTATTGAGATATTAGCGTCTTGGGATAAAAAATGGAAAACAAAAGTTGAGGGTGAAGGAAAAACTCTCCAATACTCTTACTCCGCTACAATAAAGGATAATCCAGAATTGGACCTGTTTGGATATATGAAAACAAAGAGCAGTAAAGATAAAAAGAAAGAGGGGGAGGATTCAAAGGAGAAAACCATGCTCCGCCCCGCTCCTGTGCGTATAAGCGATGCCACATCATTAGAGGCTTGGAACTCTGAAACAGCGTTTAACAACAATATGGGGCTTATGCGCAGAACCGGAAGCGACTCTTTGGGGCTGATTCCATACCAATATGAATCGCATATGTCATGGTACACCTACACCGTAACAATAGATTTGGAAAATATCGGCAAAAACGAGAACTCCGAAGAGGTTGTTATTGACGAAAAAGAGAGATTTAAACGTATTAGTACACTTCTGGACGGGATAAAATGTCTTTACAGAGATATACGCGGCCGCAGGGAAGACTTAAGCCCGATTTTTATAATAGGGGGCGTGACCGGCACAGGCAACCCAATATTTTACAACTTATTAAAGGTTGATTATAAAAATAACGCCGATACTCTTAATGTGGAAACGATTAAAAGCCGCATGAACATTACAGCGCCACCGGAAAATAAACCTATTAGGGATGAAATCCGCGTTGGGTTTACAAGCGGCATATTCGGCAACGAAGGCGATATCAAGAATCTGCCGAATGCAACAACTGTAGAGGAGTTTTTTAACGCTATAAAACAGGATATAAGCAAAGTTTACGGAGTTGCATAATGAAAGCTCTGCGTGTGGAGCTTTATCAGGATCATGTATGCTGGCGGCAGGAGACCGGATACCGTTTTTTTCAAACTTATCCCCTCCCCACCCCATCTATGGTGCGCGGGCTTGTGCATAAACTGATGGGGGTTAAACCGGGCGGCAACCGGTATATCCCACTTAAGATAAGCATTCAGGGTAGGTATGACTCCATATTTGTTGATATGCAGCGTTGGGATATGGAGACAAAAAAGCGAAACGGCGCGTCTAACGCAGATTCGCATACGCTTATGTTCTGGGAAGAGCTTGCCAATGTTTGCCTCACTCTGCATATAGCATTTAAAAATGATAACGAAACCAACCTTATAAAGTTAAAAGAGGGGTTTATAGGAAACACTGTAGTATTAGGCAGAAATGAAGATATTACCAGAATTGACAGCATTGATATTGTAGAGCTTGTAACGCCTTCAAACAAACTTTCACCTAAATATCCGATGTTTATGCCTAAAAATGAAGATAATGAAGGATACCCCGTGTTTCATTTGCCATTTGCGTACAGTATTATAGGCTCTCAGCGGATATTTAAGTATATTGACGCCTGCCTAATTAACGCTGGATCTCAGATAAAATCAAAATATTGCTTAGTGGCATGTAATTACCCCGAACACCCTGTATGTTTTTTGGAGCTAAACGATGACGATGAAAAAGATATTAGCGAAAAGTGACGGAACCACTCTGGAAGAACACACAAACGCTCTGATAGCCTGTTATGATAATTGGTTAGTGCAAATACAAAAAATAAACCCTTTGCTATACGATAAAATAGCGGACTGGCGCTCTTTTGTAAGAGATATGCTGTTTTTTCACGATCAGGGGAAAAGAGTTGCGCCTTTTCAACAAAATTTGTCAGACAAGTCAAAACAACCCGTGTGGCACGAGCTATTGTCTTTAGCGTTTATATCGGAAGAAAAAGAAGATTCATGGGGTGATTGCGCCAAGTATATACTCAACGCCATTGCCAACCATCATAAGAGAGACAGGGGAAATCCGGAAATACGGAAATTGCATATTGAATATCTAAAAGATATTTATGACGACTATAAAAATAATAAGCCAACAGACTGGGACTGGCTAAAAAGCAATGGTTGGGATGAGTGTATTGAAAAAACGGTAAATTGTATATTTTATGATACAGACTTTTTCGGTAAGAGTAACTTTGATCCTTTTAAGCACAATTTTTTTAAAGGTATGCTGCATAAGTGCGATTACGCTGCATCTGCCGGACTGAAAAATATGGAAACTATTTACAGCGGCAATTATAATTTAGCTTTTCAGAACTATATGTCATATAAACCCCTTTCCCCGCTGCAAGAAAAATCGGGAGAACTGTCAGAAAAAAGCGTAATACTTATTGCTCCTACAGGTAGTGGCAAAACAGAGCTTTCCATGAACTGGGTACGCAAAAACGGAAGCTGCAAAGTGTTTTATCTGCTGGGAATGCGCACGGCGGTTCAAAAGATGTATGAGCGTTGGAAAGATTGTTTTGGAGACAGCAATGTAAAACTGCTTCATGGTGAAATTGCCTATTATATGATTGGTGAGGAGATGGGAAACGAACAATACAATAATCTCCATGATAAGCTAACTATGGTTAAACAACTGTCTATGCCTATTACCATAGCCACTGCGGATCAGATTATTACATCCACGCTGAAATATCACTCGTTTGAAACGGTATATCTCACGTGCGCCTACAGTCAGATAATAGTTGACGAAATACAGAGCTTTGACCCGCAAGCGATGGCAATTATAGTATATTTCTTAAAGGAGATACACAACCTTGGAGGCGGGTTTTTGCTTATGACCGCCACGCTGCCTCCGTTTATAAAAAAAGAGTTGTCAAAATTAAACAATGTTGAATTACTTGATCCTCTGGGGTATGAATCACACCCAAAATCACTCAATATGGACCTAAAACGACACAGATTTAACTGGCTTGAAAACAGTTATATAAACAGCAATAAAACTATTGCGCATATTATGGACTCTTTTAAGGAAGGCAAAAGCGTATTGGCAATCTGCAATACTGTCGCTATAGCGCAGGATGTTACACAAAAATTGAGCAAAAGCGGCGTAGAGGTTAATCTTTTGCACGCGCGGTTTATCCGCAAAGACAGAAATGATAAAGAGGAGCAAATAACAAAAGACGCGCCGTCCGACAGAGAAAAGAGCAAGCCTGTAATATGGGTATCCACACAGATAGTGGAAGCAAGCCTTGATATAGATTTTGATGAAATGCACACAGAGATATGCACTGTGGACAGCCTTCTGCAACGGTTCGGCAGATGTTACCGCAAGCGTGAATATGGCGGAAATGTGCCGAATATCTTTATTTATGATTATGACAAAGACGGTAATCCAAAAAACTATACAGAATTGGTTTATGACAAAGAATTGCTTGAGTTCACTAAAAAACATATAGCTGAATATGATGACAGATTACTTACTGAAAAAGATAAATATATATTTTTTAACGATGTTTTTTCAGAACTCACGGACACAAGCGAGTACAAAAAAAAGTACAACAATATGCTGACGTTGCTCAAAAACAGTTACAGAGCGGAAACTCGTAAAGAAGCACAGGATTTGTTCAGACAGAGCGGAATGCTCAACTTTAGTATTGTGCCGTTTGAGCTCCAGCCGGAAGTGGATGGACTTTTAGAAAACTGGGCAAATTCAAGCGGTAAAGAGCGCGTCGCTACACAGGCGGATATTATGCAATATACTGTCAGCGCGGCAGTTAAACGCAATGATATAGCAAAGCTACGCTCTCTTGAAAAAGATTATCCGAACAGTAAATTTGCTGCAAATCTGTATTACGCGCCGGAAACGCTTTACAAATATGACAATATTACAGGATTACAATATATAAAAGGTGATGAACCTATAATTTTAGATTAACAAATGATTACGGGCTCAGAATTTGCATATTATTATCTTTGTGCGCGCAAACTTTGGCTGTTTTCCCATGCCATACACATGGAGCATGAAAGCGACAGAGTTGCAGAAGGGCGGTTGCTGCACGAAACAAGCTACTCAAGGGAAAAGAAAGAGATAGATATGTTTGGCTGCGTGATAGATCATTTTGATAATAAAAATAACATTATCCATGAGGTTAAACTATCCCCCGCCGTCAGTGATGTTCACATTAAACAGTTGCAGTATTATATTTACCGCTTTAAGCATGAAGCGGATCTGTTATGCACGGGGATGATAGACTACCCAAAGTTAAAACGAAAACAGCCGGTGACATTAAGCGATGCAGATGAAGAACAGATAGAAACGGATTTAGCGGAGATTATGAAGATAAAAACACAAGCATCACCACCTCCTAGCCCTGAAATTATGAATAATATATGCAAGTCCTGCGCCTACGCGGCATACTGTTTCGCGTAATAATATGCGTTCATATTATATTTTAAGGTCAGGCAGACTGAGTCAGAAAGACAAATCTCTGTTGTTTTCCAGCGGTTACGATGTGGAACATACGCTTTTTGAAGATTTAACGGAAGATGAGCAGAAAAATGTGGTTCAAAAAAGTTGGCTGCCTGTGGAAGAGGTTGACAGTATTTATTTTTTCGGGGAGACCGATACAAACTCCAGAGCGTTGGGACTTCTTGGAAGCCATGGGATATGCGCACATTACTTTAACTATTATGGGTGGTACACAGGCTCTTTTGTGCCGCGCAAAAGCCTTATTTCAGGCGAAACAACGGTACGTCAGAGCGAACATTATTTAAACGAAGAAAAGCGAATGGTTTTGGCAAGGGAGTTTGTATCAGGTTCAATATATTCCATGAGAGAGGTTTTGCGCCCGCACTCAGAAAAAAATGCCCAGATAAAAACAATTATGGACGAAATAAAAGGACTGCAAAAAGAATTGATAAAACAGGCAAATATTCCCGCTGTTATGGGAATAGAGGGCAATACCAAGATTAAATATTATATGGCAATAAAGCAAATAATACCCGACGAATTTGAGTTTGAAAAACGGGTAAAACATCCGCCGGATAATGCTGTGAATGCGCTAATCTCATTCGTAAACAGCCTTGTGTACACTGCTATACTGAAAGAACTTTATTCAACGCCGCTTCATCCGTCAGTGGGTTTCCTGCATGAACCTTTTGAGCGGCGCTATACGCTGGTTCTGGATATTTCAGAAATATTTAAGCCGTTGATAGGGGATAAAATAATTCTGGAACTGCTGAATAACAAAAGACTGCGTCTTTCCCACTTTGATAAAGACCTGAACTATTGCTATCTTAACGATTCCGGCAGAAAGGTAGTGGTATCGGCATTTGACGAAAAGGTTAAATCCACAATAAAACATAAAAAACTCAAAAAAATGTTGTCATGGAAGCAAATGATACGGATGGAATTGTACAAAATAATGAAACATATAACTAAGGATGAGCAATACAATCATTTCAGGCTGAAATAATGTATTTGATAGCAATGTATGATATTACACTTAATGAAAGCGGACAGCGCAGATTATCAAGAATTCTAAAACTATTCCGGCAATATTTGCACCATACACAAAAATCTGTGTTTGAAGGTGAAATATCTGTCGCAAAATTTAGCGAATTAAAATACAAAACAACGCAAATAATAGATAAAAATGCTGATTATATACTGTTTTTTACCGTTCCTAATAGAAAAAATATCACAAAAGAATGTTTAGGAGTAGATTTTGACGCTACCGCAAATATACTTGATTAGATGTTTGAAAATTGTATATTGAAAAGTGATATTTGTTATAACACTATGTTGCAATCAAAACTTATCCCTATTGCGATATGGTAAAAAGCGTATAAAATCAAGTTGCTGTATATTACACTATCGGAGGTTTGGGAAAATTTTAAAATCTTTATTAAAAATACTCAGTAATTATTAGTGACTTACTATCGGGTTTAAGCCTCCAAATATGGGATATAAACCTTTGCCGCTGTGAGTTCACCCACACGCGCACCTGGTTTAAGCCTCCAAATATGGGATATAAACTAGAAAATATAATCGTTATATCGCAGTAGCGGCAGCGTTTAAGCCTCCAAATATGGGATATAAACGAAGCATAGCCTCGCGGATACGTTGTTCGTGGGTTGGTTTAAGCCTCCAAATATGGGATATAAACGAAACCGCATCAGTCACTACCTCAATTTCTACCCCGGTTTAAGCCTCCAAATATGGGATATAAACCTTCCGGGGATAGTTAATATTTTCGTATTGTTAAGAGTTTAAGCCTCCAAATATGGGATATAAACCGCCATATGAAGCCTCCAAATCCGCACACTGCTCACAGTTTAAGCCTCCAAATATGGGATATAAACTTTTATCTTGATGAGGTTCTACCGGGTGATACTTATGTTTAAGCCTCCAAATATGGGATATAAACTTTTATCTTGATGAGGTTCTGCCGGGCGATACATACGTTTAAGCCTCCAAATATGGGATATAAACTTATAATCTCACAACAACTGTCACAATGGAAAATGGGTTTAAGCCTCCAAATATGGGATATAAACCAGAAAGGTCCCGGCGAACAAGTCCCTCTTGGTGGAGTTTAAGCCTCCAAATATGGGATATAAACATAAAAGGATTGCTAAAGACCAGATGAACTTCCAAGGTTTAAGCCTCCAAATATGGGATATAAACTTTGAGTTGTGCGCTAATATTGAATGTGCGAACAAGGTTTAAGCCTCCAAATATGGGATATAAACCCATTTTCAAGTTTATACACATACTCAAACAGTGAGGTTTAAGCCTCCAAATATGGGATATAAACATCAAAATTCCCTTTATTGATTTTGTGATTTTCCGAGTTTAAGCCTCCAAATATGGGATATAAACTGCTATTACAGGCAGGGAAGAAGAAGCAAAAAAGGAGTTTAAGCCTCCAAATATGGGATATAAACCGTATAGGTTAGCCCCGCGTAGGTCAGCCCCGCATAGTTTAAGCCTCCAAATATGGGATATAAACAAAAAATTTGAGTATGTGAAAGTCATACAACAAAATGATAAAGCCTCCAAATATGGGATATAAACTAGTAAAATAAAAAAAACAGCATAGAAAAGGAGTTAGTTTAAGCCTCCAAATATGGGATATAAACTGATTTAAAATAATCCGGGTTGTGTACAAATTACGAGTTTAAGCCTCCAAATATGGGATATAAACCAATTTATACACAACCCGTGTAACTTTAAATTGAGGGTTTAAGCCTCCAAATATGGGATATAAACTTTACACGCCGTTAGTGACAGTGTGTTGTTCTCTATGTTTAAGCCTCCAAATATGGGATATAAACTAATAAAATAAAAAAAACAGCATTATAAGAAAGGGGTTTAAGCCTCCAAATATGGGATATAAACCTCGCAAGCAGCATCAATTAAGCCACCGTCACGACAAGTTTAAGCCTCCAAATATGGGATATAAACGTAATCAAGTAATAGCAATGGTTTGAGGGTGCAGTTGTTTAAGCCTCCAAATATGGGATATAAACATAAGTCTCCCGCGCTCCCCTCGTGTCCGCTGTATGGGTTTAAG
>JAIRQX010000013.1 GCA_031256375.1 Deferribacteraceae bacterium
GGTGCGGGTTTTAGTGCCGCAAGGCAATACATTAAGCCGGACTTTTCCTGTCAAAATAGATCTGAATTATAACCAGTCTTTGCTTGGTGGTATGGATGCGGCTGTCTCACTGCCTACAGGAGATAGACAGGCTGCGCTTATGATCCCCCGCGATGCGGTGATTAAACGCGAAGGTCGTTACGCGGTTTTTACAGTTAGTGACGGTAAAGCCGCTATGGTATTTGTTGACGTAATCGGATACAGCGGCATAAACGCCGGCATAAAGACTGACAGGCTGAAGCCAGGCGACCTTGTCATAACCCGTGGTAATGAAAATATCGCGCCGGGACGGGACGTTAAGGTAGCTCCCGCCGTAGGCGCGGTGGACGCATCTTCAAGGCGTATGTAAATGGATATTGTTAAATACGCCCTTAATAACCCTGTAAAAGTATTTGTCGCAATTCTTCTTATAGCGCTATTTGGTATTCAGGCGCTTTTAAATATGCCGTATCAGCTAAACCCAAGCGTTGAATACCCTACAATTACCGTTCGCACAAATTGGGTGGGGGCAACCCCTTATGAAATTGAACGTGAAGTTATAGAACGTCAGGAAAATGTTCTTAAAAGCCTGTCAGGGTTAATTGAGATGGAAAGCGTATCCGGCAACGGCTTTGGTTCCATAACATTGCAGTTTCAGCTCGGTACGCCGCTTATGGAAGCTATGCTTCTTGTTTCAAATAAACTTAACGAAGTGCGCGTATATCCAGAAAATGTTGAAAAACCCGTCATTAGGGCAAGCGGATCAGACCCCTCTCCTGTTATATTTATGCTTTTTACGCTGAATGAGGGAAATACCAATGTAATAGACTCTTACCGCACCTATGTGAGTGATGATATAGTCCCGCGTTTTGAAAGGGTAGAGGGTGTCGCTGAGGTATTTTTTTACGGCGGCAGACCTACACAGATGCAGGTTACGATAGCCCCTGAAAAGATGGCGGCGTATAATATCCCCGTAGATAAGCTCGCAAACGCGCTTACTCAGGATAATGTCAATTTTTCCGGAGGACTTCTTGCCGTAGGGCGTAAAAATTACCGTGTCCGTATGGTATCGGAGTACACATCAATTGATGATATAAAAGAGACGCTCATTATATCGGAAAGAGGCGGAGTAAAGGTTTCAGATGTGGCGGAAGTGGCTTACGGTTTTGCCAAGAGCGATTCCGCCGTCAGATATGAAGGCGGCCGCACTATGATGATAGGGATTATTCCTGAAATCAACGCTAATGTACTGGCTTTAACAGATGAAGTTGAGGCGGTGGTCAAACGTCTGAATGACGGAACGCTAAAGGATCAGGGGATATTTATAAAATGGGTGTACGATCAGCGCCCTTATATCAACGGCGCAATAGACCTTGTTAAAAGCAATATATGGCTGGGAGGTATCCTTGCCATTGTCGTCCTTTTAATATTTCTGCGCTGCATCTCCTCTACAGTTGTTGTTGCGGCGGCAATCCCCATCAGTATTCTGGGGACTTTTATAGTATTGAGGGCTTTCGGGCGCACACTTAACGTTATCAGCCTCGCTGGAATAGCTTTTGCCGTAGGAATGCTGATAGACAACGCGATAGTTGTTCTGGAAAATATTGACCGGCACCGTCTTATGGGAAAATCTCCCATGCAGGCGGCGTATGAAGGTTCTGTGGAGGTCTGGGGGGCGGTGCTTGCCTCTACGCTCACAACTGTCGCTGTATTTTTGCCGGTAGTTTTTGTAAAGCAGGAAGCGGGGCAGCTTTTCAGGGATATAGCTATAGCCGTAAGCGCCGCCATATTACTTAGTCTTATGGTGTCAGTACTGGTAATCCCAGTTCTCTCCCATCTGATATACGAAAAATTCGGCGGGTCAAATGCGAATAAAGTGACTGTATGGATTGCGGATAAGGAAGAACGCATTAAAAACAACATTATGAAACTGTCTGTATGGATTAACTCTCTGGTGAAAAGAAAAGTTGCGGTGGTGGTCATATTGACAGGATTTTCGTTATGCACCCTTATCCTTCTTTCTCCAAAGATGGAATATCTGCCGCAGGGGAACATGAACAATGTGCAGTCTGTATTTATAATCCCGGCAGGGTTGTCGCTTGATGAACGTTCAGAGCTCGGAGATATCTTTTACAATCTGGTAAAACCGTATATAGGGGAGAAAAAGGACGGATACCCTGCCATAAGGACATTCAACTACAACGTCAACCCTAACGGGATGACTGCGATGGCAACAGCGGTGAATCCGGAAAAAGCGTATGAACTTGTACCGCTTTTGACGAAACTTATGCGCTCTATCCCCGGGATAACCGGTTTTACCAATCAGATCGGGATATTTCAGAACCGTTCCGGCGGCGGACGCAGCATTGACATAGTAGTAAGCGGAGAGGATATTTATGCCCTTGCGGATGCGTCCAGATCTATAATGCGCGGCATATCTTCAAAGATACAGAACGCTCAGGTCAGACCGCGCCCGTCAGTAGATATGTTTTACCCTGAAGCGACTTTCAGACCTATATATCAACGGCTGCGGGATGCGGGAATGACTCCTTCCGCACTCGGAATCGCCATTAATGTGTATGTGGACGGGCGTAAGGTGAGTGAATTTAGTGACAGCAAACTGGGTAATATAGATCTTGTGGTACGGGTTCCTGAAACTCTTTCTGAAAATCCTGAAGATGTGGCGTTTCTGCCGCTTGTGGCATCTGACGGGCAGATAATACCTATATCCAGCGTTGCTGACCTTGATCTGACATTCGGAATGGAAGGGATACGCCGCTATGAGCGCAAACGCGCTTTCACCCTGTCAGTGTCGCCGCCGGTAGAAATGGCGCTTGAGCAGCTTATAGACGCCATTCGGGATGAAATTGTCGCGCCGCTTAAAGCGGAAGGATCTCTGGACGGGATAGAGGTCAGATACGCCGGTTCAGCAAGCAAACTGGTGCAGGCTAGGGAAGTATTGCAGGGTAATTTTATCGTAGCGCTTATCATAACTTTTTTGCTTATGTCAGCGTTGTTTAACAGCTTTTTTTATCCTCTTATAGTCATGTTTACAGTGCCTCTCGCTATGGCGGGCGGTTTTATCGGGCTGAAACTTGTAAATATCTTTATTGCCCCGCAGCCTTTTGATATACTTACAATGCTTGGATTTGTGCTTTTGCTTGGAGTTGTGGTTAATAACGCCATACTTATCCTGCACCAATCGCTGAATAATATCAATTACGGTATTCCGGCGCAGGAGGCGATATCGCAGGCGGTAAACGACCGCCTGCGACCGATATTTATGAGCGCGGCAACATCTTTATTTGGTATGCTTCCTTTGGTGGTATTTCCGGGACCGGGTTCGGAATTATACAGAGGGCTTGGGAGTGTAATACTGGGAGGATTGACAGTATCAACCGTATTCACTATATTTATGATTCCGGCGTTGCTGAGTCTTTTGATAAATGTCACAAAAAGATAGAATAGAAAATATATTGAGGTATAAAAATCTATGAAACTGTTTCCTGCTTTGCTGGTAATACTGCTTTTAACGGTTGCGGGAGCATCGGCGCTCACTCTGGAAGAGGCTGTAAATCAGGCTATTCAAAATAACGATTCTATAAGGCAGCAAAGTTTGCTGCTGGAATCCAGAAAATATGCAAGAAATTCCAGACTGGCATCATTTAGCCCGAATGTGGGGCTTTCTTACGGCTATAACAGCGCGGAAATTTATGACAGCGCTAAACCCACGCCTAACCCAGCCGCCGGTTCATCGTCATTAGCCGGAAACAGCAAAGAATCAAGTTTTTCGTTAAATATGGGTTTTAACCTTTTTAACGGTTTTGCCGACCTGAAAGGGTATAACCTTGCCTCAGTAAATGTTGATATGCAGAGATACGCTTATGAAGGAAACAGACAGGATATAATCCTTGCCACAAAAAGCGTGTACATTTCATATCTTAACGCAAGAAGCCAGCTTAATGTCGCAAATGAAACGCTGACACTTCTTGAAGCTCAGAAAAAGATAGCTGAAGTTTCTTTTAATGTAGGGCAATTTTCCAAAGCGGATGTTTTAAGGGTTGATGTTCAGCTTGCGTCCACGCAACTGGACCTTCTTAACGCTCAGATAGCTCTGAAACGTACCCGCCAGCAACTGGAAAGATATATAGGGAGGCTTATTGTTCCGGAAGAGGAGATTGTTGAAATAGAGGTGGCGGATGTTTACCCCGTTCCGCCTATTGAGCGGCTTGAGAGGATGTTGGAAGAAAACCGCAGTGAGATGCGTTATATAAAAAGCGCTTATGAAGCTGCCGGTTATGTAAAGGATATGTCGTTAAGCGGGTTTCTCCCGAAACTTAACTTGGGTTTGACATTTGGCTGGAACGGCGATGATTCGGGCGCATTCGGCGGCAGAGAGAACAATTATGACGGTAGTCGTGTATTAAGTCTTTCTCTTACTTGGAATATTTTTCAGGGTTTATATGATTATAACACTTACAGATCCAACTCCTACAATGTTTACGCGGCGGCATACGCCGTAAGCGATCTGCGTAAAACGCTCCGTCTGCAATTAAGCGATGTTTACGAATACTATTTTTCAGCGCGTGAGATGGTAGAAGTTGCAAAAATAGGGGTGGAACAGGCAAGGGAAAATTACCGTGTAACTGAAAGCCAGTATGAAAACAGTCAAGCTACAACTACCGATCTGCTGAACGCCAGCGTAGCGCTGAACAGAGCGCTGAACTCTTTGGCGTCCGCCAATTACACCATAATAACAAGCGTAGCTCAGCTTGAAAGGGCTGTGGAAACCGAACTGTTAGGATTTAACATAGACAAATCTGACAAAAAATAGAAATACAATGAGATTTTTTTTGTGCGCCGCTTTTTGTGTTTGCATTACAACCGTTGCTTTTGCGCAAACCGGAAAGGACTATTTTGAAAAGATCACCCGCGATGATGCGCTTAACGCCGCAGTCAGCAATAACCCTGCTTATCAGGCATCTATAGAGGATCGCCGGAGCGCGGGATATAAATATTTCTCCTCATGGTCGTCTTATCTGCCAGCCGCCGATCTTTCATGGAATAAAAGAAACACTGACGGCACAGTGTTTTATGTTACAGAGTCATATACGGCATCCGCCAGTATTAATCTGTTCCGCGGGTTACGCTCTTTTTATGACATGAGGATATCACGTCTGACGTACAACAGCCTTTCAAAGACGGAGAAGGAAACTTACCTGCGGATGGTAAGGGATGTTAACCTTGCCTATATGTCAGTATTAAAAGCGGATTATCTGCGCCGTTCCGGACGCACGCTTTTTGAAAGCGCGGAGCTTGTGCTGAGTGAAGCGGAAGTACGTCAGGGGTTAGATGTTATATCAAGAACTGACCTGTATCAGGCGCGGGCAGACAGAGAGAAGGCGTATTCAAGCCTTATTGACGCCGAGGTTAATTATGACGCTTCAATCCTTGAACTGATAAGGCTTACCGGGATGAATATAGACAATAACACGGCTCTGGAGGCGGACAACCGTATTTACACACTGCACCCTCTAAAAGATTATAAAGACGCCGTATTGTCTGACAATACCGTTTTACAGAGGTCGTATATAGCTAGTGATATTGCGTCAAAAACATATTATTCATCGTACGGGACTTATTTGCCATCTTTAGATGTCAGCGCCGGAACAGGTTGGTATATGGACGAGATAGGTGAACACAATTCAAACTATATTGGGATTACGGCGAGTTGGAATATCTTTTCCGGGCTGCGCGACACCGCCGCTTTACTTGCAGCAGCTAAATCCCGCAACAGTTCAAGGCTTGCCGTAGTTGAAAACCGTGACAGTATTATGAAAGAGGTGGAAACATCATGGTTAAAAGCAAGAGCAAGTCATGAAAAAAAACGGTCTGCTGAGATATACGTCAGCGCAGCCAATGAAAATTATATTGCTGTTCAGGAGATGTTCAGACTTGGCAGGGCATCGCTGAAAGACACTGTAGACGCCAGAGCCACGCTGGAAAACGCTCAGGCAACGCTTGCGGATGCCGACTATATTATGGCTCAGGCTTACGAGGAGTTAACATTCCTTACAGGCGGGGTATTATAAAAATTATGAAAAAGAAAATTATTATCATTGCCGCTGCGGTTGTTGTTGTGATAACAGCAGTTGTTATTGCCGTGAAAAAGCCCTCGGTGCGAGTTATTCAGTCAACGGATACCGCAGGTCCCGCACATATTGTGGTAACGCTTCAGCAGACAGGGGTTATGAAACCGCAGGTCGGAGCAATGATCTCAGTGGGCGCAAGAGCTACCGGTACGCTGGAAATGGTAAAAGTTAAAGTAGGCGACTATGTTGAAAAAGATGAGCTTGTTGCGCGCATAGACAGCCGCTCTATACGCCAAAACATCAGCCAGTCAGAAGATAATCTGAATAAGGCGGAAACTGAGCTGAAAAGGGTACAAAAACTTTACCCGGTTCAGAAACAAATGCAGCAGAACAGCATAGAGGCGTCAAAATCAAATTACGAATATCTGAAGGGAGTTTACGAGCGGGAGGAGGTTCTTTACGAAAAAGGGTATTCCCGAAAAGAAACGCTT
>JAIRQX010000007.1 GCA_031256375.1 Deferribacteraceae bacterium
ATTTTTAAACGTTACATTTACGATTTTTTAAAAAGTCTCTTTTATCCACATAGTTATATAAAACTCAATGTATTCAATATCTTACGGATATAGCCAATAAAAAATTGGGGGTACGCGAGGTTTTATGTTCGCCCCTGTTACTATAACAATAAAAAAACTGGCTATTTAAAAACTGTTGTGATAAAATCTCAAAGAATTGTAGCATTGTGTTTTTGTATTGCATTAATTACAATGCGCATTTTTGTTAAATACAACGGAGGGAGTTGTGATTAAACTTAAATCTAAAAATTTCATCATAAAACAGTTTTCCGCAGGTGATGTCATTGCGGCTGAAGGCAATAAGACAAATTCGCTTTGTATTGTCATGGACGGCAGCGTCGGAATCTACAAGAATTACGATAGCGCTGAAGAGAAAAAGATTAAAACTATGGGCAACGGCAATTTTTTTGGAGAAATAGCATTTTTCTCTGAAAAAAAATTAATTGAAACTGCTGTCGCAGAGAAAAATTGTTCAGCTTTGCTTCTGGACCGTACAGATATATATAAACTATTCATGTATGAACCGGAGGTTTCAGCTCACATATTTAAAACGTTGTTTGATACCATTCTGGAGTTATACACCCCTCTTATTAAAAGTAATACCAAAGAGGTAGTATCTTCCCTATCAGGGAAAAAAACCCACGAGTCCAACCCTGATCTGTTTTTCCCTTTGGGAGGGGATTTTTACAGTTTCAATATCAATAAAACAAATGAGTCTTACTTTAAAGCATACAACCCGCAAACTGTAATATTTAAGGAAGAGGATGAGATTAATTCTATCTATATCGTGCTGAAAGGTTCCACAGGGATTTATCAGAGCAGAAAAAAGATTGCCAATATAATTCAGGGAAACTTTGTTAGCAAAGCAAATTTTTTGAACGGCGTTGCCACAGAAACTTTTGCGGTAGTTAAAGAAACCGATATGCTGGTACTTTCACCGGATAATATTGAAAAATTTTTTAAAAATGAACCTAAATCAGCGTTTTCCGTGCTGAAATTGTTTATAAACCGTATTGAACAGCTTAATAATTTCATTGATACTTTAAAATACGGCAGACAAATACTCCCGATGAATCACAAAAAGTACAGCATTAAAATTGAAACGGATGAACAGTTCCTTCAGAGTAAGTTCTATTTCTGCCCTGTTTGCCAAAACTCCTTCAAATCGCTGATTGTTAATACCAATCAACTGCTGTCAGTTTCATCGGATGATGACTCACGTTTGTATTACGAAGGTGTGGAACCACTGTATTATGATGTTATATCATGCCCGAAATGTTGGTACACGGCAGTTAAGGATAATTTTGACAAAGGGATGGCTACGTTACCATATTTCCAGAAAACAATGGGCGCTTATTATAAATCTATGCAATACAACACAGACAAATCAGCGTTTGATATTGATGATGTCTTTCTGGCATATTATTTTGCAATGTTCTGTATTAGTGAATGTTTTAATACAGGACGGAGTCTGCTTTATGCCAAAATCTGTCTCAGGCTCAGCTGGCTTTACAATATATGCGGCGATGAAGAGCAGGAAAAGACGTATGTAAAAAAGGCAAGGGAATTTTTTTTAGCGGCGTTCGGCGAATCTGCTCCGGACGACAGCAGACAGGCTATGGGTCTAATGATAGTAATGGGAGTTGTATGCTTTAAGGTAGGAGACAAAAAAAATGCTAAATTCTTTTTAACAAATGTTGTTCTCAAATCAAGCGTTGATGAGTTAAAGGAAAAAGCCAAAGGCTTATTGAAGAAATTTGATCTTATACCAACGAATTAGATAAATGCAGTTGGTACATTGTTTATAAATTACAGGAGTCTGATTATGTCATTTTTTAATAATTACAAAGGGCAAAGAGTTTACAGGGATGATAATACGTTTGTTATTGATTACAATGGATTGCCATACCATGTAATTCAGGGCGATCCGTTATATGAAGAAACTATTACAGATTATAAAACAAACGGGAATCTGTGGATATTTGACCCTGTTTCACATGAATTGCCGATGATGACAAAGCGTGAAGAGGTAGTATTCCGTATAGCGGAGCTTGAAGAGTACGCATCGCCCAGAACATTAAGAGGAGCGGCGCTAGGAAAAGAGAGCGATATTAAAATACTTCAGAATATTGAAGCGGAAATAGAAGAACTGCGGGAGATGCTGAAAAATATGCCAGAAGATTATACATAAAGTTATTCCATTATAAGTTTTATCAATTCCTGAAGTAAATCAGGCGCCCTGACTTTTTTTACTGTTTCGCCTTTCCGGAACAGTATGCCGCAACCTCTGCCGCCTGCTATGCCATAGTCGGCTTCGCGCGCTTCTCCGGGACCGTTAACTGGGCAGCCCATAACAGCTACAGTTATATCTTTGTTGATTACAGCGCACGCTTTTTCTACCTCACCCGCCAGTTTTATAAGATCAATTTCCGTGCGCCCACACGTAGGACACGATATTACCTCCACGCCACGTCTGCGAACACCCGCTGCGCGCAAAATTTCCCATGCGGCAGACGCCTCCTCTTCCGGCGGGGCAGTCAGGGATACCCGTATTGTGTCACCTATTCCGCTGAGCAGGAGAGCGCCTATCCCAACTGCGGATTTTATTGCGCCCGACCGTACAGTTCCCGCTTCAGTGATCCCTATATGCAGAGGGGCGTCCGAAATCTCAGAAAACATTTTGTAAGCAGCCACAGTCATCGGAACGTTGCTTGCTTTTATAGATACTTTAAATTGGGCAAACCCCGCTTCCTCCAGAATGGATGTCTGTCTCAATGCTGATTTTACAAGAGCTTCAGCGGAAACGCCATACTCCGCCAAAAGATCCTTTTCAAGCGAACCGGCGTTTATCCCAACACGTATGGAGCGGTTAAGCTCTCTGGCGTACGCAATTACCTCCAGAGTTTTTCCCTTTCCCCCTATGTTGCCGGGGTTTATTCTGACCGCGGCGGCGCCGTTTTCCAGAGCCTCTGTTGCAAGCGTATGTTTAAAATGTATATCGGCAATCAAAGGTAAATTTATCTGAGATACAATCTGTTTTATAGCTTTAGCCGCATCGCTGTCGGGTACGGCAACCCGTATTATTTCACACCCCAGTTCCTCAAGCCGCCTTATCTGTGATACTGTGGCGGCAACGTCTCTGGTATCCGTGTTTGTCATTGACTGCACCCGCACAGGCTGATCTCCGCCAACAAGCACATTTCCCACTGATACTGTCCGGGTTTTGCGTCTTTCCGTCATAATTATTTATTCTGCGCTTTAGGGTGCGAATATGTATAAGCGTCTATGAGCGCCTGTAAGTCAAGATGTGTGTATTTCTGGGTTGTTGAAAGCGATTCATGACCTAGAAGCTCTTGTATTGACCTCAGATCCGCCCCCGCGCCAAGTAGATGCGTGGCAAATGTATGCCGGAAAGAGTGTGGGGAGTAGGTATCGGGTAGATTCACTTCTCTTAAATACTGCTTAATAAGTTCCAATATGTTGCGGGCGGACAATCTGCCCCCCCTGCGATTTAAAATTAGCGCCTCCGGATCGGCAAATGAACCTTTATGAAGCATTCCTCGGATTGAATGTATATAGTCACCGATAAAATTGATATAAATTTTATCCAAAGGGATTATCCGCTCCTTTTTACCCTTTCCCCTAATACGTAAGCGGTTTCCGGAGAAGTCAACATCTGATATATTCAGCCCTACAAGCTCGGATACACGCATACCTGTGCCGTAAAGCAGTTCCAGTATAAGCCTGTCCCTTGGCGCCGCCGGATTACCCTCTTTTGGCGCGGATAAAAGTTTGTTTATATCCTCTTTCGGGAAAACGCTGAGTATCTTTTTCTCCTTTTTTGGAAATTTCAGCATACGTGCAGGGTTTTCCTCTATTGAGCGTTTTTTGTAAAGATAGTTATAGAAAGATCGCACAGTGGCAAGTTTCCGCTCTATGCTGCTTTTAGCCAGTCCCCTTTCATAGAGATAGGCTATAAAACCTCTGAGCAAAAAATAATCAGTTTCCTCAACGGTAGTAACTTTTTCATTTTCCGCATACCCTGTGAGTTCGCAAAGATCTTCAGAATAAGCCTTTATTGTCAGAGACGAAGCATTCCTTTCAATACTTTGAAATTGCAGAAAATTATCAATAGCGGCGGACAGATTCATTTTTTTACTCTTATAAATTTTAATTTTATAGCATTTCCGCTTGTCATTTTGTCAATGTTTTTGTAAAATCAGCCTTTCAGTTCATTGACCTTCTTTATAGCGTCTTTATTCCCGTGTTTAGCCGCTTTTGAATACCATTTATGCGCTGTTTTGTTATTTTGTTTAACCCCTTCGCCGTTGTAATACATATTACCTAAAATATACTGTGCATCCGCATACTCCTGTTTAGCCGCTTTAGAATACCATTTGGCAGCTTTTTTATAATTCTGTTTAACCCCTTCGCCAATGTAATACATATTGCCTAAATTATACTGCGCGTTTACATTTCCAAGCTCAGCCGCTTTTAAATACCACTCTGACGCTTTCTGATGATTTTGCTCCACCTCGTTACCACTGTAATACATATTGCCTAAATTATACTGCGCGTTTGTGTTTCCAAGCTCAGCCGCAATTAAATACCATTCAAACGCTTTTTTATAGTTTTGTTCCACCCCGTTTCCGTTAGCGTATATAACTCCAAGGCTGTTTTGCGCATTAGTATGCCATTGTTCAGCCGCTTTTTGGTACCATTCGGCCGCTTTAGGGTAATCAGATTTACTGTCGTATATTCGCCCTATTTTGAATTGGGCTTCTGCATCGCCATTATCAGCTTTTTTCAGAAGAGCGTTATCAAGCGTAATCTCCTGTTTTATCGTTGAATTATCAATTTTGCTGTTTTCGTCATCCGGCATTATGCTCTCCGTCTGTGTTGCAAAATTATCAATATCATCGTTTTCTTCAATAATTACAGTAAGTTCCGGTTGTTCTTCACTATTGTCAGCTTCCATATTGCAGGCAACCGCAATTAATAATGAAAAAATTAAAAAGAATAATCTGAAAAAATTCATACATACCCCTCTCAGTTTTATGATTTACCCAAAGAGATCAGCGTGTTTTTCACATAAGCTATAATATTTTCCCTTTTTACCGCTGTTGTCTCCCTTGTTTTTCTTATTGTAACCTCTATTAACCCTTCACTGAGTGTTCTCTTACCAATCGTTACCCTCAGCGGATAGCCAATAAGATCAGCATCAGCAAGTTTTACGCCAGCCCGCTCGTTTCTGTCGTCAATTATTACATCTGCACCGGCGTTTTTCAGCTCCGTATATATTATCTCAGCAAGATTTACAACCACGGGTTCATTGGTGTTTAACGGAACTACCGCAACTTCAAAAGGCGCTATGGGAACAGGCCATATTATCCCCGCTTCATCATGGCTCTGCTCAATAGCCGCGGCAGAAACACGCCCCACCCCTATGCCATAGCAACCCATAATTATCTGTTGCTGTTTGCCGCCCGCATCCAAATATTTAGCCTGCATTGAAACGGAATATTTCGTTCCCAGCTTAAAGATATGACCTACCTCTATTCCCCTTGCTACAGTGTATTTCCCGCCACAGGAAGGACATATATCACCTATAACCGCGTTTCTGAAGTCGCCGTAAACTGTGGCGGCAAAATCCCGTCCGGGTTTTACCCCCGTTATATGAGTATCTTTTTTGTTACCGCCGGTCACAGCAGAAACTATATCAGACACTGCGTTATCTGCATATATCGGGATTGAAAGCCCTACCGGACCTGCAAAACCAACCGGCGCGCCTGTAACCTTACATATGTTATCCGGTGTAGCCATCTCGACGCCCGCAACGCCAAGATAATTTTTCAGCTTAATCAGATTTGCCTCATGATCACCCCGCACAAGAATAGCTACAACGGTATCGTCTGCCTGTACTATGATCGTTTTTATAACAGTTGTTTCAGGAACGTTTAAAAACTTTGCAACTTCACTAACAGTGTGCATATTGGGCGTATGACGCTCTTTTGGCTCTTCTTCCGTTCCCGTATGCGGATTGTCGGGTTTCAGGGACGCCGCTTTTTCCATATTTGCGGTGTAATTACAACTTCCGCATGATATGATAGCATCTTCCCCTGTCTGCGCAACAACCATAAATTCGTGGGAGAAAGAGCCGCCTATCGCGCCGGAATCCGCATCCACCATCTTATAGCTTAATTCACAACTTTCAAAAATACGGCAATATGCCCGGCGCATCTTCTCATAACTTTCCTGAGCGCCCTTTTCATCTATATCAAACGAATAGGCGTCTTTCATTATAAACTCCCTTCCACGCATCAACCCGAACCGCGGACGCACCTCATCCCTGAACTTTGTCTGTATCTGATAGAGATTTACGGGAAGTTGTTTGTAAGAACTGACATAAGTGCGAATTATCTCCGTTATTACCTCTTCATGGGTGGGACCGAAACAAAAATCACGGTTATGTCTGTCTTTCATACGAAGCAACTCTTTGCCGTAATGCTGCCATCTGCCGCTCTCCCGCCACAATTCAGCCGGCTGCACGGAAGGCATTAAAAGCTCAATCGCTCCGGTTTCATTCATGCACTGCCTTATAATATTTTCAACCTTGCGGATAACCCGCAGCCCCATAGGAAGATAGGTATATATCCCTGCGGCTGATTTTTTAATCATCCCCGCGCGTATCATTAAGATATGACTGATGACTTCCGCATCCGCAGGCGCTTCCCTTAATGTGGGCATAAAAAACTGCGTAACTCTCATTTAGGCATTCCCTTAAATTCTAACTTTTCATATTTATATATTGTAGCGGGATATCCAACTCCGCGCTTTTTAACATCTGAATAACAGACTGAAGATCATCTATCTTTTTGCCGGTCACCCTCACTTTGTCATCCATTATAGCCGCCTGAACTTTTAGACCGGAATCCTTTATAAATACAGTAATTTTTTTCGCCTGTTCTTTATCAATCCCTTTTTTCAGCTTGACTGCGCGGCGGAGTTTTGTTCCTCCCGCTTTTTCCACCTCTCCGAAATCAAGTGAACGGGTGTCTATCCCGCGTTTCAGCGCACACGCGATCAGCATTTCCCTCAGGGTGCGCATCTTCATGTCATCGCTTGAGATAATTGTTATCACTCCGTCCTTTTTATTCAGCTCTATTTCCGTTCCCGAATTTTTGAAATCAAACCGGTTTACGAGTTCTTTTTTCAGATTATTTACCGAGTTATCCGCTTCCTGCATATCTACTTCGCTTACAGCGTCAAATGATGGCATATATTACTCCTGATTTTTTATAATTATATTAGAATAATAAGCGATATTCAACATTTAAAGTTTGAATATCGCCGTCCGCAGTAGTATTTCATATAGGTTATCCGAGTATTACAGGCAGAAGCACGGGTACAATAGCCGAAATAATTACTCCGTGAATAAACGCGGCTATCCCTGCCTGTGAACCGGCGTATTTCACTATTATGGGAAGAGTTACATCCATAGTAGTCGCCCCTCCTACGGATACAGCCGGATACATCCCCGTTATCCTGACAAGCGGAGGTATTGTAAATATAGCCAAAACCTCACGGAAAACGTTTGAAAGAAACGCTATAGCGCCCAAATCAGGGGAGCAGACTTCCGTCAGATATACGGCGGAATATGTGTACCACCCGAACCCTCCGGCAACCGCCATAGATTCACGTATTGCCATATTAAGCGCAGTTCCGGCGACAAAACCTCCTAAAAGTGTGCCGGTCACTGTTCCTAACGGGATAAGCAGAGTGTAAAGATTGCTTTTCAGGAGTATGCGGAGCGCCTCTTTATCTTTTCCCATTCCGTAACCCACCACCGCAAGCATTACACACAGACAATAGAAAGGCAGAGCGGAAAAGGTTTCCGACCATGACGCAGGCAAAACTCCCGTATAAGCGAGTATTATTCCCAAAACCATGCTGACCATAATTGCTAACAGAGTCATTTTCCCCTCTCTTCGCTTCTGCTGAAAAGTTTTACAATCAAAGCCGTGGCAATTATGCTGAAAAAAACAGCCGACACGGTAATAATAACAGCGCTGTAACCGTAGTTAATTATCTTTGAAGAGAGATCTGGCATAAAACCCAATATCGCCCCCATTATGAATAACATAACAATTATTATCCCAATAAGGAGCCTGCCGTGAATCTTGCCGTTCCCCCCTTTGCTGCAAAAACCGAAAATAAACCCGGCGGCAAGACAGGCGATTAGTACTAAATTTGAAGACATTTTACACTCTTTTTATGCCTTATATTCAATTTTTCCGTATATTCAAAAACCTTAAGCAGATTATAAACCCTTTCTACCTCCGCCTGAGTCTCTTCACGCGCGCCGTTGTTGTTTATAACATGGTGGGCGTACTTTACCTTTTCTTCATAAGGCATTTGGGCTTCCATAAGTTTTAATCCCTCTTCATACTGAGGATAACCCCGTTTCAAAAGCCGCTCTTTCTGCGTTTCCGGCGAGCACCAGATGACAATTATCACGTTATTTTTATCTACGGCGAAAGGGGACTCAAGCAGTAGAGGGGCGTGATTTATTATAACCGCGCCGTTGTCCTTTGCCGCAATAT
>JAIRQX010000071.1 GCA_031256375.1 Deferribacteraceae bacterium
TGCTATAAGTTTATCAGTAGTCATAAAGAAAACGGAATATGCCCCTTTCAGCTCTCTCAAACTCTCTATAATAGCATCTTCCGGTTTCATATGTGAACTATTGCGGGCAATCTGATGCAACAAAACCTCACTGTCTGTGGAAGTAGTAAATATTGCGCCGGAATTTACCAACTCTTCGCGCTTACTCCCGGACAGGAGGACTCCGTTAAAAGACACGGCTAACTGTCCGAAAGAAAGTTCCGCCACCAAAGGGAGCAGATTCCGTTTGTGCCTGTCTTTTTCAGTGCTGTATTTGTTACTTCCAATAGCCAAATGACCCTTCAGCGAATCAAGTACATTTTCCTTATAGATATCTGACACTTGCCCCATAGCCTTGTGCAGATGTATCTCCGCGCCGTCGCCGGCGGCTATGCCGGAACCTTCCTGTCCTCTGTGCTGCAAAGCATAAAGGCACAAATAACAAATCTTTGCCGCATCGGCAGAACCATAAACCCCTACCATATCATCCTACCATTTATTAAAATATAAAATGCCGCCATCGACTTTATGGCGGTAGAGCTTTTTATCCCCTTCATGTCTGGCAAGCTCCGCGTATCTGTACACAAAAGCGCCGCCGGATAAATATATTCCACCGTCTTTATAATATGCTTCACCGGTATTACAGCCTGCCGGAATATATGAAACACGCACAGGATCTTTCATAGAGTTGAGATCAATCTGCCATTCATCCCCAAGCGGATCGCGGTAGTAAAGCGCGTCTTTAAATACGCAAGGTTTCGGCAAACTGTACCGTGTAACAAGCTCTTTTGTCCATCCGCTTTCCCTGCTGTACGCTGCCACTTTATTCCCCGTTTTCAGCAGAACAGAATCGTATGTCAGCGTGATACGCTCCGCCTTTAGCGCCATATCTGTAAATCCGTGCTCAAAATAGGCGGAACAGAACGGTTCTTCGCTGTCATAAGCGGGTACACAAAATCCACTTTGGGGGAGATCGTAAAAATTAAATTCAAAAGCCTTGTGCGGCGTTATTTTAACCGTAAAAAAACTTTTTTTTGTAAAACCGCTGAAACCGTGCTGATATGAAGAGGCGTACAGCAAATCATATATATAAGAAAAGGGCTCTATCAGTGAAGAAGCTCCGTTAAATGCATCTATTTCGCCGTTTGACTGTATAAAGTAGCAAACGTCTCCTATGCCGTAAACCGCCTGCACCGGAGATCTCGGCTGATCTCTGTATATCTCCGCGCCGTTATATATGTTTCTGACAACACGGTCTGTATATGACGCTTCGCACAAAAATCTACCAGCTATGTCAAAATATGAACCTTCACGGGGAATTTGATTATACATCGCACAGTCAGGGACATAATAAATATTGTGAACATAATATGAGGAAACAACCATCAGGTCATTTTTGTAGATAATTGACTCTGTACTGTCAGGCACAATCAGTCCGCCGCAAAGATTATGCGGCAGATTTGCCACACCGTTTTGGGTTATTGCCGCAATCTCCCCATCCAATATTTTATAATCTTCTATCCCGGACGCTTCCCACAAAAGCTTCTGCCCTTTAGAGAAGATAGTTACACTCCCGGGATAAAGCGCGGACAGATCCGCCGTATTCTCAAAACTGTACGGGGTAATATCGTGTATAAATTCCCTGTGGTCAACAAAATTGGCATAGACCAACGCTGAAGACGTAACAGCAAAAGTAAACGCTGCCAACAGGACAACTTTATTCATAAGACTAATATATTACAATAAAAATACAAATTCAAGGAAAAGCCACGCCTTAACAGTTGACTTTTTTTTATGTTCAGAAATAAATCTCTTATGAAGAGATAAGGCAAGTTTCCGAAATAATAAATAATTTTAATGTTTTATGACAATTCTCCGGCGATATTATATCACGAAGTTATATCAGTTTGCATTTCAAATATTTGTATCAGGAAATGACACACATATCATTTATAGTTCGTGTAAGTTGTTTGACAGTAGAATATGTGTATTATTGAGATAGGAAACGCTTAATATAAATTTTGGGAGGTTGGAAAATGTCAGTAAGTGAAATAGTTATTATAGCGCAAGCTGAAAACAGGCTTGCGTTTAATCTGAAAAAACGGGCAAAAAGCCCACAGTTTAATCTGTGCGGATATAAAATTGGGGTGGAAAAACATGGTTCAGATGTAATGTGCATTGATGAAAAACCGTTGTTTATAGCCCAAACTTTTTGCCCCACCTGTGAAACTCTTATAAAATATGGTCAGGGAGGAGATTGGACTGGACTAGAAGATAGTATTAACGCTCCGTTTGAAAATATTGAAAAATCATTTAATATCCTGCGACCTCTGATTTCCATGTTTCCTGTGGGAAAGTATGATCTCAAAGCAGAAGAACTTTATCCGGTTTCACCCTATAACGAATTCTTTTGGAACATTAAGGAGTATAACCCTCATTATCGCTGCCGACACTGGGATGGCTTTATTGTGCCAACGCAGTCGCCGAAACGGTTTAACATGGAGAGGGTAAATTATTACAGAGGGAAACACAATATTTACGCCGTAGCGCTTAAAATCAAAAACATATCTTACCTGCTGGACGGGCATCATAAAGCGAGTGCAGCCACGTTGGACGGCAGGAAAATAAGGTGTCTGACGATACAAAACACATGGTCTGATTACTTTGATAAGGTTAATCCCCTTAGATCCACGATCAATCAGGCAAAAACCGCAATAAAGAACAGTGTAGAGTGCAATTTCCCCGCAGAACTTATTGAATCCGCTTCAAAATTTGAGGTGAAACGCGATGCCTAATGTTACTATATACAAATATTTAGACGGTCATTCCGAAACAATAACGATTAAGGTCAGGAAAAACAGCGCCGTGGGTGATCGTTTGCCAATGCCAATGTCAATTCTTCCCGAAAAAGAGGGTTTCATTGCTAAATATTGGTGTGAAAACAACGATTATTTCATGGATTTTGATAAACATAGCCTAATTAGCGATGATTTGGAGGTATTTGTGGATTATTTTAAGATGATTTCTACACCCGATGAAATTTATCTGTTGCAGGATAAGAGCTTGGAATGGAAAACATACCCCAGATTTGTCCTTGCTTCGGATATAGATATGGCAGACAGAACATGGACACCTGTTGTCAATTTTTGCGGTAAATTTAGCGGAAATGGTAATACTATACGCAATTTGCGTGTTAACGCAGATTCAAAGGGAAAAAAAGATTACTACGGTCTTTTTGGAAATATTCATGATGGCGCAATAGTGTGTAATATCACGCTTGAAAATTGTGTTGTAGACGGTGGGGATTTTGGCATCTGCGGAGGTATAACGGGGTTCAATTATGGAATTCTCCATAAGTGCAAAATTAAGGGCGGAATCATAAAAGGAAGCACCGTAGGTTCTATTGTGGGGCAACTTGACGGAGGTGTGTATTTTTGCTCAGCCGAAAAAACGGTATTAAACGGTTACACAACGGGCGGAATTGCCGGAGAGACACGCGGAGGCTGTATTGGTCATTGTTATACTCTTAATACATCAATCAAACCGTGGGATAATTACGATAAGTTTGACGTTATAACCGTTTTATACGAGACTGGTTGTTGTAATATTACAAACACCGGAGGGGATAATAAGATGGTTTGTACGCGTGAAACCTTGATTAAACGATTGGAACAAAAAGCCGCTAAATATAATGTGAGGTTAAATTAATATGAAGGTTAATATTCGCAGAGGCGCAAACGAGATTGGCGGCAGTGCGGTTGAGGTAACCGCCGCAAATGGTGAACGGATTATCCTTGATCTTGGTCTACCACTCGACGCTAATGAAAATAGCGCGGATCTTTTGCCGGATATAAAAGGGCTAACTAAACGCACATCCGACCTGTTGGGGCTCTTTATCTCACACCCGCACCAAGACCATTTTGCGCTAGGTTTACATATCGATAAAACTATACCTGTCTACATGGGCAAAACCGCAAACAAAATTATGCGGGCGGGTGTAAAATTTAATCTACCAAACGCTTTTACATTTGAAAATGTGCATGAGTTTGAAAGTTGGAAACCTTTTCAACTTGGTGCATTTAAGATTACTCCTTATCTGGTTGACCATTCCGGTTACGATTCTTATGCGTTTTTAGTGGAAACTGACGGAAAACGGCTTTTTTATTCCGGCGATTTCCGCTCACATGGGCGTAAAGGTGAGTTGTTTGAACATTTTATAAAACGTCCTCCAAAAAGTATAGATGTGATGTTAATGGAGGGTTCATCGCTGGACAGGCTTGAGAGTGATAAACGTTTTGAAAGTGAAGAAGAACTTGAGGGTAAATTTATTGAAATTTTTAAAAATACTCAAGGTTTGGCGCTTGTTCATCCGTCATCGCAGAATATTGACCGTATTGTAACTATCTACCGCGCGACAAAAAAGGCTAACCGTATATTGGTTATGGGCGGTTACACCGGTTTTATAATGATGAGCCTTGAAAACCCGCACATTCCGAATTTTACTTGGAGTGATGTAAAAAAGATCGTTAAAACACCTACAGGAAAAAAACACGAGATTACAGCGGAACAGATCGCCGCCGCACCTAAAAAATACGTTTTTATATTGGGTGCAGGGGTCTTGACTTGGCTTGAAAAAGCGGGGTTACTGAATCCGTCTGCGCATTATATTTATTCAATGTGGGAAGGGTATAGAGAAAGTTCGGCGGATAGGGTAGTGGCAGTAATGGAAAGAACCGGTGTACCTCAAAGTTATATCCACACATCCGGTCATGCGGATATTCCGACCCTGCTGGAATTTGTCGCGGCGGTAAAACCCGCGCGCCTTGTGCCGATACACACATTTAAACCGGAGTATTATTTTGAATTATTCGGTGATATTGCTACTGTAGAATTACAAAAAAATAATGAAGAGTTTGAGGTGTAAAAAGGTTAAATCGTGGGGAAAAATAGGGAGCTTTCCTTTTGACTTCCCATAGATGGTGAGAGAATTAAAAGGATAGTTCCC
>JAIRQX010000105.1 GCA_031256375.1 Deferribacteraceae bacterium
ATAGTCGATGCAAGTTTTGTAGATGTCCCCAAGCAACGTAACAGCAGGGAAGAAAATCAGACAATCAAGAATGGAGTCATTGCTGAAGAGTGGAAAAGTCCTAAAAATGAATCCAAGCTAAAGCAGAAAGACACAGAAGCGCGATGGACAAAGAAAGTAGGCGAAACGCACTTTGGCTACAAAGACCATGCTAAGGTATGGAGTTGTCAATCGCTTCTGTCTGTATTTTGGTATAAACACTATGTGGTACTGGCGCTTCCATCTTGTGTGTGATAGAATATGCGTGTCCATTATTGCCTCCTGTGATGTTAAATATTTGGCTTGCAACCCCAAATATAATTTACAACATCACAGGAGGCTTTTATATCATCCTTCACGCTACCGCTTCTTTTATTCTCACCGGCTCTGCCGGTGGTTTCAACATCCAATGACCTCATTGCTCTTGATATGCTGAAATATGCAAATGAAAAGGGTATGCCATAAGCAAGAGATAAAAGCCTATTAATTCAACTTTTTCCAAGAAAACAGTTTTTGCTGGAAACCACAACGAATATATTAAATTGCTCTAACGAAAAAGCCAGTAAACATAGGTTTTACAAATGATATCAAAAACTAACTTCCTTTCCTCTCAGTATTATCCTATAATTATTTAGAATTAGACGAAACTCTTTACCGAAGTTATATGGTGAAGTAACAATTATACTGTAAAAAAATTATGGAGGGAAAATATATGCGTCATACTAACATAGCGGTTATAGGCGGAGGGCTTAGCGGGATAACGTTTGCCCATTTCGCGGCAAAATCAGGGAAAAGCGTAATAATTTTGGAAAAACAACCATTTCCGGGGGGCGCTATCCACACAAGTGCGCCGTACTCCGGCAGTGATTTTTTTGTTGAACTCGGCGCCCACACAATATACTCAAGTTACGGTACTCTTCTGGAAATGATAGAAGATACGGGGATAAAAGGGAATATTATCCCTCATCTGAAACCCGGCTACCTTATGTATGAAAAAGGCGGGATAGTTTCCCTATTTTCCTGTGTCAGCTTTGCCGGTCTTGCGGCAACGCTTTTCCGTTTCCCCTTTTACAAAAAAACTGGTTTAACGGTAAAAGATTACTACACAAAAGTTTTTGGCGTAAAAAACTATGAAAATTTAATACACCCGATGACCAGCGCCGTTATATGTCAGGATTCCGCAAATGTTGCGGCTGACCTCCTTTTAAAGAGCAGAAAAAAAGATAAAAGTTATCCGCGCGCATTTTCGTTATCCGGCGGTTTGCAGCCCTTCCTTGAAAAAGTGGCGTCAGGAAACGGCATATCTTTGCATACCTCAGTATCAGTGTCTTCAATTGAACAGAATGACGGAAAATATATTATACGCACCGGAGGCGGTGAATACTTATCTGACAGTATAGCTCTGGCGGCGGACGCATTTGCTTCCGCCGGTCTTATTGACTGCTGGCGTGACGCGCCTGACAGGATAAAAAAGCTTGCAGAGCGTTTAAAAGAGCTTCCTGTGAAAAAAAGCGTGGCTTTTGGCTTAAGCGCACCCGCAGATAGCTTTAAAATTCAACCTTTTGGTTATATCATCGCTAAAGACAGCCCTTTCCGCGCTGTTGTGTCAAGAGATGTTATTAAAGACGAGCTTTACAGGGGAGCTACATTTCATTTCAAGCCTGAATCCGACCCGTCAGTATATTCCGGCACTGTGCACGATATTCTTAAAATAAACCGTGAACAACCGATAAATACGGAAACAATAGAATTTACCCTTCCCGAGCTGCGTGTTACTCATGCGGAGTGGCGGCGGGAGGTTGAATCTCTTTCTGATGTGAAGAATTTTTACCTTCTGGGGAATTTTTTCGGCGGACTTTCATTGGAAGACTGTGCGATAAGGGCAAAACATGAGGCGAAACGTGCCGCGGGAGAGTAGCCCGCTCGAAACTGAAATATGCGGAGTTTTATTTAAAAACCCTGTCATCGGCGCAAGCGGCACAGCCGGTTATGGATTAGAATATATCCCTTTGCTGGATCTGAACAGGATAGGCGGCATATCTGTCAAAGGGATTTCACTTGAGGAGACAGCCGGCAACCCTATGCCGCGTGTGCGTGAAACCGCTTCGGGGATGCTGAACGCCATCGGTCTGCAGAATATCGGCGTAACTGCGTTCATAAAAGATAAACTTCCTTATCTGCGCAAGTATAACATAAGAATCATAGTAAATTTTTGGGGTAAAAGCGCGGATGAATATGTAAAGGTTGCCTCCATACTGGATAATGCGGATATTGATATGCTGGAGATGAATATCTCATGCCCAAATGTAAAGGAGGGGGGGATTTCATTCAGCTCCGATCCTGAAAAGACCCGTGAGGTAGTGGGAGCGGTACGCAAAGCTGTCCGTAATAAACCGCTGATAGTAAAACTATCCCCTAATGTAACCGATATAAAGATTTATGCGCGGGTTTGCGAAGCGGAAGGGGCTGACGCCCTTTCCGCAATAAATACCGTAACAGGTATGGCGATTAACGTGCATACGCATAAACCATGGCTGGCTAACGTCACCGGAGGGCTTTCCGGTCCCGCAATTAAACCGGTGGCTGTAAAATCAGTATTTGATATTTACCGTTCAGTGAAGATTCCTGTGATTGGGATAGGCGGTATAATGAATTATGAAGATGTTCTGGAATTTTACCTTGCGGGGGCGTCTGCGGTGCAGGTGGGTACAGCTAATTTCAGAGACAGTGAAACGATGATTACTATAATCGGCGGGCTTGAGAAGTATTGCTCAGATAATAATATCGCCGCGCTTTCGGAGCTTACTGGAACGGTTTTATTGTGACAGCGCAGGGACTGTTTGTATCAGATAAATGGAAAGAGTATGAGCTGATTGACTGCGGCGATCATAAAAGACTGGAACGCTGGGGGGAGATAATTCTTATACGCCCCGATCCTCAGGCTTTGTGGCCGACGGGGGATCATCCTTTATGGGAAAAACCGGATGCGGTATATCACCGCAGTTCCGGCGGGGGCGGCAGGTGGGAATATATCAGAAATATGCCGTCAGACTGGATTGTAAAATACAGAGATATCTCTTTTAAAGTGAGTCCTACCGGTTTTAAACATACGGGTCTTTTTCCTGAACAGGCTTACAACTGGGATATTATCAGAAAATTATTAAAGGGGCGCTCCGGCAACTCCGTACTTAACCTATTTGGTTATACAGGCGCGGCTTCCGTGGCGGCGGCTAAGTCAGGCGCGGAGGTTTGTCATGTGGATTCTTCAAAAGGGATGTTGAATTGGACAAAAGAGAACGCAGCGCTGTCAGGGGTAGAAGGGCATATACGCCTAATCCCTGATGACTGTCTGAACTTTGCTAAGCGGGAGGAAAAACGAGGCAAAAGATATGACGCAATAATTATGGATCCCCCCTCTTTCGGCAGGGGAGGAAAAGGGGAGGTCTGGAAGCTGGAGGACGATTTCTGGAGACTCCTTTTGGTATGCGCAAGATTATTGTCCGATACCCCGCTGTTTTTATTAATCAATTCATATACTGCGGGGATATCCCCTCTTGTTGCCGCCAATATGGCGCGTTCGCTTGATTTGCAGGAATTTGTCTTATCTTACGGAGAGCTGGCTCTGCCGTTCAGATCCGATTCATTCAGGAATAAAACGGGCGGGGAAAAAAATAATAAAGGTAAAATGTTTTTGCCGTGCGGAATAACGCTATGCGCTGAATTTACACACGACAAAAACGCTTGTAGCAGTTCCACATTTCAATGACAAGCGCGCTGACAAGTGGAACTGCTGTAATATGCCGGAGCTACGCCTTTTTAGCAAGCGGCAGCGGTTTGCCGATAAACCTTACCAACAGAACCACCATAGCCATACCTATAAGCAGTACAAGCCATATATTTACGCCAAAGCAGGCGACTATATAGGTAATTACAGCTATTAATCCTATTGATAATGAATATAGTATCTGAGTGTTAACGTGATCCATAAGATCGCACGCCGCTCCCATGGATGACAGTATTGTTGTGTCTGAAATAGGCGAACAGTGGTCCCCGAAAATAGCGCCTGTCAGCACGGAACCTATACTCAGTACAAGATAATCATGTGACGGATTTATTGCCCACGCCAGAGGCACCGCAAGCGGCATTAAAATTCCCATAGTTCCGTAAGATGTTCCGGTTGCAAAAGATATAACAGAACCGAGTATAAAAATAACCGCCGGCAGCGACCAGAACGGGATAGAACCGGAGAGGTTCGTAACCAGATAATTAGCTGTGCCAAGCTCTTTCATAATACCGGAAATAGACCATGCTAGAAGTAGGATAACGGCGGTTATATTCATTGACTTAATACCGGTTAAAAATGTTTCAAGAGCATCCTTGATATTGAATTTACGTTTAATTAAACCTATAATTATAGCCGTAAGGCTCGCTAAAAAGGCTGATACAAATAGGACAACAGAAGCGTCTGATTCTCCGAAAGCTTGAGTCACCGCATTCCATGACAAAGGGCTGTTCTGTAATAACGCTATAAACTCTTCCTCTTCACCACCCATTATTGCTTGGTAGCCGTTTACATAGAATCCTACAATCGCGGCAACTATAAGCGTTCCGATAGGGATGATGGCGTACCAGACGCTGGATTTATCTTTCTCTTTTTCAAAATCCAGAGGAGCCATTGTGTCAACGCTCATCGGTGTTGAACCGGGACGGAAAAGCTGTCCCGTAGTGCGGGCACGGAATTCCGCTTTATACATAGGACCGAAATCGCGCAGCATCCACGCTGTTAATACAACAAAAAACAGTATAAATATGTTGTAATATCTGAACGGAATTGACTGCACAAATACTGAATACGATGAAAGTCCGCCTAAACCGATCCCATCAAGGGCATCTTTGATTAAACCTATTTCGTAAGCCACCCATGTGGAAATAAGCGCTATTCCCGCTATGGGGGCGGCAGTGGCGTCAACAATAAAACTAAGGCGTTCCCTTGATATCATCATCTTGTCAGTAACGGGGCGTATCATGGGACCGACTATAAGGGCATTTGCATAATCATCAAAGAATATAAACAAACCCATGAACCAAGCCACAAATTGCGTACTGCGCGGACCTTTGGCAAATTTTGTCATCCACTCGGCGATTGCTTTTACCCCACCCAAGCGTGTGACAAGCGCAATAAGGCTTCCAATCGTAAGAACCTGTAAAATAATACCGGCATTCCATACATCGGACAGTGAAGCCAGCGCCTCCATGGCTACTCGTAAAAAACCGTTCCATAACGCTAAAAGTACGCCTAAAAACGAACCAGTTTTCAACTCTATTATGAAACAGCCCACGAAAGTACCGAAAAACAGTGAGAGCAGAACGTTTTTCGTAATAAACGCTAGAGCTATCGCCACAAGCGGAGGTAAAACAGTAAAAATACCAAATCTTGCGGAATTTTCCGCAGCCATTGATGAATCTGCCGCAAAAGCGGGCAGAGCAAACAGTGTCAATACAAACGTACAAAATAACAAACGGTTAATATAAACCCGTTTTATACCCCTTTGTGTTTTCATCAGTTACCCCTGTAAAACTATTTAACTTTTTCTTTAAATAGTTTACCGGCGGAAAATTTGGGTGATCTCCTTGCGGCAATTTTAATTTCTTTACCTGTCTGTGGATTTCTGCCTTTGCGGGCGGCGCGCTTAATGGAAGAGAATGTGCCGAAGCCTACAAGGGTGACCTTATCACCTTTTTTTACGGTATCCATAACTGCGTCAGTTACGGAATCAATCACAGCCTGTACGTTTTTCTTTGAAAAAGCGGTCATTTTCGCTACCTTGTCAACAAGTTCCTGTTTGTTCATTATAGAACCTCCTATAAAATTGACTAATATTCACCACTTTTTGCCTGATTGTCAACAGTAAAACATCGTGTTTTTAGTATAACGGTATAGATTTAATAAAATGTGGTTTGTTATATTCCGGAATTTTTCTGTACATAATTCATATTTATAATTATCATAATAGTACTTTTAAATCGCAATTTGTTTTCAGAAAATTTTTACAGGAGCCGTTTATGCCAATTATTGCCGCTTATGTACTTCCCCACCCGCCTATCGTTGTTCCGGAGGTGGGCAAAGGGGAGGAGCGTAAAATTGAAAACACCGCCTCTGCGTTTCGTTCTGTAGCAAAAGAGATAAATGTTTTTAAGCCGGACACACTCGTAATAACTTCTCCGCACAGCATTATGTATGCCGACTACTTTCATATTTCCCCAGGCGATAAAGCGAAGGGAGATTTTTCCCGGTTTGGGGTGCGGGGGGCTGAAATATCTGTGAAATACGATGCCGAATTTGTAAGATGCCTCGGGAAAAGTGCCGCTGCCGCGGATATTTCCGCTGGAAGCAGCGGTGAAAAGGATAAATCACTCGATCACGGAGCGCTTGTCCCACTCTATTTTGTTAATAAAGAGTTCAGCGATTATGCAGTTGTGCGCGCCGGTATTTCCGGACTGGATCCGCTGGAGCATTACAAATTCGGCAAATTAATTGCTGCTGTTACGGAAGAGCTTAACAGACGGGTTGTTTTTATCGCAAGCGGAGATCTTTCGCATAAGCTAAAAAATTCCGGTCCCTACGGATTTGCCCCCGAAGGTCCTGAGTTTGACAAAAAACTGACAGATGCTTTGTCTGAAGGGGATTTTTTGAAACTTCTTACGTTTGATCCTAAATTATCAGATGCGGCGGGTGAGTGCGGACTGCGCTCTTTCATGATAATGGCGGGAGCGCTGGACGGTAAAGCTGTAGATTCCGCTCTTTTGTCTTATGAAGGTACGTTTGGCGTTGGGTATGCTGTGTGTGCCTTCAAAGTTAAAGGAAGTGACCCTGAAAGACGTTTTGATCTGCGTTTCAATGAAATAAACAGAAAGGTTCTGGAGGATACAAAGGGGCGGGAAGACACTTATGTGCGCCTTGCCAGGCAGGCGGCGGAATACTATGTGAAAATAGGCTCCAATTTGCCTCTTCCGGACGGACTTTTACCGGAAATGCTGTCAAGGAAAGCAGGGGTCTTTGTTTCCTGCAAAAAACGCGGTATGCTGCGGGGTTGTATTGGCACTATAGCGCCGATCACAGGCAGTATTGCGGAAGAGATAATACGCAACGCGCGTTCCTCCGTGGCGGAAGATCCGCGGTTTAATCCGGTGGAAAGAAATGAACTGGCGCTGCTTACTTACAGCGTGGATATACTGGAAGAACCAGAGGATACGGAATTTTACGCGCTTGATCCTGAAAAATACGGAGTGATAGTTACAAGCGGGCGAAAACGCGGACTTCTCCTGCCTAACCTTGAAGGGGTAGATACGGCGGAAAAACAGGTGGAAATAGCGCTTCAGAAGGCTGGGATTAGTATTAGTGAAAAATATACACTGCAACGGTTTGAAGTAACGAGACACAAATGAGAGACGTATGTGATCTGTGTCCGCATTCATGCAGCATCGCGGAAGGCAAAAGGGGTATCTGCCAAGTCAGAGCCAACATCGGAGGCAAAATTGTCAGCTCCGCTTATGGTTTGCTTACAGGATTGGCGCTTGACCCTATTGAAAAGAAACCGCTTGCAAAATTTTATCCGGGCAGTTTTATTTTATCTGCGGGTAGTTACGGATGTAATATGCGTTGTACTTTTTGCCAGAACTGGCATATATCCGCATCTGATGGCACAGACATTCATCTGCTTCCCTGTACGCCGGAAGAACTTGTTACGCAAGCCGTAAACCGACGCAAAAACGGTAACATAGGATTAGCGTACACATATAACGAACCTCTCGTTAATTACGAATATGTACATGAATGTGCAAAACTTGCCCGCGCGAAAGGGCTGAAAAATGTGCTGGTTACAAACGGTATGATAAATAACGCTCACTTTGTAAAACTTCTGGAGTATATTGACGCTGCCAACATAGATTTAAAAAGTTTCTCCCCTGAATTTTACCGTTTGATGGGGGGGGATCTCGAGATTGTGAAAGGGAATATACAGACAGCGGCGGAGATGCTCCATCTGGAAGTAACAACCCTTGTCATTGAGGGGCTAAACGACAGTAAAGACGAGATAGACGCTGAATGCAAATGGCTTTCGGGAATAAACAACGAAATCCCTCTTCACCTGTCACGTTTTTTCCCTCAATATAAAATGAAAACCCGTACTCCTACTTCAAAAGATAAAATATATGAACTGAAAGCTATTGCTGATAAGTATCTTAAATATGTTTTTACAGGGAATATGTAAGCGCTTGTTTTTATAGCAGTTCTTGAAAAACAGCAATAACATTTGATTCGTCGGGAGCCGCCAAAGGTTCACTGAATATGATTTGACCTTTTCTATAAATTCCGTAAGTGGTATTTTGCATATACAACCCCCTTGTTCTGTTTGAAAATTCTACTTTGTATTATAATAAAAAAATGCTAAAAATCAATAATCAATAATGAATATTAATAATTTTGAATCAAATATCGATGAAAAAATACTGACGCGTGGCAAAAACTATTTTGCTAAGGGTTTAGTAGCAGATATATGGTGTGAGACAAAAAACCACTATAGTGCTGTGGTAGAAGGAAATATCCCATATGATGTAGAAATTCATTTGGACGCGGACGAAATAATAATATCGCACAATTGTGATTGTCCCTACGACTGGGGGGAATATTGTAAACATGAGGTCGCTGTGCTTTTTGCAATCCGTGAAAATCTTGCGCAAGGTTCGGTGTTGAAACAACATGGGGAAAGGCGTGGACTTAGGACATTACTTTTGCAACAAAGTAAAGAAGATTTAGTGTCACTTTTATGTGAGTTGACTATAAAATATGACTTGCGTGAAGATATTATGTATTATTTGGAAGATGATGATGATCTGGAGTAATTTGTTTTTCGTATGTCTTCGCAAATCTCCTGTTATGTCATAAGTACAAATGGGTTGCTTCGTAACGACGTTCCTCGCAATTTGCAAGCGCTATAATATACTGCCTCATATGAGGGTCTGCCTAAATGTTCTATTATATCCTGATAAAAACGCAACATCCAGATTTATAAAACCCGTTACCTTCAGCCTTGATATAATAGCCGAATCAGCATATCTGTTTCTTTTAACATCTTTCTTAATGATGATATTCTGAGTAAAGTTTTCACGTTTGCCTTCTCGCTTGGTTCAGAGATTGAGAGGGATTTAATATCACAAAGAACAAAAGAAGCATTAGCCGCCAAAAAAGCAAGTGGAAAGAAACTCGGCAGAAAAACAGGAAGTCAGTCCCGTAAGTTGGATATTCGCCTTAAATAGATAAAAACCCTAATTGACAAGAAAATATACATTTCCTCCATAGCGAGATTGCTTGAAGGCAACCTCCAAAAACCACATCTTTAATAATGTGTGTAAAACAATTATGATAAGTTTGATGTTAAATTATGAAAAAACAAAAACAACGTTACATATTTGGAGAGGAGATGCAACTTGAAAGGCTCACTCAA
>JAIRQX010000109.1 GCA_031256375.1 Deferribacteraceae bacterium
GCCTTTCAAGTTGCATCTCCTCTCCAAATATGTAACGTTGTTTTTGTTTTTTCATAATTTAACATCAAACTTATCATAATTGTTTTACACACATTATTAAAGATGTGGTTTTGGGAGGTCGCCAATAATTAACCATTGAACACTTTCCACAAAAATACAATGAATTTTCACTATGTTAATAAAATGGGCAAAAATTTTGGGGGTGGTGGTATCTTTGATATAAATAAAATGATACTATAAAATTGTGGGATTAAAGGTAATTATAACACACATAAAAGCCGATTTTGACGCTATTGCCAGCGCATGGGCGGCGTACAGACTTTACGGCTGTGACAGGCTTGCGCTTATGGTTGAGCCGGAACCGAATGTTTGCGCTTTTTTAAAGAAAGCCGCCGGTACGGCTGTATATTCCCAAATTGTCAAAATTAAGCCGAATGATATAGAAGCCATCACAGATATTGAGCATCTCATAATAACCGACTGCAAACAGAAAAAACGCCTTGGAACCCTGGCATACTTTATTGATTTGGCAAAAGAGATTACTATTTATGATCATCATCCTTCTTACGCCAAAGATATCAATGCTAACCGTGAATATGTTGATCAGAAAGGTTCCACTACAACAATACTTGTAGAAAAACTTTTAAACGGGGGGTATGAAATTACCCCGTTTGACGCAACACTCTATCTGCTTGCTATCTATGAAGATACAGGAATGCTTACCTTTTCCACTACAACCGCAGACGATGTGCGTGTTGTGGCGAGGCTCATTGATGTCGGCGGCGATGTGACAGTTGTTAACGACTATGTCAAACGGGAGTTTTCAAGAGAACAGGTTTTTGTTTTGAATGAACTGCTTATGAATATGGGCATTATTTCCGTATGCGGGGTTAATGTTGCGTATTCGTTTGCATCTGTGGACGAATATATTGAAGAGCTTGCCTTTTTAACGCACAGGATGATGGATATGGAAGCTCTGGACGTTCTTTTCATACTGGTCCGCACTGGTCCGCGTATAGTTCTCATTGGAAGAAGCAAAAACCCGAACGTTGATGCCGGAAAGATAGTGGCGCGGTTCGGCGGCGGCGGACATCCTTCAGCGGCTTCCGCAAATATAAAAGATATGGAACTCCACGAAGCTGTGGATTCTCTTAAAATAACCCTGAGAGAACATATAAAACCCGTGCGTTTTGTCCGTGAAATAATGAACTCCCCTGCAAAGTATGTGGATACTGATGCCAATTTCAACGAAGCAATGGAATATACGCTTAAACATAACCTGAACCATATGCCCGTTGCTAAAAACGGCAAAACAGTAGGAATACTTTCCCGTAAAGAGATATTGCAGGGAATCAAACACGGTTTAACAAATGAACCTGTTTCTCTGCTCATGCAGATAGAGATGGAAACTGTTACCCCAAACACATCGTTTCGCGTGGCTGAAAATATTATGCTCAGCAGCAGCCAAAAACTGCTTCCTGTAGAAGAGGCGGAAAAACTTATAGGGGTTGTGACGCGTACCGACCTTTTGCGTCTTATGCATGAAGAGTCTTCACAAAGATCAACTTACGAAGAGGGCGCCAAAACCCGTCTTGGACTTTCCCGTATCAGGAGCGTCACGGACAAACTGCAAAGCGAACTCCCGGCAGTGTACTATAAATATCTGAGGGATATCAGCGTGATAGCGGAAAATGCGGGTATGAGCGTGTTTATTGTTGGCGGGTTTGTGCGCGACCTTTTAATGGGGGGAGCGGGAAAAGATATAGACCTTGTGGTAGAAGGGGATGCCACAATTGTAGCTACCATTTATGCTAAAGAGATGAGGGCATCGCTTGTTCTGCATGACAAATATAAAACAGCCACTGTTACAACACGTTCCGGTGATAAGATTGATTTTGCCACTGCCCGTACGGAGTATTATGGTTTCTCGGGCGCGGCGCCGTTAGTGGAGAGCAGTTCCCTGCGCAATGATCTTATGAGGCGTGATTTTACGATAAATGCTATGGCAATCCGCATAGATGGTAATAATTTTGGTCAGCTTATTGATTTTTTCGGCGGTCAGCGGGATATATTGGATAAAAAGATAAGGGTGCTTCATTCATTGAGCTTTCTGGATGATCCGACGCGCATTTTCCGTGCTCTGCGTTTTGCAGGACGATTTGGGTTTATTTTAGGCTCCCATACCGAAAGGCTTATGAAACATGCGGAATCGGGCGGGCTGATTTCTAAAATTAACGGTTCCAAACTGTTTATAGAACTTAAATATATTTTGATGGAACAGCATTACCTGACAGTTTTATATCTTCTGAAGAGATATGATTTACTCGAATTCATTGCTCCCGGTCTTTCTATAACTGATTTCAGACAGAAACAATTTTGGCTGCTTGATATGCTTTGGGAAAGATGTTCTCCGTACATGGCTAAAAATACGCATTTATGGCATATCAGATATGTGCTGCTACTTAGCGATTGCCCACCGCATGAATTCAGAAACGCGCTTAAAAAACTTAATGCGGAAGATACGGTAGCCAAAAAAATTCTTAATATCTACAATATATCGCGTTTCACAGCAAAAAAGATGAAAACTCTGAAACCTCTTAAACCATCACAAATCTATGGTTTTTTGAAGAAGCTTAACGATGAAGAGTTGCTTATGCTGGGAGTTCATCTTAAAAAGTCTGATATACTCTTGCAGTACATTAAAAATTACAAAAATGTACATACCATAATAAATGGGAACGATCTGAAAGAAATGGGAGTACCTGAATCAAAAATGATGGGGATTATTTTAAAAGATCTTTTATGCGCTAAAATTGACGGGATTGTCACAACCCGCGAACAAGAGGAAGAGTATGTCAGAAACACCTTTAAAGCAGGCGGAAAAGATAAAACCGGGGCGGAAAATGCTTCGTAAACTTAATCTACCTGAATCTGACATAACCGCAATATTTGGGGAACAAGACAAACATATCCGGCTGATTACGACCGGGCTTAGTACGCAGGCTTCCTATGTCGGCGGCGAACTGACACTTTCAGGCGACGAAAAAGATATTTTTGACACGATTGAAATATTGCGCTATTTGCTTGAACTGTCACATGAACGCCCAATCTCTGCCGATGATGTACAAACCGCGTTGCGTATGGCGCAAAGCGGCGAGGCGTCAAGCATTAAAGAGATGTCCAAAGAGCGTATCAAGGTTGCCGGAGGGATTAAATATGTTTCCCCAAAATCACGCACACAGAAATCTTATCTGAACGCTATAAAAGATAGTGATATGGTTTTTGCCTTCGGTCCCGCCGGCACAGGGAAAACGTTCCTTGCAGTGGCAATGGCTGTACATTACTATCTTGAAAAGAAAATTCATAGAATTATATTAACAAGACCTGCTGTGGAAGCGGGGGAAAAGTTGGGCTTTTTACCGGGAGATTTGGCTGACAAGATCAATCCCTATCTGCGCCCACTGCATGATGCCTTGCACGCTATGCTGGACAGCGAGCTTATTGTAAAGCTTATGGAACGTGGGATTATTGAAGTCGCCCCGCTTGCGTTTATGCGCGGACGCACCCTTTCCGGCGCTTTTATTATATTGGATGAAGCGCAAAACACCACCATAGCTCAAATGAAGATGTTTCTGACCCGCCTTGGCTTTGGTTCCAAGGTTGTGGTTACCGGGGATGTAACCCAGATGGATTTGCCAAGGGAACAGGAATCTGGGCTTATCAACGCCATACACGTTTTGCGGGATGTAAATGAGATAGCTTTTGTGGAGCTTTCAGAGAAAGATGTGGTACGTCATCCGCTTGTGACAAAGATTGTCGGTGCGTATGAAAATTACGGAAACAAAAAGACCGCGTTGCAATCTGGCATTTATAGATGAAGTTACGCAGGGGTCTTTTTTCAGTATTAATTATTTAAAACGACAAGTCAATTGGCGCTTTGTAAACTATTTATCTCCCATGCTATTTGGAATCCGAAATATCCGGCTGGGTAACAGCGAATTTACAGGGAATTTTGCCATGCGCCATCTGCTTACCTCATTCGGAACAGACGTTTCAGCGCAGGTATTCCTGAAATATACGTCTTTAAATATGGCGTTTACCTATCACAATTATCAAAATTATCAGCATTATTTCCCTGCAATTGAAGCGGAGCTTATTGATTATCCGTTTTATTCAGATAAATTTGGTATGCTTTTTTCTCCGCGTATCATTTTCGGAACACAGCCGGAAGACCAGAGATTCAAAACAGGAAAAGCTGAATTCCTTGGTTTGGCTGGGATGCGAGTCGGGTTCATGGTCAGCGGGAATCTATTGCCATACATAGATTTCACTGTCAAGACTGATGGCTGGATAACAGGAAATGAATACCTAAATAGTAACGCTAATTCCATTTTTAAATAAAAATTGCGTCCTGCAATTTTTATTTACCGGCAACGGCAAGAGTGTTATCTTGCCTTGCCTTCCAAAATGCCAAGCATTTTGTCACGGCATCCATGCCGTGTATTCCAATTCTAAATTAACGCACGTTTAATTTAGAATTGGAATAACATTAAACTTGGAGTATCAGCGCGTCTTTAAGACTGTTGGATGTAATACTTAATTGCAATCAATAAAACATAGCATTAGGAGCGACTTCAATATAAATTGAAGTTACGCGACATCTGCTCGACTTTTTCCAGAGGGATAACTTTATCTTCCGCTCCTAAAAGCTTCATAATAAATGCAGTTTTGGCAGCCGCCTCCGTATGTTCCGCAAGAAACACCGCTTCTGTAAGTGTCTTACCTATGCACAAAACTCCGTGGTTTGCTAAAAGTATCGCATTATGACTGCATACAAAAGGGGTTACAGAGTCCGGCGTTTCATCGGTTGACGGCATGGCGAAAGGGGCAACGGGTACAATTCCCAATGAAAGTACATTTTCGGTAAGATATGCTTTGTCAAGCGCGATCCCTGCGGAAGCAAGCGCAGTTGCCGTAACCGGATGCGCGTGTACCACCGCTTTTGCGTCTTCACGCAGTTGATATACGCGCAGATGCATCTTTATCTCTGAAGACGGTTTATTTCGCCCGCATATAATATTTCCGTCCATACTTACCTTTGTAAGCATATCAGGAGTCATATACCCCTTGCATACTCCGGACGGGGTTATCCATATATTGCCGTTTTTGCCGCGGACTGAAATATTCCCCTCTGCAGCCGCAATAAGATTTTTAGCGTACAATCTGCGACCTGCTTCGCATATTTCCGCTCTTATTTTACTCATAATCAAACCCCTCCTGAAAAATCGTAAGGCGGCGTTATTCTTCCCTTTTCCGTAATAAAACCGGTTATAAGAGAGTTTGGCGTAACATCAAACGACGGGTTATAAACCTTAACGCCGTCAGGAGCGGTAATACAAACGCCAAAAGCGGTTACCTCCTCCTGAGCGCGCTGTTCAATTATTATTCCGGCGCCGTTTACTGTTTTTTGATCTATTGATGATGAAGGGGCTGCTATATAAAAAGGGATCCCGAAATGCCGCGCTGTCACAGCCAGCGTATGCGTACCGATCTTATTAGCCGTGTCGCCGTTTGCAGCCACCCTGTCGCAGCCTACAATAACTAAATCAACCATACCGCGGCTCATAAGATCGGCTGCCATATTGTCACATACAAGCGTTGTTTCCACCCCCGCTTTCATAAGCTCCCAAACGGTTATACGCGCGCCCTGAAGAAGAGGGCGGGTTTCATCTGCATACACCGACAGTTTAATGCCTTTCTTATGTGCGGTATATACAGGCGCCAGAGCTGTCCCTATCCCTGTGGACGCCATCGCCCCCGCATTACAGTGTGTGAGGATGCGGCAGCCGTTAGATATAAGTTCCGCGCCATATACACCTATCATGCGGTTCATCTCAATGTCTTCGTTATGTAATGCCGAGGCTTGCGCCTCAAGCTCCGTATATAACTTTTCCGCGCTGTCCGCCACGCTTTTACGGCAAACATTAATCATAATATTTAAAGTATAACTGAGATTAACGGCTGTCGGGCGGGAGGTTATAAGATATTCCGCCTGTGATATATATTTGTTGCCAAAATCTTCCGCGGAAAGAGAAAAATTTTTATGCAGTCCTGTCAGGGAACCGTAAGCGGCGGCAATTCCTATAGCGGGCGCTCCGCGCACAGCCAGAGTATTGATGGAACACCAGACATCTTCTATACCGCTTTGCCTTATGTACTCTTCCTGCGCGGGCAGAAGCCGCTGATCCAGAAGGTAAAGTTCATTATTCCGCCAATAGAGACTTTCGGGTATATTCATATTGTCATTTTACATTTAATAATAGCTACGTCAATTATTATAGCAGCTCTTCAATGTTTATACCTGCCTCGCGGTATTCATTGAGTTTATTCCGCAGCGTTCGCACCGTAATCCCCAGCATTTCAGCGGCTCTGGTTCGGTTCCATTCCACCTTGCGTAGCGTATTCAGGATAAGTTCACGCTCCATATCGGCTATAGTTAAACCCGCGCCCATATTAAAAACAGACGGGGAATCACTGTCCGTCCGGAGATTCGTCTCTCCGGAATCTTTATTGTTATTGCCCCCGCCGCCATATGTATTTTTTACCGTATCATCGTCCTGTTCCGCAAGCGGCTCCGCCTGTCTTTTGCGGAAACTGTCAACAGTAATGCCATGCAGAAAGAGGTCAGCCGCTTCAATCTTTTTTCCTCTGGCTAATACCGTTGCCCTCTCCATAGTATGCTCCAGTTCACGCACATTTCCCGGCCATGCATATTCCGTCAAAACATTTAAAGCATCTTCGGACAGATCTCTGAACGGTTTATGGTTTATCTCGGAGTACTTTTTTACAAAAAAATTAACAAGTTCAGGCAAATCCTCTTTACGGTCCCGTAAAGGGGGCAATTCCATACTTATTACGTTCAGACGGTAAAAAAGGTCTTCACGGAAGGAACCTTCATTTGCCATTGTCCGCAGCTCCCTGTTGGTAGTGGCAAGTATGCGCGTATTGATTTTTTGGGTTTTTTCACTTCCCAGACGTTCAATTTCCTTTTCCTGCAAAACTCTCAAAAGTTTAGGCTGTAAATGAAGAGGAATTTCTCCGACTTCGTCCAGTAAAATTGTCCCCCCTGAAGCGATCTCAAACTTTCCGATCTTTCTGTTTGCGGCGCCGGTGAATGCCCCCTTTTCATATCCGAAAAGTTCGCTTTCAAGCAGATTGTCAGGAATTGCGGCGCAGTTAATGGCAACAAAAGGTCCTGAAGAATGAATGCTGTTTTCATGTATAAAACGCGCAAGCACCTCTTTGCCCGTGCCGGATTCACCGGTTATAAGAACAGTAGCCTCGCTGCGCGCCACATCTCTTGCAAGGCTGAATACGTGCGCCATATAAGCGCTTTTATATATTGCGCCCCGCTTTTCAACAGGTTTGAGCGCATCTGCGCTTTTAAGCTCAAATGTTCGCCGGACAAGCTCTTCTATTACTTCAGGCGAAAAAGGTTTCAGAATATAGTCATACGCGCCCTCTTTCAACGCTTCCACAGCTCCCGCAACAGTCCCGAACGCGGTTACAAAACATACCGGAGCGCCTATTCCCGTGACTTTAAGCATTTCAAACATGGTAAAACCATCAATATCAGGCATACGCATATCGCTTATAATCAAATCGTAAATGGCGCTTGTGGCTTTGGCATAACCGTCTCTGCCGTTCACCGCCGTATCAACTTCCGCAACATTCATACGTTTGATTGTTTCTCTCATAGCTTCGCGCATATTATCATCGTCATCTACTATAAGTATCTTTTTATTATCCATTTACCTTCTCCGCAGGCATTGTTACAACGAACCTAGTGTAACTTTTACCGTCACTATCCGCAGTAATATCCCCTTCATGCGCCCGCATAATCTTATACGCGATAGAAAGCCCAAGTCCCGTACCCTTTGCTTTTGACGTCTGAAAAGGCATAAACAGCTTCGGACGCATTGACGTAGAAAGCCCTCCGCCATTATCCGTTACGTGCAGATGCAGCCCCCCCGTATCCTCAAACGATTCAAGCGTAACAGTTCCGTTTTCGTTTACCGCGTCCACAGCGTTATGCACCAAATTCATCACAACCTGCCGGAACAGTTCCCTGTCGCAGTAAACAGTGTGCGATTCATTAAGTTTATTGGCTATTAAAACCCGTTTGTCTTTCAGTGTGTGCTGAAGATAGAGCACAACCTCATCCACTATATCCGCAAGAAGGTGGCGCTCTTTTTTTATCTGCACCTCTTTTGTAAAAAGCAGCGTGTTGGATATAATACTGTTTATAGCGCGAACAGCTTTGACAATACTTGTTGTATATTTTGTTCTGTCCGGATCGCCGTCAAGATCCCTTTCTAAAAGTGAGGCAAAAAGCTCCATAGAACCCAAAGGATTTCGTATTTCATGGGCAATATTCGCCGCCATTTCACCCATAAGCTGTAGTTTCTCCCCCCGCTGTTTTTCCCATTCAAGTTTTTTAAGCGTTGTAATATCGTCCACGACAAATACCGTACCATTAAAGTTCTCAGAATCTAACCTGCCGGCGCTTATATTAAAGTAGCGCCCTTCGCCGTTATCATAATCAAATATCCCTTCGGAGGGCAGAGATCTGAGCATTTTGTAAACCTCTTCCTCTCCGAATTCCGTCAAAAGACGGTCTCCCGCGCGGTTGTTTATAATCATACCGCCATTTACGTCAATAACCAGAATTGAAGAATGAGTGTTGTTTAAAACGCTTTCCAGAAGTTTTGACATATCTGAAAGTCTGCGGTTTTTATCTTCTATCTCTTCACGCAATTTGCGCGCCTCGTCCTGCAAAAGCTCATAAGAGGACTGAAGTTTTACTGTGGCGGCATTAAACGCCTCCATAGCCTGACTGAGAAGCTCCACATTTACAGATTGGGAAACTATCTGTTGTTCAGGTTTTTTCTCCAAGCGCTGTCCTCCATCTCACCTTTCGCCATACCAGCAAATATAGATTCGGGTATGGAGTCGGTAAGCTGCTTGTAGTATTCAAAAGCTCTGTCCTGTTCGTTAAGCGCTATAAGTGATTTACCTAGATAGTAAAGAGCTTCAGCTTTTTTTTCACTTTTGCTGTCACCTGTAGTGTCCACATAATTTTTAAGCGGCGCTATAGCTCCCTGATAATCGTTTTTCTTAAAGCTTAGGACTCCTGTGTCCAGATAAACCTCCTCGTAGCCGTTAAACCTTGACGCTTCGTTCTCTGAAAGGGTGACATACGCGTCATTTAATAGTCTTTCCCGTTTTCTGTCATCGGGGATGTTTTTAAGCAGCTTGTACTGAGCTTTCAGCGCCGTCTTGGGATCGCGCGCGTACCGTTTAATCATTGAGAGGGAATAATCAGGGTCGTTACACTGATCAGTATCATCAACAAGCGCAGTAAAATCGTCCGGCGCGAAGTTGTTGATATCGTAAAGTATATTGTCTTGGCACAACCCGAACCCTAGAAGGGCATATTCCTTTGAAAGCATAGGGGTAATTGATCTGAAAAGCTCCGCCGCTTTATCCCGTACATTCAGGCGCATAAGGGAGGTTGTAGTCATTACCTTAGAGCGGTTTGAAAACTCCTGATCAAACCACAAATCCAGCCAACCTTGATTTTCCTCATATAATACAATAACATCAGGGTCATCTTCATCTTCGTATGCCTGCTTGAAAGGCAGACTGAACGAATCCAAAAGGATCTGCTTTATCTGATTTACGTATATCCCGTCCGGAACAAATGTCAGATATTCACGGCATTTAAAACGGATTGATTTTTCAGGAAGAACACCGGTATTTGTCAAAATATACTGATAAACCGCGTCTTCCCATAATTTACGCCAGCGGGGCTGCGCGTCCGGCGGGGTGAGAATTCTTACTTCCGTTGCCGCTCTGCATTCACGAAACCATCTGTCATCAAAAAGTTGTTTTGCCCGGGCAAAATGTATGTCGTCTATAAACTGCACAACATCAGGGCATCTGGGGGATTCCGGAAATTCATCAAGCAACTGATGGTAGTATGTCAGCGCTTTCGCATACTGTTTCTGTTCATGGGCGTTAATTGCCGTGGTATAAACCATGTCTTCCTTGATGTGGGCGAGATAAGGCAACTCCGGAGATTCGGGGTAAGCAATAACATAGTTGTCTATAGTAGGGATAAGCCTTACCGGATCATCCTCTCTGTAAAGCGATTTTATCAGCACAAGCTGTGCCCGGGGCACCAGATTGTACGCATCTTCCGCCTGATAAACAGGTTCCAGTTCGCTTTTCCACTCATCTGTGCTTTTTTCGGGATAGTGAAGCTCTGCGTATTCAACAAGCGCTGTGAGACCATGTTCGGTTTCAATAAAAATTCTGCTGAGATCTTTGAGAAGCCTGGAATACCCTTCCATATCATCATTTGTTTTTCTCATCTGCGCCACGCGATAAAGCGACTCCGGCGTTTCCGTGACGTTATCGGATATCAGCCGTGTGTATAGAGGCAGCGCTTTATTGAAATCCCCTCTCTCTTCAAATATTTTTGCCAAACTAAAAAGATTGGAGGGCCCGAGGGTTTCCGCGATTATTTCCGGCGGTACATTTTTGAACAGCTCATACGCTTTATCATATTGCCGTTTTGAAAGGTGCAATTCACCGAGAGTGTGTAATATCCGTTCATTACCGGTTTTAAATTCATCAAGATAATGCTCATAAGCCTCAACGGCTCTTTCCCAGCGGTCTTCAGCAAGGAATAAATCGCCTACCTTTTCAAGGGCTGTCCGTTTGGTTTCCGCGTCTGAAGATGTGTTATAAACATCATAATATGCGTTGGCAGCCGATATATTGTCCCCCTGCCGCTCTTTAGCCATAGCGTTAAGCTGCCGCACCAGAGGCATTCTGTTGTTGTCAGGGTATTCATTAATTAATTGATCAAAAGTGAGTGACGCTTCAACATACATATTGCGGTTGGACTGCGCTAAATCCATATATAATGCGCCCAGCCGGAAAAGCGCATCCTGTTTATAAAAATTGTTTTTTGTGGAGGCTATCATCATTTTAAGCTTTTCAGCCGCTTTATACGGCTGTTTTGTGCGGATCAGAGCTTCGCTTTCCCTGAATATCGCATCCAACACGGGATCTTCGGTAAACCTATTCTCTTTACGAAGCATAGGCGCGCCAACTCCATAGCTCAAAAGCACGTCATCCTGCGCTTTCATGTGTGTGGCGATAATACGCAGTCCTTTGGCATCGTTAAACACAGCGTAATCGGCATTGGATTTAAAATTTATTACAGCCCTGCGCCCACTCCCTGATACATTGTCTATAAAAGGGTCGTCCATCTTCTGATTAAACGGCGTCTTAATATTTTTTTTGAAACTGACCGCCACAGATTGAGGACCATCCCTCGCTACGGCGGTAATTTCATCCGGATCGATACGCAGAAACAGTTCCGTGTGAAATTCATCTTTGAATACGAGAAGCTCCTGCGAATAAGCCTCAGTATGACGGACTGCAATCGCCACCACCATAAAAAAAATAACTTTTACGCGTTTTGAAACGGCAAACATGGCATAAGTATATTGAAAATATGAATTTTAGCAATAGAATTACAAAAATTATTGAAAAACTCTTGACAGTTTAACCGGAACAGGTGACTCTTTCTGGATATCCCCAAAAGCAACCAGTTTCCCTTCCCGTGTAAGCAGCAGACACATCCCTGAATCGTATGCGTCGGGCAGCGATTGGTAATCCGCTGCTTTCGGCGATATACCGTGCATAACCGCATTATATATTTTATCCTTAATTACGGCTTTCGGCAGATTTAAAACATCCTGGACAGGCGTTACAAGCTCCGATTTCCTGCCGGAGTCCGCTATCTGTTTTATATCGGCAAGTTTACGGGCGTTTTTGATGTGAAACTGTCCGTTACGGCTGCGCATAAGACCGCTCATTGCGGCAAATGACCCCAGCTTATCCCCCATACAGTTTATTACGCTGCGTACGTAAACGCCTTTACCGCAATCAATTACAAAAATACCCACGGGATAGTTATACGACAAAAGCTCAATTTTAAATATTTTCATCGGAGCTGTTCCGGCATCCTGTAATTTCCCTTTGCGCGCCAGATCATAGGCGCGTAACCCGTCTATCTTTTTAGCGGAAAAAGCGGAGACCGTCAGCTCCGGTTCCCCTATAAAACTTTCCAGAACTGCGCGGACAGAGGATTCGTCAGGATGGAGGTCAGATTTACGCAAAACAGCGCCGGTTGTGTCAAAAGTATCGCAGGCTATGCCCAATCTGAATTGTGCGATATACTGTTTGTCCTCCGCCGTCAGAAATTCCGCAAACTTTGTCGCATGCCCCAGACATACCGGCAGCACCCCTTCCGCCATAGGATCAAGAGTACCGGTATGACCGGCTTTTTTTACTTTAAAAATCTTGCGAATCTGCGCTACTACATAAAAAGATGTTACTCCCGGCTCTTTGCAGACGTTAATTACGCCGTTCATACCTCATTTCCCTCATTTTCCCCGCTGATCTGCCGGAATAACTCATCAAGTCTCCCGGCCTCTTCAGGGGATCTGTCCGTCTCAAAAACAAGCTGAGGCAGCTTTTTCATATGCACAGCAGTCTTAAGTTTTTTCCGGATATACCCGTTACTATTGCTAAGACCTATTTCCAAATCTTTAAGCGACTTTTTGTCATAACTGCTGAAATATACCCGCGCCAAGCTGAGGTCAGCCGTTACTTTTACGCCGGTAATAACAACATCATGCACTCTGGGGTCTTTTACATCATTTGCCAGTATATACGAAATTTCATGTTTTAAAAGCTCAGCCACACGGCGGATTCTGATACTATCCATATAATTTATCTCCGTTCGCGCATCCCGCGCTCACTGCGCCAGAGCAATTTATAAAGGAACCGCTATAAAAAAAATTTTCAATCCAGTACCATCCCTATGGCGACATTAAAAATAGCCGGCTTACTATCCATCAATTGCTGGACTACGTTTGAGTTTATCTCTATATGAGAACCCGGGTTCATCACCGCAATGTCCAATGTTGTCTGCTCTTTCAAGGCATCTTCCAGACCAAAGGTTTTAGCGCCGCCTCCGCTCAGAAAGATACGCGCCGGAGGCATATTGCCCAGTGTAAGGTAAATATTTACAGCCTGCTCAAAGGATTTTATGAAATCGGGGATAAACCCTTCCGTAATAATTTTTTTTACAAGTTCCCCTTCAGGGAACGCTTCCGGCGATATTTTCATAAGTTCAGCCTTATCTTCCGCTACCCCTACAGCGTTAATGATAAGGGTTGTACAGTAACTGCCGGCGTTGGCAGATGTCTCATGATGAGAAAAGATGCCTTTATTAAGAAAAACAAACTGCGTTGAAGAATGTCCTATATGCGCAATCAGGGAAACATTATCTCTGGGCAGCTTCATAAAAGAGTAAAGATTGCATAAAGCAAAAGCCTCTACATTCATCACCTCAGTCAAAAGCTGTGCGGATTCCAATAATGAGGCGTAATCGGATACGGAATCTTTCCGCATTGCCGCAAATACTACCAGGGCATTGGAGTTTATCGTGTCAATTTCAACTATATTATAAGATACGGCATATTCTTCAAGATCAATCTTCATATACTGGTCCAGAATAAAATGCAGATCGTTCTCCAACTGTAGTTTTGACAGAAAGGGGATTCTGGCTTTTTTGGCAATAACATTTGAACCTTTGAGAGCAAGCGCTACTCCGTCTGACTTAAAACCGCCGGTAATAAAAACTTTGGCAATATCTCCGCTCAGTTCCTGATAATCCACAATAGTGCCATCCACCACCGCATCAGGAGGCGATTTCAGAATGTATGCGTTGTTTATCGCCAGTTTACCCTCTTTATTTGTAATAAGTTCTACAGCTTTAATGGAAGATATTCCTAAATCAAGCCCTACATATTTGTTCATTGCCTATCTTCCTGTAAAAGCAGCTTCTGCTGCCGGTATGGCAGGCTACCCCCGTCTGATTTACCAGGTAAAGCAGGGTATCCGCATCACAATCTATGCGCACTTCTGTCACATATTGAACATTACCGCTACTATTCCCTTTTTTCCAAAGAGAAGCGCGTGAACGGGAGTAATAATGCGCAAATCCGCTTTCCAATGTGAGCTGCAAAGCCTCCCTATTCACATACGCAAGCATAAGAACCTCTTTTGTTTCCGTATCCTGCGCTACAGCCGGTATCAAAGGTGTTTTATCCCAATCTATAAAATTAACCATAAATTTTAATTAACAGATACGCGGTAAAATTTCACCAAGCGGCATCTCAATATAACGCCTTCCTCCGACAGATGTTTCCATAATTACACCTGCATCCTGCCGGACATATCCGCATATAGCCGCGTTTCTGCCTGCAGGATGTTTGCGCACTCTTTCCAGCGCCGCTTCCGCGTCATCTTTTTCAGTTATAATAATCACAGCGCCTTCATTTGCGACTGCAAGCGGATCAAAACCTAAAGCATCACAAAAGTGCGCTACATCATCACGTAAAGGGATATCATTTTCTCGAACTGTTATTCCCAGCCCTGAGCGTTCAGATATCTCGTTCAATACCGCGGCAACGCCTCCCCGGGTGGCGTCCCGTACAAAATGTACGCGCAGACCATATAAAGTTTGCAGCATTTTGCAAAGAACATTGCAATCAGATTCAATACCGCCTGAAAAACCAAGTTCCTCCCTTGCCAGTAAAACTGAAACGCCGTGACGGGCTATATCGGAAGAAATTATTACGCAGTCACCCGCCTTTACCGCAGAGTAATTATTCCATTCCGCCTCCGTTCTTCCGATTCCCGAGACATTTATTATCAGCCCCTGAAGGTCTCCCCTTGGCGCAACCTTTGTATCTCCGGTTACTATTTCCGCCTCAGCTTCGCCGGCAGCTTCCGCCATTGAGGAAACAATTTTTTCCAGTTTTTCTGTATCATAACCCTCAGGGATAACCATGCCGCAACTCAGGTAAAGGGGAACGGCGCCTGAACAGGCAAGGTCGTTTGTTGTGCCGGCTACTGACAGTTTACCTATATTGCCGCCCGGGAAAAACTCAGGTTTTATTATAAACGAGTCAGTGGAAAAAGCTGTTTTTTCAGGAGTGAGAATATAGGCGGCATCGCGCATTTCGCGCAGCTCACTGTTTTTGAAATATTTAAGGAATACGCCGTTTATGAGCCTTGCCATAGCTTTGCCGCCTCCTCCGGCGGAAAGGGTTATTTCCGCCATCAGCCGCCTCCTCTTGCTGAATATTTGTAATATGCCGCGCAAGAGCCTTCCGAGGAGACCATACACGGTCCGGCGGCATTTTCCGGGGTACAAGTTTTACCAAACATAGGACACTCTTTCGGGGTTATTCTGCCTTTTAAAATATCACCGCAACGGCAGGGGGTAGGTTTCTCCTCCCTGAACCGGTTTATTCCAAATAGTTTAAAGGCGTCATACGCCTCATATTTTTCCCTGACAGACAAACCGCTTGATGGCAAAAGCCCAAATCCGCGCCATCTGGCGTCAGACGGTTCAAACACTTCGTATGTCAGTGTATTTGCCTTAACATTACCCAACTCATGTGCGGCGCGTCTGTAATTATTTACTACAGAAAATTTTTCACTGTTGACTTGCCGAATAACCTCCAATATAGCGGAGAGCAAATCTGCCGGTTCAAACCCTGTCACCACAGCGGCCATACCCGCATCCATAAGTGGTTTATATATTGAAAGCCCCGTAATAACAGTAACATTTCCCGGGCAAAAAAAGCCGTTTATCTTGATTTCATTGTCTTTCAACAGCATATCAAACACCTGCGGCATCGTTTTACACAGCGAAAGGATAGAAATGTTGCGTATCCCTTCGGCGTGAGCGGTTTTTACAAGCCCTGCCGCCATCGGCGCTGTTGTTTCAAAACCCACCGCTATAAACACAAAACTGCGGGACTTCTGTTCACGAGCCATTTTAATCAGATCAAGAGGGGAGTAAACCGTTCTGACATCTGCTCCGGCAGCTTTCGCCTGATACAGCGAATTTCCGCCGGATCCCACAACACGCATCATATCGCCGAAGGTGGCAACGGTAACTCTTTTATCCGCCGCAAGCTCTATGCAGTTATCTATATCCGCCTGAGATGTGACGCAGACAGGACATCCAGGTCCGGAAACAAGCTGAATATTTGAAGGGATAATCGATGGTATGCCATATTTTGCGGCAGCCATTGTATGGGTGCCGCAAACTTCCATTATCCTGTAGGTTTTATCCGGTAAAGTCTCTTTGAATATAGCATCTCTTAGGCTGTCTATTAATTTTTTACCGCTGAATAATTTATTGATAGTCATTGTCAGCCAGTTCAAACATCATTCTGAGCGTTTCCTGAGCCTCTTCAGGATCAAGTAGCGTAACTGCAAACCCCGCGTGTATAAGCACCCAGTCCCCGGGTTTTGCGGGAGAATCCAGCGTCATCATTGAAATTTCGCGTTTTGTGCCGGATATATCAACAATTGCCGATACTTCGTCACATTCCTCTATCTTTGCCGGTATGCCAACACACATCACTATCTCCTTTGATTATGATAAATCTCCTTGGCAAGCGTTTCTGCACGGTTCTCACCTGCCAGAATTTTCACCAGGGTAAGGGCAAAGTCCGCCGCTGTGCCGGGAGCGCGGCTTGTTATAATATGGCCGCTTATTACAACCGCCTCTGTTTTATACAGTTTACTGTCAAACGCATTTTCTGTGCCGGGGTATGAGGTAACCGCACGCCCGTCCATTATCCCCGCTTTGGCAAGCGCTGTTGGGGCAGCGCAAATAGCGGCTATATAAGTTTTTTTGCTGTCATAGCGGCGTATAAGTTCTAATACGTCACTGCTTGCCGCAAGCGCCGCCGTACCCGGACCGCCACCGGGAAGGATCAGCATATCATACTCCGCCTTAAGGACAGATTTTAGCTCAATGTCGGCTGCAACAACGATATTGTGCGCACCGGTTACAGATTTGCCGTTTAATCCGGCTATAATTACATCTATATCCGCCCTGCGCAGTAAATCAATAACGGTAACGGCTTCAATCTCTTCAAAACCATCCGCCATTATTATGAGAACTTTTTTCATATGTATACTTCCTGATTTTTTGAAATCAATCTATCTTTTCCAGTTTATATTTACTGTTTCCCAGACCTATAGCTTCGGCATGGCTGAACTGGGTTTCGCCGCTTACGCCGCTAATGGCGGCAAACGGATTTTCCCCGCCGCAGTTATGCATTATCAGGTCTAAACTTGCTCTGTCAAGCGCCACAGGATCGGTGGATGCCATAAAGCCAAGGTCCTTCACCGCAGGCTCATCGTTACCGGGCATACAATCGCAGGAGGGTACCATAGACATAAGAATATTCAAACAGATCACCGGTTTTTCAAACGCAGCTAAAACCGCCGCCGCATATTCTGTCAACATTTTCTGCAAATTTTCAATGCTGTTATCAAACTTCGGGCTGATAGCTTCTTCCGGGCATGCGCCGACACAACGTACACAACCGGTACATTCTTCGGTAATAGCGGCGGTGTGGGATATCTTTATAGCATTCGCCTGACATACACTTTTGCATCTGCCGCACGCAGTGCATTTATGAGGGTTGACACACGGTCTGGAAACGGAATGCATTGCCAGTTTCCCTGCACGCGCGGCACAACCCATAGAAAGGTTTTTTATAGACCCGCCAAAACCTGTGAAATCGTGTCCTTTGAAATGAGTAATAACCAGAAGGGCGTCTGCGTTTAGAATACCTGTGGCAAGTTTGGCGTGTTTTATAAGCTGCCCGCCCGGGACAGGCGTCTCCCGCATCTCCTCCCCGCGCAGACCGTCTGCAACAATTATGGGCGTTTGAAGCGTAGAGTAACCAAATCCGTTCAGATTGGCATTATGTATATGATCTACGGAATTTATACGCATTCCGGTGTAAAGTGTGTTGGTATCCGTAAGGTAAGGTTTGGCGCCATAATTTTTTAGCAGTTCAATGGCAGGGCGCAGATATATAGGGCGTAAAAAAGCAGTATTTCCGAATTCACCGAAATGAACTTTTAACGCAACAATATTGCCTCTTTCATATATATCTTTTGCACCCGCTCTAACAAGTAGTTTACTGATCTTGGAAAGCGGCGAAACAGACGGTTTATTTTTAAGCGGCGAATAGTAAACTGTCGACATAATCCCTTACCTCATAAGAAAATTTAAACTCCTTTCTTAATTTATCATTTTTGCCATAAACATAAAAGATATTTTTTTGATAATCAAAACAGGTACTATAGAAGTTCAGCGATAAGAATTGTTTTCACTCTTTTGAGTTTTTCATCAATGCGTCAGCTTTGTTTTTAGCATTTACATCCCCTTGTTCAGCCGCTTTAGAATACCACTCCAGCGCTTTTTTATGATCCTGCTTAACGCCCAGCCCCTTTTCAAACATATAGCCTAAAATAAATTGCGCCTGTGTTTCCCCCTGTTCAGCCGCTTTCAAACACCATTCAGCCGCTTTTTTATGATCCTGCTTAACGCCAACGCCTTTATAATACATAATGCCTAAGTTTGCCTGCGCTTTTGCATTCCCATGTTTCGCCGCTTCAGAAAACCATTTCTCCGCTTTCCTGTAGTCCTTATGAACGTTAATGTATATAGCGCCTAAATTAAGTTGCGCCTTTGTATATCCCTGTTCAGCCGCTTTCAGATACCATTCCTCCGCTTTCTTATAATCCTGCTGAATACCTTCACCGTTAGCATACATATTTCCTAAATTTGACTGCGCCTGTCCGTCTCCCTGTTCAGCCGCTTTAGAATACCACTCCAGCGCTTTATTATAATCCTGCTGAACACCCTGACCGTTAAAATACATATAGCCTAAATTTAATTGCGCCTGCGCATCTCCTTGTTTAGCCGCTCTCTTATACCATCTTGCCGCTTTCTTATAATTCTTCTGAACACCGACGCTGTCATAATATATAATGGCTAAATTTAGCTGAGCCCGTGATTCTCCCCGTTCAGCCGCTTTTGAAAACCATTCAGCCGCTATCTTATAATCCTGCTTAACGCCAAGACCTTTGTAGTACATAATGCCTAAGTTTGCCTGCGCTTTTGCATTCCCGCGCTTTGCCGCTTTGAAATACCACTCCAGCGCTTTATTATAATCCTGATTAACGCCTATACCCTCATAATACATAAAACCTAAAATTAATTGCGCCCTGATATTTCCCTGTTCAGCCGCCTGTGTGTACCATTCCGCCGCTTTTTTATAATCTTGCTGAACGCCTTGGCCATTAGCGTATATATTGCCTAAATTGAATTGATCATAAGCATATTCCTGCGCCGAGCAGCCTGCCGCTGACAACACAACCGCTATCATCAATACATATCTGATACATTTCATAATAAACTTTTAAAATTTTTGCGACCGGAATGTCAACTGTTTTAATGCAAAAATATAAGAAAAAAGGGGCGATTATTTCACGCATTTATAGACATTGATCGTCTTTATGTTGTAAGTTTAATAGAAAAGTTAAGGATTATTGATGGTCGGCATTTTTTTTATTGTACGGATACTGATTGCGGCAACACTGTTTGCGGCGGCGCTTCCCCTTCATTATAGATATATTTTACCTGAACATATAAAATTGGCCTCATTTATGGCGCCATATCTGATCATAGGCGGCGGCATTGTATGGCGGGCGTTGCGTAATATAAGCCGCGGCAAGATATTTGATGAGAACTTACTCATGTCTGTTGCCACAATAGGCGCTTTTATTCTGGGAGAATACCCGGAGGCAGTGGCAGTGATGCTGTTTTATCAGGTTGGGGAGTTGTTCCAATCCCATGCTGTGGGAAAATCCCGCCGCAATATCTCTGATTTGCTTAACATACGTCCTGATTACGCCAATCTGCTGAAAAACAGCGAATATGTGCGGGTTACTCCGGAGGAGGCTTGCGTTGGCGATACTGTTATGGTTAAACCCGGCGAGCGTATCCCGCTTGACGGGTTTGTCATAAGCGGCTCATCATCCCTTGATACATCCCCTCTAACAGGGGAAGTTTCGCCTCGCGATGTAATGGAGGGTGACGGGGTTATAAGCGGCTGCATCAACCTGACAGGGCGTCTGATTATCCGTGTGGCTAAGACTTATGGTGACTCCGCCGTTTCAAAAATCCTTGACATGACAAAAAATGCCTCCGTTAAAAAAAGCGGCAGCGAGGCGTTTATTAGCCGTTTTGCCGGATTCTATACCCCCGTGGTAGTATTTGTAGCTCTTGCGCTTGCAGTTATTCCTCCTCTTATAACCGGACAGGCGTTCAGCGTTTGGATATACCGCGCGCTGACCTTTCTTGTAGTATCATGCCCCTGCGCTCTGGTTATATCAGTACCTTTAAGTTTTTTTGGCGGTATAGGCTGCGCGTCCAAATCCGGCGTACTTGTAAAAGGAGGGAACTATCTGGAGGCTCTTGCTAAAGCTGAGATTGTTGTGTTCGATAAAACCGGCACCCTTACCAAAGGTGTTTTTTCCGTAAACGAAATTGCCCCGGTAGATATGCCTAAAGACAAGTTGCTTGAATATGCTGCGCTGGCTGAGGATTACTCAATACATCCCATTGCCGCATCTATAAAGCGGGCTTACGGCAAGGTTGTTGAAAGTTCCCTTATAACATCCGTTGAGGAGATTGCAGGGTGCGGTGTCCGTGTGTTAACAGACGGGCGTGAAATACTTGCCGGCAATAACAAACTTATGAAAAGGGAGGGAATTGCCTATAACAGTATCAATCATACCGGCGCAACTGTCCATCTGGCAGTAAATAAAGTTTACGCAGGATATATCCGTATTGAGGATGAAGTTAAAGATGATGCAAAACAAGCCGTTGCAGACCTCAGAACGGCGGGGATACGCAATATTGTTATGCTTACCGGGGATAATGATATAACGGGAAGAAAGACAGCCAAAGAAGTCGGTATTGATAAAGCGTTTACGGGACTGCTTCCCTGTGATAAGTTAGATTGCCTGGAAAAACTTATGATTGAAAGGAGTCAGAACGGCAAGCTGGTATTTGTCGGTGACGGTATTAATGATGCTCCCGCGCTTGCCCGCGCCGATGTAGGCGTAGCTATGGGCGGTCTTGGCTCTGATGCGGCGATAGAGGCTGCGGATGTGGTAATAATGACAGATGAGCCGTCAAAAATAGTTACAGTCATAAAAATATCAAAAAAAACAGTGCGCATTGCCAGGCAGAATATTGTTTTTGCACTTGCGGTAAAAGGTATTGTATTGGTATCAGGAGGCGTCGGGTTGGCATCCATGTGGGCGGCAGTATTTGCGGATGTGGGAGTCACTGTAATAGCAATTCTTAATGCGGTACGGGCATTGAGTTTAAAGTAATCCCATGACGCGTTCTTTATTAAATTTTAAAAAAATATTGCATATAAAAAAAATATTCAATAATATTGTCCAAGATCTGAAAACCGTAAAAGTTAAAAATGGGGGATATAGTAATGAATGATCGTGAGAGTAAAATACTTGATGAACTGGAAAAAATAGATAAAGAATATCGTACTCCACGAACTCTTGCCGATGCCGTTTTAGGTAATGAATGGGCGATTAACCGGTTAAAAGAAGCTGAGGAATTGGCGGAACCGCTTCGTATAGAATTGGCGGAATTAATATATAATGGTCTTTAGGGAAATATCTATAATTATAGCAATTTGACGAAACACATAATTATTTGATATACAATAATCATAAAAGTGAAACTGCTGTATCGCCAAAAATATCTTGATTTACTTTTTTAAAAATGATATATTGACATGGATGTGGGTAATACCCACATTTTTTTGTATCAGCGTTGAACAGAAATTGTTTTGGTATATATTTATGAGGGATTTTACAGAGCTGCTCCGTCCGAAAGCTGAAGAGTTCGCGGCGCGGTACAGTTTAGAAATATACGATATAATTTTTAAGAGGGAGAAGGAAGGGAAGGTATTGCGTATATACCTTGACGGGGCTGTTAATTTGGATAGCTGTGCCGCCATATCCCGACTTATATCTGAGTGGGTTGATGAGCAGGGTGAAAATTTCGTCCCTCATGAGCATTACCGGTTAGAGGTTTCATCGCTTGGAATTGACAGACCTCTCCGCAGCGCAAAGGAATTTCTGTCACATAAGGGAAAGTTGTGCAGGATTCAAACCAAAGACAAGGACAGTGCGGGGCGCAAACGCTATAAAGGGCGCATAACAGATGTTTCAAACGGCGCAGTTACCATATACGCGGAAGAAGAGAGAAACAGTTTTATTATAGAGATAGACGGAATTGCCAAGGCTAACGCTGAGGTGGAAATATAATAGCATACAACGAAACATTCACTCCGGCGCAGAGGAGCGAAGCGATTGAGTGTTACCTCCGGCAAAGGCGGTGGTAGCTTCACGAGAGGAAATTATATATGAGCAGAGACTTAATTAGGGTAGTTGATGAAATAGGACGCGAAAAAAGTATATCGCGAAACGTTCTTGCAGAGGCTCTTAAAGAGGCCGTCGCCGCCGCGGTGGCTAAACGCATCGGCAAAGGGCTGGAACCGGATATTGAGATAGACCTTGAGCATGGCGAGATAAATATAAAGATTCCCAAAGAGGTGTCTGAAAGCGGGGTTACCAACTGGTTTGAACTTTCTCTTGAAGACGCGAAAAAATATAAAGAAGATCCTCAGTTGGGTGATATTCTCATGGTAGAAACCTCTCTTGAGGAGTTGGGGCGGCAGGCGGCGCTTGTGGCAAAACAACGCCTTATGGAACATCTCCGCGATGCGGAAAAGGTTGCCATTTTGGATGAGTTCCAAAACAAAATAGGTGAAATTGTAAACGGCACTGTTTTGAAGACGGAAAAAGACAGCTTTGTTGTAAACCTCGGCAAAGTTGAAGCGATTATACCCCGATGGGAAATGATCCCCCGTGATTTCCGCGAACATTCCAAATATTTCCGCGCGCTGCTTTTGGAGATACGCAATACCACTAACAAAGGCTGGCCGCAGCTTATACTTTCCCGCACACATCCGAACTTCCTTGTAAAACTTTTTGAAGCTGAAATCCCCGAAGTTTTTGAAGGGATTATTCAGATAAAAGCCGCTGCAAGGGAACCGGGTGAAAGGGCTAAAGTGGCTGTTTACTCAACCAGTTCCAACATAGACCCTGTCGGCGCCTGTATAGGCGTTAAAGGGAGCAGAATTAACGCTATAAGCCAAGAGTTGCAAAATGAGAAGATAGATGTTGTTGAGTGGTCGCCGGATCCGATTCAGTTTGTATGTAACGCCATTAGCCCCGCCCATGTAATGCTTACCAATGTGTTTGAAGACAAAAAGATTATTGAACTTGTGGTGCCTAACGATCAGCTTTCCCTCGCTATAGGCAAAAAGGGGCAAAATGTTAAACTTGCCGCCATGCTCACAGAATGGCGGCTTGACATACTCAGTGAAACCGAATATCAGGAAATACGCAAAGGTCGTATGCTGGAGCAGGAAGAGAAGCTGCGCAGATTTTATGAAATATACAGTCTTGAAAACTTTTCCCAGCTTAATTCAGATAAAATCGCAAAACTGAGAGAACATGGCATAGATGATGTTGAAAAACTTTCAAACGCAAACGTTGATGAAATAATTGCAGCCCTCGGCATTACGG